>NZ_JBEOXF010000001.1:0-344999 GCF_040296405.1 Streptomyces sp. NPDC002133 | reverse complement strand
CGGACGCCGGACGGACGCCATCGGACGCCGGGCGCAGCCCATCGGACGCCGGACGGACGCCATCGGACGCCGGGCGCAGCCCATCGGACGCCGGACGGACGCCATCGGACGCCGGGCGCAGCCCATCGGACGCCGGACGGACGTCATCGGGTGCCGTCGGCCGTGAGCTTCTCGAGGGCGGGCACGTCCTTCTCGGTCACGAGCGCGGGTCCGGTGAGGACCGGCTTGCCGCCGCCGATGACATTGCCGTTGGTCTTGTTGAGCCACATTTCGTCGACGGCGAGGTAGCCCTGGAGGTACGGCTGCTGGTCGACGGCGAAGCCGACCTCCTTGGCCTTGAGGCGCTTGACGACCTCGGCGTTGAGGTCGAAGGTGTCGATCTCCGCCGTGCTGCCGGCGCTCTGCCTGGCCTGGACGGAGGCGGCGGCGAACGGCGCGCCGAGAGTGACGACCGCGTCGATGTCCTTCCCGCTCTGCAGCTTCGCCTCGATGGAGGAGGTGGTGGCGGGCATGTTGGTGCCGTCGACGTTGAGGTTCTCGACGGTCCCCTCGAAGGTCTTCTTCACTCCCGCACAGCGGTCCTCGAGCGAGACGTTGCCCTGCTCGTGGATGACGCAGACCGCCTTCTTCCTCCCGCGCTTGTTGAGCTCGTCACCGACGGCCTCGCCGGCCACGGACTCGTCCTGGCCGATGTGGCTGAGCGCGCCGACCTCGGCCGAGAACTGCCCGCCGGAGTTGATGGTGACGACGGGTATCCCGGCGGCGACCGCCTTCTTGACGACGTCCCTGACCGCCTCGGGCTTGGCGAGGGTGACGACAATGCCGTCGACCTTCTGGTCGATGTAGGTCTGGACGAGCTGGGCCTGCTCCTTGCCCTCCTTGTTCGCCGCGTAGAGGAACTCGACGTTGTCCTTCTCCGCCGCGTCCTTGGCGCCGCGCTGGACGATGTCCCAGAAGGTGTCGCCCTCGCCGGAGTGGGTCACCATCGCGATCTTCAGCCGCTCGGTCGTGGCGGGCTTGCCGCCGCCTCCCCCGCCCTCGGGCTTCTCCTCGGAGTCCTTGCCGCCGGAGCTGCTGCATCCGGCCACGGCGAGTGCGAGTGCGGCGAGCAGGACTGCTGCCGTGCGGGGTGTACGCATGGGGTGTCCGCCTTCTCTCCCGGCCGCCCGATTGCGGCTGGGTGAGTTTTTACGTCGGCGGCGCCGACCCGTCAATGCTTTGTCCGAACATTCTTACGCATGCCGGTGCACGGAATACGGACCCTACGGCCTGACGAGGAGCTGGAACTCGAAGGCGTACCGCGAGGCCCGGTAGACGTGCGAGCCGAACTCGACGGCGCGCCCGGTGTCGTCGAAGGTGGTCCGCTGCATGGTCAGCAGCGGCGCGCCCGTCTCCTCGCCCAGCCGCTCGGCCTCGTCGGCGGTCGCGGCACGGGCCCCGACCGACTGGCGGGCGCTGTGCAGCGTGATGCCCGCGGCCCGCATCATGCGGTAGAGCCCGGTGGACTCCAGCTGCTCGCTGTCCAGGGGCAGCAGCCCGGCGGGCAGATGGTTGCGCAGATGGGCCATCGGCTCCGCGTGCGCGTACCGCAGCCGCTCGATCATGTGGACGTCGCTGCCTTCCGGCACCCCGAGCGCGGCGGCGACCTCCGCGGTCGCGGGCTCGACGGTGTTCTGCAGCACGCGGGTCGCCGGGCGCTGGCCGGCCGCCTCGAGGTCGTCGTAGAGGCTGCTCAGCTCCAGCGGCCGCTTGACCTGGCTGTGCACGACCTGGGTGCCCACGCCCCGGCGGCGCACCAGCAGCCCCTTGTCGACGAGTGACTGGATGGCCTGCCGCACGGTCGGCCGGGACAGGCCCAGCCGGCCGGCCAGCTCGATCTCGTTGCCGAGCAGGCTGCCCGGGGTGAGCGTGCCGTGCTCGATGGCCGCCTCCAGCTGCTGGGAGAGCTGGAAATACAGCGGGACGGGGCTGGTGCGGTCCACGCCGAGCTGGAGCGAAACGGTGGCTTCCGTCGTGTCTCTCGTCGCGTCTCTGGGCTGTTTGGGCACGTTGCGAGCGTAGTCGCAGGGTTTGATGACCGGAAGTTGCACGGTTCGATTGTCAGGACAAATGCTTGACAGGGTCGCGGGGCGGACTCCACCTTGGGGCCATGCGCATCGGACTCATCGGAACCGGACGTATCGGCGCCTTTCACGCGGGCGTCCTCAGCCGTCACCGCGAGGTCGGCTCCCTGGTGGTCGCCGACACCGACGCCAAACGGGCGCGTGAGGTCGCGGACCGCATCGGTGCCACCGCGGCCCCCTCCGTCGACGAGGTATTCACCTGGGGCGTCGACGCCGTCGTCATCGCCTCCGCCACCGCCGCCCACGCCGATCTGATCGGCCGGGCGGCCCGCAGCGGACTGCCCGCCTTCTGCGAGAAACCGATCGCCCTCGACCTGCCGGGGACCCTGGGCGCGCTGCGCGAGGTGGACAGCGCGGGCACCGTGCTCCAGCTCGGCTTCATGCGCCGATTCGACGCGGGGTACGGCACGGCCCGAGAGCTGGTGCGCTCGGGACGCCTCGGCCGGCTCCACACCGTACGGGCCATCACGGCGGACCCGGTTCCGCCGCCCGCCGCGTATCTGCCGCTGTCCGGCGGTCTCTACCGCGACTGTCTGGTCCATGACTTCGACATCCTGCGCTGGATCACGGGCCGCGAGATCGTCGACGTGTACGCCACCGGCTCGGACGCGGGGCCCGCGATGTTCCGTGAAGCGGGCGACGTCGACACCGCGGCGGCGGTGCTGACGCTGGACGACGGAGTGCTGGTCTCCGCCATGGCGACGCGCTGCAACGGCGCGGGCTACGACGTCCGCATGGAGCTCTGCGGCGAACTGGACACGGTCGCCGTCGGCCTCGACGACCGTACGCCGATCACCTCCACCGAGCCGCAGGGCCCGCCCCCCGCCGACAAGCCTTGGCCCGGCTTCCTGGAGCGCTTCGCCACGGCGTACGAGGCCGAGCTGGACGCCTTCATCCAGGTCGCCGCCGGTGAACTGGCCAACCCGTGCGACGGCCGTGAGGCGCTGGAGGCGCTGCGTGTGGCCGAGGCCTGCGAAGTGTCGCGGCGGGAGCACAGACCGGTACGAATCGAGGAGATCCCGGGGCTGGACGGCTGAGGGACCCGGCGTCGCAGGAACGTCACCATCTGACGGGCAGGCGGCGGACACCGCGAATGAGCATGCCCGGCAGCCAGTCGAACGGCCCGCCCTCGGGATCGAGGGCGAGGCCGGGGCAGCGCTCCAGCAGGGTCCGGATCGCGATGCCCGTCTCCAGCCGCGCCAGTGGCGCCCCCAGGCAGTAGTGGATGCCGTGCCCGAAGGCGAGAGCCCGCGTGTCCGTCGTCGAACGCCGGACGGACCGGATCGTGGTGGGTGCCCGCTGGTCGAAGACGTCGTCTCTCCGTCAGGCGCCGTGGCCGCGGTCCTCCAGGTAGCGCGTGTGGGTCTGCTGGCGTCGCGCCTCCTGCTCGCGCAGGGCGGACGCCATGGCTTCGGCCTCCGTGTGCAGAAGGCCGAGCTGGCGCTCCAGGTGCCGCTCCGGTGGCTCGCTCCCCGGATTGAGCCGGGTCCACCACCGGGTACGGGTGTAGGTGTCGACCGACTCGGGGATGTCCTGCCGGATCGCGCGGGACAGCGCGTGCACCGCCTCCGGATCGGTGGCGAGCGCGTCGGCGACCCACCCGGGCTCCAGCAGCGCGGCAAGCAGCGCGTCCAGCTCGGTGAGCCGGCCGGCCGCGGCGGGCGGCAGGTCCACCTCCGCGAGGTAGCCCTGCAGCCGCCCGAAGTCGCCGCGCAGAGCATCCAGTTGCTGGGCGGGCTCCGGGAAGCCGGGCGCCTTCGGCCGCTCCGGTGGCGCGATCAGCGCGCCCGCCCCGTACAGCCCGGCGATGACGACGGGCCAGTACGCGCCCGCGACTCCCGCGAACGTCAGCCCGAGCCCGAGCAGCCCGCACGCGCTCCCTGCGAGGTTCTTCCTGGACTCGAGATAGCCGAGCACCCGGCTGCTACTGGTAGCCACGGATCTCCTCGAAGGCGCCTTCCAGCGAGTCCTTCTCCGCGTCGAAGAGCCGCCCGCCGGTGAGCTCGGCGATCCGGTTCAGCTCTCCGCGGTCGGAGTCGCCGAAGAAGATGGGAAAGACGGGCGTGTGCTGCTGCTCGGCCGGCAGCCCCCCGTAGTACGCCTCGAAGTCCTCGGCCGAGGCCCCGGTCGTGTTCTCCCCGTCCGTCATCAGGACCACCGAGGTGAACGCGTCCTCGGAGGACCCCCGGCCCAGGTAGGCGTAGGCGTCCCGCAGACTGCCGAAGATCGCCGTGCCGCCATGCGCCGAGAGCTGCTCCGCGGCCTTGCGGATCGCGTCCCGTCCCGCGTCCGGGTCGGCCGGGTCGAGCGTGTGCGTGAGCTGCCGCTTCACCTGCGAGCCGAACGGCATCAGCGTCACCTCCTCGCGGTCCCGGAAATCTCCGGTCAGCTCCACCAGCGCCGCCTTCAGACCCTCCAGCCGCTCGCCCTCCATCGACCCGGAGGTGTCGAGGACGTACACCGTGCGGGACGGCCGGCGCAGCTTGTTCTCGTACGAGTCCAGAAGCCCGTCCGCGACGGACCGGCTGCCGGGGAAGGGCAGTTCGCGCCGCTGGTCCAGGGCCAGACCGGCCGCCGGCCGTACGGATGTAACGACCGGGCGGCGGAACGTCTTCTCCGTGATCGCCTTCTGCGCCTCGGGCCCGCGCAGGTAGTCGGTGAGCGTCCTGCCGGACTCGCGCGCCTCCTGGGGCGCCGAGGTGAGGAGCGTGAACGGGTAGTCGGCCGTCACGACACCGTCCTGAGGGCGGATCACGGTCAGCTTCGTGGACATCAGCACGGACTCGTAGTTGACGAGCGCGTCCACCGTCCCCCGCCGCTCGTACGCGGAGGCGAGCCAGCCGGAGGAGCCGGAGGTCAGCTTCTGCCCGGCGAAGAACTCCTTCAGCTGCGGGGTCGCCTTGGCCACGTCGGCCTCGGTGAGCGCGGACTGCGCGCCCGAGAGGCCGGAGGCCACCGAGATCAGCGCCGAGAAGCCGGAGTTGGACCGCTCGGGGTCGGTCATTCCGTAGGTCAGGCGTCCGTCCGCGACGGCCTTGTGCAGCTGCGACCAGGTGACGGACTCCGGCTTCCACCCGAGCTGCCGTACCTTCTCGGGCTTGACCCCGATCGCGACCGGCGACGTCATGACGGGCGTCTCGCTGCTGATCCGGCCCGCGCTCTCGGGCCGCAGCCGCAGATAGTCGTTGGACGACAGCCAGATGGCGTCGTACTTCCCGTCCGCCTTCCCCGACGCGACCTGCTCGACGGCATCGAGCGTCCCGGCCCACGTGGGCCGCACGGTGACCCCGGTCGCCTTCGCGGCCGCGTCCAGGACGGGCTTCATGTCGGAGAGCTCGCTGCTCGCGAGAACCCTCAGGGTGCCGGGCCGGTAGGTGGTGTCGGGCTGCTTGTCGGGCGCGTCGCTCCCGCACCCCGCCGTGACCATGACGGCCAGGGCGGTCACGGCGGCCCACACCCCCGTACGCGTACTCGTCCGGATCGTCATGCGAGACCACCGCCTTCCAGCGCGCCCGAACGGCGCGTTCGCTCCAGATGCGTGCTCGCCGCCTGGAGTTCCGCCGTCAGGGACTCGACCGTCGCCGCCATCGACTCCGTCGCCTGGACCTTGTACGTGTCGATCGCGTCGAGGGTCCGGTAGATCTGCTGGAACGCCGTCCGCAGGGTCTCCGCGCCGACCGCCGGGTCGGCGGCGATCCGCTGGATCTCGCCGCTCTGGGTGGCGAGCATCTCCGCGTTGCCCCGGATCAGGTCCTCGGTGGTCGCGCGCAGCGTGTTGACCTGCTCGGTCACCTTGCGCTGGTTCTCCAGCGCGGAGGACAGCATCACGGCGATGCGCAGCGCCGAGACCGTGGTGGTCGCCGCGCGGTCGACGCCCTTGATGAGCTCCTCGTTGTTGCGGCGCACGACGTCCATGGCCAGGTACCCCTGTGCGCACACCGCGAGCTGGGTGAGCAGGTCCTGGTGCTTCTGCCGGACCGGAAAGAGCACGTCGGCGCGCAGGGCGTCCGCCTGGACCGGGTCGGGGGTGGCGGCGATGCGCTGCTCGACGGCGGCGTCGAGGGCGTCGGTGAGGACTGTGTACTCCTGGAGCTTGCCCATCGTCTCCCAGAGCCGGGCCCGCTCGGTGTGCAGCGCGGCGTTGTCGCGGCGCAGTTCGTCCTGGCCGCCGCGCAGGGCGCCCACGATCCTGTTCAGCGTCGTCTGCGACGAGGCGTACCTGGCGACGTGGTCGCGGAACCTGTTCCCGCCCGGCAGCCTGGACAGGAACTTTCGCGCGCCCTTGCCCGGCGCGTCCCGCGGGTCCAGGTCCTCGACCGTGCGCCGCAGTTCGACGAGCGAGGAGGCGACCCGTGACGGGGCGTCCTCACCGCTGCCCGCGAGCGAGCGGACCGTACGGTCCAGCATCCGGTTGGACTGCTGCGCGGCGCTGCGGATCTCGCCCGCGCCGAGCCCCGCGATCTCCCCGATCCGGCCGGCGAACTCGGGGGAACGGGCGTCCAGCCCGGCCAGCGAGCCGACGTACTCATCAGCGCGTCGCGTCATCTCGTCCCGCACGGAGTCGTCCAGCGGTACGAGCCCGGTGGCCTGTTCGGCACGGACCGGGGCGACGGGCTCCGGCGGAGTGAGAACGAGTGCGTCGCCGCTGTTCCCGATGCTCATCTCGGTGCTGTTACCGGTGCTGTTCCCGGTACTTCTCTCGGTCATGTCGGCCCCCCTACGACCGAGCCCGCTGCGCCATCGTGTGCAGCACCTTGGAGGTGGGCACGGGCGCCTGGCGGACTCCGGTCAGCTTCTGGTTGAGATAGTCGGTGTGCGCCGCGGTCGCGGCGGTGAACTCGGCGGCCGCCCCCTGCGGCCGGAATCCGTGCCGTACCGCGAGCTCCCGCAGCCACTTGTCCGTCGCGAGCAGTTCGCCCAGCTCACGACCGCTCTCCGTGAGCGGTACGAGGGTGTGGTCGCTGGAGACGGTGGTGTCCGGGTAGAGCACCACCAGGTCCCCGACGTCCTGCTTCTGCAGCAGCAGTGAGGCGACCTGCGACTCGTACACGAGCACCAGCGGATTGCCGACCCCGCTGATGAAGTCCCGGAACGGCGCGTCGGAGCTGGTCTGCTGTGCACCCTGCACCGAGGTCAGCTTCTTCAGCAGCGGCGCGGTGCGCGCGACCGCGGCGTCGTCCGCCGCGACCTTTCCGCCGTCGGCGACGTACGAGGCCGCGGCCAGATACAGCGCCCCGGAGCTGGAGGCGAGCGGATCGGTACTGCTGATGAACACCGTGCCGCTCAGCTCGGCGTGTCCGGCGGACCCCTTGAGCTGCTGCCAGGTCCGGTCGGCCTTCGCCGCGTCGAGGTACGGACCCATGCGCAGGGTCCCCGTGGCCTTGCCGCTCAGCGTGGCGAGCCCGTTGCCGGCGAGGATCTCGGCGGCCTTGCGGTGGGCGACCACGACGAGGGGCGAGTAGAAGGGCCGCAGCGGCGCGCCCTGGATCTTCGACTTCCCGCGCAGCTCGTCGGCCGGTGCCTTGGAGGCGGGGAAGGCGAAGTCGTAACCGGCCAGGGGAAGTTGCTCCATGTCCCAGGAGCCGGACGTCTCCGTCTTCACGGTGAAGCCCTTGGCAGCCAGGCTCTTCACCACCTCGGGATCGGCGAAGAACTCCGCCTTCTCCGACCCGATCACTCCGCGCACGGTCTTCGTTGCCGTGCCCGTGCCCTGGCTTTCCCGGCCTGCCACGACGGCTACTGCCACACCGCCGATCAGCAGCACCGCCAGGACGATTCCCACGATGCGTCTCACGGGTGCAGCATGCTCACGGAATCGAACATTCCAGGTGGGCTGGGGTGTCGTGGAGGTGAACGGCTCATCCCAGTAAGAAACGGGCCGCGTTGGCCGGTCCCCAGGGGAGCACCGTCTTCATGGTGGTGCGGACGACGGGCCGGAAGCGGAGCTCGGGGTGATCCGCCCTCAGCGCTTCCGGGACCTTGCGTACGCCGGGATCGGGTCGGACCGGAGCACCAGCGCGGCCTACTGCGCCGCGTCCTCGTCCAGCAGCCCCGCGTCGTGCACCAGCAGCGCGATCTGGACACGGTTGTTCAGGCCGAGCTTGGCCAGGATGCGGGAGACGTGCGTCTTCACGGTCGGCACGCTCATGTACAGCGCGGCCGCGATCTGCGCATTCGAGTGGCCCCGGCCGACCGCCACGGCGACCTCGCGTTCCCGCTCGGCCAGTGCGTCGAGCCGGACCCGGGCCCGCCCGGCGCGGTCGTCGGGCGCGGTGGCCGCGACCCGGGTCATCAGCCGGCGGGTGACGGCCGGCGACAGCACCGGGTCCCCCGCCGCGACGCGGCGCACGGCCGCGACGATGTCGGCGGGCGGGGTGTCCTTCAGCACGAACCCCGCCGCCCCGGCCCGCAGCGCGCGCAGGACCTGCTCGTCGGCGTGGAAGGTGGTGAGGACGACGACTTCGGGCGCCTCGGCGCGGGCCCGGAGCCGTTCGGTGGCGGTGAGTCCGTCCACCACGGGCATCCGGATGTCCATCAGGACCACGTCGGGCCGCAACCGGTCGGCGAGCGCGGTGACTTCGGAGCCGTCGGCGGCCTCCCCGACGATCTCGATGTCCTCGGCCCCGCCGAGCATGAAGGTGAGTCCCGCGCGGACGAGGGGATCGTCGTCGACGATGAGCAGCCGGATGGTCATGAGGGCCACGGTAGCCAGGATCGGACCATGAACCCTCCGTCGGCCGTCTTCCCGTGCTCCAGGCTGCCGCCCGCGAGCGTCGCGCGTTCGGTCAAGCCGATCAGGCCCTGGCCGGAACCGGGCACCTCGGTCACCGCGCCTGCCGGGGCCGGGTTGCGCACCTCGACGGTGAGACCGTCCCCGGGGCCCCCGCCCAGGGAGACCGTCACCTCGGCTCCCGGGGCGTGCTTGCGGGCGTTGGTGAGGCCTTCCTGGGCGATGCGGTAGACGGTACGTCCGGTTGCGGCCGGGGTCGCGGCGGGGTCGGCGACGCGGTTGTCGAGGGTGATCCTCATACCCGCGCGCCGGGACTCCTCGACGAGTGCGCCGAGGGTCGCGAGCGTGGGCTGCGGCCGGTCCCCCTCGTCTCCGTCGCCCTCGCCCGGCGCGCGCAGTACGCCGATGATCTCGCGCAGGTCCTGGAGCGCCTCGTGGGCGCTGTCGCGGATGACGCCGGCGGCGCGGGCGATCTCGGCCGGCGGCGCGTCGGGACGGAACTCCAGCCCGCCGGCGTGCACGGAGAGCAGGGTCAGCCGGTGCGCGAGGACGTCGTGCATCTCGCGGGCGATGGCCTCGCGCGCGAGGCGCTGCGCCTGCTGGGCGCGCAGCTCCGCCTCCGCCTCGGCCCGGTGGGCGCGATCGCGGAGGGCCACGACAAGCTGGCGACGGGAGCGTACGAGCATCCCCCAGCCGATCGCCAGCAGCACAAGGACGATCCCGGCGACGATGTTGACCAGTGCGGTGACGTTCGGATCGGGATCGGGCCGCACGAACGCCGTGGCCACCGCGCACACCACCGCGAGGGAACCCAGCACGGCGACCGGACGGAACGGCCGGTGCACGGCCAGGCTGAACAGGCTCACGAGCATCGCGCCGCCCGCGACGGGAACGACGAGGCCGACGGCGATGAGCACGGCGGCGAGCCCCACGGGCCAGCGCCGCCGCAACCACACCGCACAGCAGGCCGCCGCGCCGATCAGCTGGTCGGCGATGACGACGACCTCGGCGTTGCCGGCCTGCTTGCCCGCCTCCGCCGCGAGGAGCCCGATGACGGCAGCGAACAGGAACGCGACGGTGTCCACGACCCAGTCGCGCACGGTCCGACGGGGACGCTCACGACCCCGGTCGCCCGGAAGCTCCGGGTCCGGAGGGCCGGCGATGGCCGACGGCAGCAGCCAGGAGTACTCCGTACGCGTCATATCGACAAATCTACGCAGCTGAGGGGCCCGGCATCGCCGCGCGAGCGTCGACAGCTACCAAAGTCACGCGGTCTCGGACTTTGGACGCAGCGGTGCATGCCGTCGACGGACGCGGCACGTTGTCCGGCGGGGCGACGATCACGGTATGAAGAAGCTTCTGGAGTTCATCGGGATGGCACTGCTCGTCGTGGGCGTCTGCGGGGTGCTGCGCCAGCTGACCGGGGGCTGGTTCGCGCTGATGGGCTTCACCCGGTGGCTCATCGAGCCGATCGGCTTCCTGGAGGGCAGGGAGCTCTATGCGCACATCGTGGTCACGGTGCTCGGCTTCGCGTTCCTGATGATCGCGGACCGGAGCCGCCGCACCTGACCTGTGCGGTCACAACGCCGCGAGCTGGGCCGCGGCACTGGCGATGAGCATGTCGAGCGCCCCCGGATAGGCGCTGATGTTCATCTCCGCGATCAGATGGGGGGCCGCGGGCGCGATATGGGGGTGCGTGTCCGCCGGCAGCCGGGCGTACGTGGCCTGCCATACGGCCTCGTCGGCCCGGCGGGCCGCCTCGGGCAGCGCCAGCGCGGCGGCGTCAAGCGCCGCGAAGGCCAGCGTCTGGTCGATGAAGCAGTGGTAGATACGCACTGCGGCGGGCGTCGGGAAGCCTGCGCGGTGCAGTACTCCCAGGATGATCTCGTCCGAGGCGATCTCATGTGCGCGTCCGGAGACCCGGCTCGCGGTCAGCACCGCCGCCTGGGGATGCGCCAGATAGGCGGCGTGAATGCGCAGCCCCAGGTCCCGCAGGTCCGCCTGCCAGTCCGCCGTGGCCGACCAGCCGCGCAGCGCACGTCCGGTCAGCTCGTCGCCGACCGCCAGCGTCAACTCGTCCATGCCGCGGAAGTAGCGGTAGAGGGTGCTCGGATCCGCCCCCAACGCCGCCCCGAGCCGGCGTGCGGTCAGTCCCTCGCTGCCGTGCTCGCGCAGCATGCGCAGCGCCGTCGTCACGATCAGCTGCTCCGAAAGAACCACACCGGTCTTCGTCGGGCGGCGCCGTCGCCGCTCGGAGTCCGGGACCACCTTCTTGGGCACGGCCTGCCCCTTCGCACGTCGCCGAGCTTATGCCAACACCATTGACGCTATCAGTCCCCGGTGAGTTTCATCGGGGGCCGGGAGTGTCCCCGGGAAGAGGGAAGGACCTCGTTATGCGCATCTTGCTGGTCGGCGCCGGTGGAGTGGGGACAGCCGTCACCCGGATCGCCGCTCGCCGTGGATTCTTCGAGCACATGGTCGTCGCGGACTACGACGTGTCGCGCGCCGAGGCGGCCGTGGCGGCTCTCGCCGCTCCCGGGACGGCGGGCGCGGGCACCGCCCGGCAGGAGGGCCGCTTCGCCGCCACCCGCATCGACGCCTCGGACGAGTCGGCGGTCACGGAACTGCTCGTACGGGAACGCTGTGACGTCCTGCTCAACGCGACCGATCCGCGCTTCGTCATGCCGCTGTTCCGCGCGGCCCTCGCCGCCGGTGCCCACTACCTGGACATGGCGATGTCGCTGTCGCGGCCGCATGCGGAGCGCCCGTACGAGGAGTGCGGGGTCAAGCTCGGGGACGAGCAGTTCCTGCTGGCGGACGCCTGGGAGCAGAGCGGCAGGCTCGCGCTCGTCGGCATGGGCGTGGAGCCCGGGCTCTCCGATGTGTTCGCCCGGTACGCCGCCGACGAACTGTTCGACACCATCGAGGAGATCGGGGTACGTGACGGTGCCGATCTGACCGTGGACGGCTATGACTTCGCCCCCTCGTTCAACATCTGGACCACGATCGAGGAGTGCCTCAATCCGCCGGTGGTCTACGAGAAGGACCGCGGCTGGTTCACGACAGACCCCTTCACCGAGCCGGAGGTCTTCGACTTCCCGGAGGGCATCGGACCGGTCGAGTGCGTCAACGTCGAGCACGAGGAGGTCCTGCTGATCCCCCGCTGGGTCGACGCCGGTCGCGTCACCTTCAAGTACGGGCTCGGCGGCGACTTCATCAACACCCTGCGGGTGCTGCACCAGGTGGGCCTGGACCGGACGGAACCCGTCACGGTGCCCGGGCCCGAGGGGCCGGTGCGCGTGTCGCCCCGCGACGTCGTCGCGGCGTGTCTGCCCGACCCGGCCACACTCGGGGACCGGATGCGCGGCAAGACCTGCGCGGGCACCTGGGTCAAGGGGCGCAAGGACGGCCGGCCGCGGGAGGTGTACCTGTACCACGTGGTCGACAACGAGTGGTCCATGAAGGAGTACGGATCCCAGGCCGTGGTCTGGCAGACCGCCGTCAATCCCGTCGTCGCCCTGGAGCTCGTGGCGACCGGCGCGTGGTCAGAGGCGGGGGTGCTGGGACCGGAGGCCTTCGCACCCAGGCCGTTCCTCGATCTGCTCACGGAATACGGCTCCCCGTGGGGCATGCGGGAGCATGAGCAGCACCTCACGGCCGACAGGAGCTGTCACCGTGTCCGGTGACTCCTCACTCGGGGAGTCCGAACGTGCCGTACTCGGGCCGGCCGGCGGTCCGGTAGGTGTGGATGGCCACGCCCGTACCGGTGGTTGAGGACGAGTCGAGCGTGAGGCGCGTGGGCATCGTTCCGTCGGCGAACAGCCTCAGGCCCGAGCCCAGCACCACGGGGAAGACCAGCAGATGGAACTCGTCGATGAGGTCGTGGGCCATCAGGGACCGGGCGAGCGCACCACTGCCGTGGATCTGGAGCTCGCCGTCGCCGAGCTCCCTCTTGAGCCGGGCCACCTCGTCGGCGACATTGCCGGAGATGATCGTGGAGTTGTTCCAGTCGGCCTTCTCCAGGGTCGTGGAAACCACGTACTTGGGAAGGGAGTTGAGGCGGGAGGCAATCGGATCGTTGTCGTCGGTCACCTGCGGCCAGTAGCCGGAGAAGATCTCGTACGTCCGGCGGCCGAGGAGGAAGGCCCCGACGCGGTCGAAGACCCCGTCGATGAAGGCGCCGAAGTCCTCGTCCGCGAACGGAAAGCTCCAGCCGCCGTGCTCGAAGCCGCCGCGGGTGTCCTCGTTCCGGCCGCCGGGTGCCTGGCAGACGCCGTCGAGCGACAGGAACTGGGTCAGGGTCAGCTTGGCCATGGGGGATTCCTTTCCTCGGTCTACGAGCTCTGACTCCATCCTCGGCCGGAACTCATCGCCGTGTCCGATCGCCGTGTCCGATCGCCGTGTCCGATCGCCGTCCGATGGCTCTGTCCGATCGCCGTGTCCGATCGCCGCCGGTGTCCAGGGCTGCGGCCCGATGTCATGGAAGTCATCACCATTCGCCGATGGACGAGGAGACTTCGATGAACGGCAAGGTGGCCCTGGTGACCGGCGGCAGCCGCGGGATCGGCGCGGCAACCGCGCTCCGGCTGGCCCTGGAGGGAGCGGATGTAGCCATCACGTACGTCCAGGACAAGGAGGCCGCCGACGAGGTCGTGCGCAGGATCGGGGCGACCGGCCGGCGCGGGGTGGCGCTGCGCGCCGACGCGGCGGACGCCGTCGAGGCGGCGGGCGCGGTGGAGCGTGCCGTGGCGGAGCTCGGCCGGCTCGACGTGCTGGTCAACAACGTGGGCGTGGGCCTGCTCGGCCCACTGGAGAGCCTGTCACCCGCGGACGTCGACCATGTGCTCGGCATCAACGTACGCGGCGTCTTCCTCGCCTCGCAGGCGGCTGCCGCGCGCATGGAGAAGGGCGGGCGGATCATCACCATCGGCACGTGCATGACCCGGCGTGTGCCCGGCCCGGGCGGGACTCTCTATGCCATGAGCAAGTCCGCGCTGATCGGCCTGACCAAGGCCCTGGCACGGGAACTGGGCGAGCGCGGCATCACCGCGAACATCGTCCACCCCGGCCCCGTCGACACCTCCATGAACCCGGCCGACGGCCCGTTCGCCCAGGCCCAGAGCGCGCTCACCGCGCTCGGCCGCTTCGGCGACCCCGACGAGGTGGCGTCGCTGGTCGCCTACCTCGCGGGCGGCGAGGCGGCGTACATCACGGGCGCCGAGCTGTCGGTCGACGGCGGCCACGCGGCCTGAACTCAGACCTGTGCGTGGGGCCACGCGGTCCGTGCACGTGCGTGGGGCGCACCGGTGCTGCCGTTCCGGTGCGCCCCGCGCACGGGAGATGTCGTCAGCCACCCAGCTCGCGGTGGCGGGCCGCCAATCGGGCCGCGCCCTGCTCCGTGAGGGAACCGAAGAGGCGGAGGCGGGAGAACCCTCCGTCCGGGAAGATGTCGATGCGCACGTGCGTGCCGACCGCCGGGGTGTCCAGCACGAAGCGGTGGTTGGTGTCGGGCTGCAGACGGGTCCGCGGCTGGAACTCGGTCCACTCACCGTCCTCGCCCTGCTTGACGGACAGGGAGGCCCAGCCCGCCGAGTTGCCCTTGAGGCAGGCGGTGTCGATCTCGACGGCGCGGATCTCGGACTCGGCGACGAGCTGGTAGCGGATCCAGTCGTTGCCCTGGTCGCGGCGGCGGGCGGTCTCCCAGCCGTCGTCCATCTTGCGGGAGCGGCCCGGGTTGATGGTGTTGGCGGGCGGCGAGTAGAAGCGGTTGGACGCGTCCTGGACGGAGCCGCCGTTCTCCAGGGCCACCACGTCGAAGGTGCCGAGCGTGGCGAGCCACTTCGGGTCCGGTACGACCTCGCCGTACACGCGCAGCCGGGCGATGCCGCCGTCGGGGTGCTGGTTGACGCGCAGGTGTGTGAAGCGCTGCTCGGCAGTGACCTCGAAGCCGTTGGCCGCGTGGCCGCCGACGGCGGTGCGCGGGACGACGGTGGTCCACTTCACGCCGTCGGAGAAGAGCTCCTCCGGCGTGGGGGCGCCCTCGACGGACGTGCCCTCGATGGACACGGCCTGCGGCATGTTGCCTCGGAAATGGGCGGTGTCGACGACGATGCCGCGGATCACACCGGGGGCGCCCAGGCGGACGAGCGCCCAGTCGTGGTCGTCGGCGGTCGGCCACGGGTGCTCGGCCGAGACACCGCGGCGGCGGCGGGTCTCCCAGCCGTCCATGATCTTGCCCTTGTGGCCGAAATGCTCGGGGTCGAACTCGGCGGCCTCGGGGACGAGGAGGTTCTCCCGCTGGGCGAAGAACTCGTCGTTGGCGGCGATCACACCGGCGCCGAGCCGACGGTCGGCGAGGTTGGCGTAGCCGGTGAACGGGAAGTCCGCGGTGCGGTAGTCGGCGTACGGGTCGCCGCCCGCGTACGGATTCGCGTTGCCGGTGAAGGACGGTGTCGCCACGGTTTCAGTTGTTCCTTTCGAGCAGCCGGCCGGTCGGCTCGGCGAGGGTGCCGTTCTCCACGATCCGCGTGCCGCGCAGCCATGTCGACCTCACGACGCCGTGGAGGGTCTTTCCGGCGTAGGCCGTGACCTGGTTGCGGTGGTGGAGCTCGGCCGGGTCCACGGTGAAGGTCTCGTCGGGGGCGAGGACGGCGAAGTCGGCGTCGCGGCCGGCCTCGATGGCGCCCTTCTGCGTCAGACCCGCGAGCTCCGCCGGGGCGGACGACATCCAGCGGACGACGTCCTCCAGGGTGTGACCGCGCCGGCGCGCCTCGGTCCAGATGGCCGGGAGGCCCAGCTGGAGCGAGGAGATCCCGCCCCAGGCGGTGGCGAAGTCGGGGGTCTTGAGGTCGGTGGTGCAGGGCGAGTGGTCGGAGACGATGCAGTCGATCGTGCCGTCGGCCAGGCCCGCCCACAGGGCGTCCTGGTTCTCCGCCTCACGGATCGGCGGGCAGCACTTGAACTCGGTGGCCCCGTCCGGGACTTCCTCGGCGGTGAGGGTGAGGAAGTGCGGACAGGACTCGACGGAGATCCGCACACCCTCCGTCTTCGCCGCCGCGAGCAGCGGCAGCGCGTCACCGGACGACAGATGCAGCACGTGCACGCGGGCGTCCAGCCGCCTGGCCTGGGCGATCAGGTTTCCGATCGCGGTGTTCTCCGCGTCGCGCGGGCGGGACGCGAGGAAGTCGGCGTACCTCGGGCCGGGCTGCTGCGGCGCGGCCGCCAGATGGTGCGGGTCCTCGGCGTGCACGATCAGCAGGCCGCCGAAGCCGGCGATCTCGGCCAGGGAGCGGGCGAGCTGCCCCTGGTCGAGCTCGGGGAACTCCTCGACGCCCGACGGGGACAGGAAGCACTTGAAGCCGAAGACGCCGGCGTCGTGCAGGGGCCGCAGATCCTTGGTGTTGTCCGGGATCGCCCCGCCCCAGAAGCCGGTGTCCACGTGCGCCTTGGGCCCGGCCACCTCCTGCTTGGTGCGGAGGTTGTCCACGGTGGTGGTGGGCGGGAGCGAGTTCAGCGGCATGTCGAGCAGCGTGGTGATGCCGCCGGCCGCGGCCGCGCGGGTGGCGGTCCAGAAGCCCTCCCACGCGGTGCGGCCGGGGTCGTTCACATGGACATGGGTGTCGACGAGGCCGGGGAGCACGACGTCGTCACCGACGTCCTCGAGCCGGGCCCCGGCCGGTACCTCGGCGTCGTACGGCAGCACGGCCGCGATCCTTCCGGCGGCGACGGCGACGGACGCGGCGCGCGTCCCCTCTGGGGTGATGACGCGTGTCGAGCGCAGTACCAGGTTGACGTCGTTCACATCACTCACGTCCGGACCGGACACCCGTGCCCCCACTTCCATTCCACAGGGCAGAATTTCAACGAACTGTTGAAGGAATCTTCACTCCGGACCCGGCGTCCGTCAAGACCCTCCCCTGGCGCCACGCGCGCTTGGATGTTTCCATAGAGTGGAAAGCAATTTTCTTTAAGCGGAACACAGCTATCCACAGGGCGGAGCTCAAATGGGCGCAGGCGGCGGCCGTCAACCATGGACAAACGCCTCCTGACCGGCAAAGACTCCTTGCCATGGGGCAGTGCCCCGCCCGCCCCCGCCCGGTAGGCTGGCACCTTGCCCGTCCGCCTGAAAGGACCGTTGACGTGCCGACGTCCAGCGCCAGCAGCGCCCCGGTGTCCACCGAGGCCGCCAAGCCCGCCGCGAGCAGTGGTGGCGTGCAGTCCCTCGAGCGCGCCTTCGATCTGCTCGAGCGGATGGCCGATGCCGGGGGCGAGGTCGGGCTGAGCGAGCTCTCCGCGAGCAGCGGGCTCCCGCTGCCGACCATCCACCGCCTGATGCGCACGCTGGTCGCCTGCGGCTATGTACGCCAGCAGGCGAACCGGCGCTACGCCCTGGGCCCCCGCCTGATCCGCCTCGGCGAGTCCGCGTCCCGGCTGCTCGGCACCTGGGCGCGCCCGTATCTGGCCCGTCTGGTCGAGGAGACCGGCGAGACGGCGAACATGGCGCTACTCGACGGCGACGAGATCGTGTACGTGGCGCAGGTGCCGTCGAAGCACTCGATGCGCATGTTCACCGAGGTCGGCCGCCGGGTCCTGCCGCACTCCACGGGCGTGGGCAAGGCGCTCCTCGCGCACACCCCGCCGGAGGAGGTACGGGCCCTCCTCGCCCGCACCGGCATGCCGGCCGCCACCGAGAAGACGATCACCACTCCCGAGGGCTTCCTCGATGCCCTGGAACAGGTCCGGCGCGCCGGGTACGCGGTGGACGACAACGAGCAGGAGATCGGTGTCCGCTGCCTCGCGGTCTCGGTGCCCAACTCCCCGACGGCCGCGGCGATCTCGATCTCGGGCCCGGCGGGCCGGGTGACCGAGGCGGCGACGGAGAGGATCGTCCCGATCCTCCAGACGGTCGCCAAGGAGCTCTCCGAGGCGCTGGCCAACACATCGGCCCCGCCGCAGGGCTGAGCGACCCCAACGGCCTGACCGCACCCGAGCGCCGGTCCGCTCGATGCCGCGCCGGTCCGCTTCAGGCTTCCTTGCGCGCCACGAGGAGCGCGGCGCGCGGACGCCCGTCCCGCCTGCGGCGCCCCAGCCCTTCGAGCGGAAGCAGTTCCACCGCGAATCCGGCCCGCTCCAGTTCGGGGCGCACTTCCGTGAGCGGGAAGGTGCGGTAGTACATGACGAAGCGCGGCCACCACACGGTGTTGCGGACCCTCATGGCCGCATCGAAGCCGAGCATCGCCCAGTACGGCCACGAGCCGGGGTGCGGCGGCGCGCCGACCGGGAACGCGAAGACGCCGCCGGGCCTGAGCACCGAGTGCACCTGGGCGAAGAGCCCGGGCCGCTCCTTCGGCAGGAAGTGCCCGAACGCCCCGAAACTCACGGCGAGATCGAAGGCGGCCACGAAAGGGAGGGCCCGCGCATCGGCCCGCACCCAGTGGGCCTTCGCCTGCGTGCCGCGTGCCACGTCGAGCATGCCCGCGCTGAAGTCCACGCCGACGACACGTTCCTGGCAGACCTCTCCCAGAGCGCGGGTGCCCGCGCCGGTGCCGCAGCAGATGTCGAGCCCGGCGCGGAACGGCCCGAGCGGCCCGAGCGTGCGGACGACCTCGTCGAGGATCCGCTCGGGCGTGCGGAAGGGGGTCGCGTCGAACTTCGGCGCGAGCAGGTCGTAGCCGTGCTCGACCGAGGAGAGCGCCTGGACGGCGAGCTCGCGGAGAGTGGGGCGCTGGTTGGTGGACATCACTGCTCAGCGTAGCCAGAGGGGGCCGGGCGTGGGCGTGGACTCCGCTCTCCGGTCCGCGTCAGAGGCGCGGCTCTCCGTTCGGGCCGCCGGTCGGCTCGCCGCTGGGCTCACCGCTCGGCTCACCGAAGAGCTCCACGGCGTTCCGTACGTTCGTCAGCCCGGGGGCGAGGGCGCTCACCGAGCCGATCGACCCGGCGATCAGGAGCAGCGAGCGGCGCAGGCGGCGGATCTCCGGCACCCCGGTGACCGCCATCGCGTCCATCGCCGCCAGTTCGTCCTCCGCGATTCCGCGGTCGGTGAACTCGGCCGGGTACCCGGCCAGTTCGCGGCGGAGCCGGGAGACGGCGGAGCGCAGCTCCGCCACCCTCGGGTCCTCACCGCTCCGTGTCACCCGCGTCTGCCCCACGCTCCGCAACAAAGCTCTCCCCCTCGCACGTCCTTGCCCGGCCTTTTGTCCGACCCGCCGGACGGTGGTCAGACGCCTGGGGTCGCGGGCAAGTTAACGCCATTCCGTGCGGAGTCCGCCACTCCGCGGTACGAAATTCAGCTCGACGTGTCGGCTTCCGGGGCCCTGTGCCACCGTCGGGTCGGGGGTGGCGCGGTACTCGGGTCCCCCATGGTGAACTCCGGTAGCGGAACGGCACCCTGTCCGAGGTCGTCGCGGCATCTCGCCACTCGATGAGGTAAGCAGGGTGCATGGCTCACACTTCAGACAAACCGCTGGTCGTCGGTCTCGTTCTGGCGGCGGGCGGCGGGCGGCGGCTGGGCGGCCGGCCCAAGGCCCTGCTGGAGCACCACGGACGCCCCCTGGTGGAGCACGCGGTACGGGTGCTGCGGGCGGGCGGCTGCCGTTCCGTGCACGTCGTGCTGGGCGCTTCGGCGGACGAGGTGCTGCGGAGGGCCGAGCTGGGGAGGTGCGTCGTGACGGTCAACGAGGACTGGGAGGAGGGCATGGGCTCCTCGCTCCGTACCGGCCTCGCGTCGCTGGGATCCGCGGGCGGGAGACCGGACGCGGTCGTGGTCTCACTGGTGGACCAGCCCGGCATCGGCGCGGCGGCCGTCGCCCGGGTGGTGGCGGCGTGCGATGCGCCGTCCGTGCTGGTGTCGGCGTCGTACGACGGGCGGCGCGGCCATCCGGTGCTGTTCGGCTCCACCCGCTGGGAGGCGGTGGCGGAGCGCGCGTCGGGCGACCGCGGAGCCCGGGACTACCTGCGGGAGCACGAGAAGGAGATCACGCTGGTCGAGTGCGGGGACGTGGCCGAGGCGTACGACATCGACACGCCGGAGGATCTGGAGCACCTTGGGTGAAGGGCGTGGCACTGAGCGCCACGATATGTCGAACCGGAGAATCTCGATATCAACAAACCATTGAACTTCCACCATGCGGTAACTACTATCCACTGTTCAGAAGCGCCCGATCCCCCGGACGGCGCCGACGACCGCACTTCGGAGCTCTGGCACTGAGTGCCACATTCACGCCCCCGCGGCCGCCAGGCACTGCCCGTGAAGCTCGCTGAAGGAAGTGACAGCTCATGTCCGCACCAGCGCCGTCGCCGCTGGCCATCGTCGATGCCCAGCCGCTGCCCCGGCAGGAGGAGGTGCTGACCGACGCGGCACTCGCCTTCGTCGCCGAGCTGCACCGGCGGTTCACGCCCCGGCGCGACGAGCTCCTCGCCCGCCGCGCGGAGCGCCGCGCCGAGATCGCCCGCACCAGCACCCTCGACTTCCTTCCGGAGACCGCACAGATCCGTGAGGACGAGAGCTGGAAGGTCGCGCCGGCCCCGGCCGCGCTGAACGACCGCCGCGTCGAGATCACCGGCCCGACCGACCGCAAGATGACCATCAACGCCCTGAACTCGGGCGCGAAGGTCTGGCTCGCCGACTTCGAGGACGCCTCCGCCCCCACATGGGAGAACGTGGTCATCGGCCAGCTCAATCTGATCGACGCCTACGAGCGCCGCATCGACTACACCGACGACCGCACGGGCAAGTCGTACGCCCTCCGGCCGGCGGAGGAACTCGCCACGGTCGTCATGCGCCCCCGCGGCTGGCACCTCGAGGAGCGCCACCTCCGCCTCGGCGGCCGCCCCGTCCCCGGTGCCCTGGTCGACTTCGGCCTGTACTTCTTCCACAACGCGAAGCGTCTGATCGACCTGGGCAAGGGCCCGTACTTCTACCTCCCGAAGACCGAGTCGCACCTGGAAGCCCGCCTCTGGAACGACGTCTTCGTCTTCGCCCAGGACTACGTCGGCATCCCGCAGGGCACCGTCCGCGCGACCGTCCTGATCGAGACGATCACTGCGGCGTACGAGATGGAGGAGATCCTCTACGAGCTCCGCGACCACGCCGCAGGGCTGAACGCCGGCCGCTGGGACTACCTCTTCTCGATCGTCAAGAACTTCCGTGACGCCGGCAGCAGGTTCGTCCTCCCGGACCGCAACGCGGTGACGATGACGGCCCCGTTCATGCGTGCCTACACCGAACTCCTGGTCCGCACCTGCCACAAGCGCGGCGCGCACGCCATCGGCGGCATGGCGGCCTTCATCCCGTCCCGGCGCGACGCGGAGGTCAACAAGGTCGCCTTCGAGAAGGTCAAGGCCGACAAGGACCGTGAGGCGGCGGACGGCTTCGACGGCTCCTGGGTCGCCCACCCCGACCTGGTCCCGATCGCCATGGCTTCGTTCGACGCGGTGCTGGGCGACAAGCCCAACCAGAAGGACCGCCTCCGCGAGGACGTCTCGGTGGCTGCGGGCGACCTGATCGCCATCGACTCCCTCGACGCCAGGCCGACGTACGAGGGCCTGCGCAACGCCGTCCAGGTCGGCATCCGCTACATCGAGGCGTGGCTGCGCGGTCTCGGCGCAGTCGCCATCTTCAACCTGATGGAGGACGCGGCCACCGCGGAGATCTCCCGCTCCCAGATCTGGCAGTGGATCAACGCGGGCGTTGAATTCGAGCACGCCGGAAAGACCGAGACGGCCACCCCGGAGCTGGCCCGCAAGGTCGCCGCCGAGGAACTCACGGCGATCCGCGAGGAGATCGGCGAGGAGGCCTTCACGGCCGGCAAGTGGCAGCAGGCCCACGACCTGCTGCTGCACGTCTCGCTGGACGAGGACTACGCGGACTTCCTGACCCTGCCCGCGTACGAGCAGTTGGTCGGCTGACCCCTCCTCCTCGCAGCTTCGCCACCGACGCCGCCCCCGGTACCGCACAGCACCGGGGGCGGCGGCAGTCCTACGAGGTGTCGGCGATCCAGATCGCCAGGTTCAGGGCCGCGGCGAAGGCGACCCAGCAGAGGCAGGGGACGAGCAGCAGCGCCGCCGGACGGTTCAGGCGGCCGAAGGCGACCACGGTGGCCGCCAGGGCCACGAGGAGCAGGCAGATGTCGGCGAAGGCGAGCCCGTACTGGCGCGCCGCGAAGAACAGCGGGCTCCAGGCCAGGTTGAACGCGAGCTGCAGCGACCACCACACCATCGCCGCCCGGTTCTCGGGCCGGGGCCTGCGCAGCACCAGCCACGCGGAGACGGCGATCGTGGCGTAGAGCACGCTCCACACCGGGGCGAACAGCCGGGCGGGCGGCGCCCAGTCCGGCCGGTCGAGCAGGGTGTAGAGGTCTCCGGCCCCGGCCGACGCGACGGCCCCGAGGCCGGCCACCGCGTAGCAGACGGCGAGCAGGGCGACGAGAAGGAGCGGCCCGCGCGCCACCGGCCGGGCCGGAGAAGGGTCAGATGCGGTTCGGGACACGGCCTCGCTCCCGTGGGGCTTCCACCAGGGACTTTCACCGGTACATGTGCCCGCCCGGCGCGTACGGACACCTCCCCCGGGCCGGCTCGGGGTGGTCCGGGACGGCCCGGGAACAACCCGAGCTGGTTGACGGTTCACCCATACGTGGCCGCGGAGGGGACAGTGTCCCCGGGCCTCACCTATTGCCCATGGGGACGATCGTTCGGCTGAAGCCCCATGGAGCCTTTCGCCGAGAGGCGACCACCCTCCGCGACCCCATATACGACCCCGGCCGGTCCCCCCACAGGTCGGGGTCCCTTCTGTCCGCTTACGGTCACCGCCGCCGAGGCGAAATGCCGCCGTCGACCGGCTTGTGCGCCTCGTGGAAATCTCGGGCCCGCCCGGTGGCGGGAATCCGTGAACCGGCGTCGGGTCAGCGCACCGCTCCGACCCGCCCAGGACCGCCCTCCAGCTTGCGCTGCCGGTACAGCTCCGCGATGTCCGCAGCCAGGCAGTCGCGGATGTCCTTGCCCGTGCGCCGCCAGCCGAAGAACTCACACGCCTGCTTGATCAGCTCTTCCTCGGACATGCCCGGGCACTCCGCTGCGAGCTCACAGAGGGCCAGATACCGCTCCGCCGGCGCGATGTACGTGACCTTGCGCGGGACCTCCCCCTCGTCGGGACACCGGGCCTTCAGCCCTTCCGCCCGCTCCGCCACATCGAAGAAGGAACCCTCGGAGGTGACGAGACCCGCGCGGACCAGAGCCTGCGCCACTTCCCTCACGTTGTCGCGGATGCGGTTCCCGGCTCGGCCCAGGCCCCAGATTTCACGGGCGCGCTGGACCAGCGGGTCCTCGTGGATGGGGCCCTCAGCCTCGATGATCTGCGCCAGGGCCTTGCGCAACGCGGGGCGGGCCTCCGGCGTGTGGAGCTCGTGCCGCACAGCGACCCAGACCGCAGCCATCCGGTACCGGGCGCTCCACTCTCGCTCCACCTCGGTGTCGACCGGCACCCGCTGGAACTCGGCCTCGCCCCGTCCTCCCTCCGCTCGCGGGGCCGGAACCGTCAGCGCGTGCCCGCCCGGGCCGGCGGTCGATCCAGCCGCCGAAGCCGGGCCGCCCCCGGCCGAACCGCCCGACACCACAGCCGCCTGTGCCCCCGGCGCCGATGCCGCCAACGGTCCCTGGGCGACAGCCTGCTCGACCGCCTCCCTCAGCCGCAGCTCCGCAGCCGCACGGCCCCGGTACCAGTCGGTGCCCCAGATCCGGTACAGCCTCCAGCCCAGGCCCACGAGCACCTGCTCGCGCAGTCTGTCGCGGTCACGAGCGGCCTTCGAGGAGTGGTACATGGCGCCATCGCATTCGATGCCGAGGGCGTAGGCACCGGGGAGCTCGGGGTGGCGGAGGCCCAAGTCGATGCGGTAACCGGCGACGCCGACCTGCGGCTGGACCCGGTAGCCCCAGCCGCGCAGGACCGCAAGGACGGACTCCTCGAACGGGCTGTCCGGCTCCGCGTCGGACTGGACGACGTCGCGCGCGAGGACGGACGGCCCGTTCTCGGCGTACTCGAGATAGCGCTTGAGGTACTGGACGCTCTCGTTCGGGCTGTCGGCCAGTCCCGAGCCGCGGAAGGAGGCCACGACCTCCATGCGGTATCGGGAACGGGTAATCGCCACGTTGAGCCGGCGCCAGCCACCACCCTTGTTGATCGGACCGAAGTTCAGTCCGAGCTTGCCGTTCTCGTCAGGGCCGTAGCCGACGGACATGATCATCACGTCGCGCTCGTCGCCCTGCACCGATTCGAGGTTCTTGACGAAGAAGCCGTCGAGCCGGTCCTCGGTGAAACAGTGGTCGAGGTCGGGGCGGGACAGCCGTGCCTGCTGCACGGCTTCGTCGATGGCGGAGGCCTGCGCCTGGGAAAGGGCGACGACGCCGAGGGTCTTGGCGGGCCGGGTGTCGAAGTGGTGGATGACCCGTTCGGCGACGAAGGCCGCTTCGGCCCGGTTGTCGCGGCGGCCTCCCCTGTCGTAGACACCGCCGGCCTTGAGGAACGCGACACCGACGTCGTTGCCCTCGTCCAGGGCGCCGGGGAAGGTCACCATCGAGTTCTCGTAGAACTCGCGGTTGCTGAAGGTGATCAGGTTCTCGTGGCGGCTGCGGTAGTGCCAGCGCAGGGGCAGCTCACGCATCGCGCCGGCCTTGCAGGCGTGCAACAGCGACTCGAACGAGTCGGGCACGTCCTCCGCGTACTCGTCCGCGTCGTCGTCGACGGAGGAGTCGAAGAACGAAGTGGGCGGCAGCTGCTTGTCGTCCCCGGCGACGATGAGAGTGCGCCCACGGTAGATGCAGTTGATGGCGTCGCTGGGCCGTACCTGGGATGCCTCGTCGAACACGACCACGTCGAAGTGGTAGTCGGCAGGGAGGAATTGACTGACGGTCAGCGGGCTCATCATGAAACACGGTTTGATCGACTGCACGACCTCGCGGGTCTTGCCGAGCAGTTCGCGAACCGGCAGGTGTCGGGTCTTCTTCTCCGCCTCCCGCTTGATCACGGCGCCGCTGCCGCTGTCGAAGCGTCGCGGCCGTCGCGTGTTGCACGCCTCGATCACCGCGCCGCCCGCTGCGGCGACGAGGCGGCGGTCAGCTTCCTTGAAGTCGGCGACGCGCGCGTCGAGGTCGTCGGAGCGTGTGCTGCGCAGTCGGTTGTCGGTGGAAAGGATCCCGTCGGCCCAGGAACGGAGCATCGCCTGCTCGACGATGTCCGGCAGCTGCGTCCGGTCGACCGCCCGCTCGGCCGCGTTCACGACCAGGTCGTCGGCGCCGTGGCGGGCGAGTACGGCGAGGCCGCCCCGGTACGCGTGCCATTCCTCGGGTCCGTGCGGGTCTGCGAGCAGCAGGTCGACCACCTGCTGGGCCTGGTCGAACGTGCCGAGCAGAGAGGGGGAGAGACGGGTTCGGCGGTCTGCGTCGAAGAGTTCGAGCAGCGCGGTCACGGAGCGGGACCAGCGCTCGGCCCGGCCTACCGCGATCGCGCACCAGATGCTGAGGGAACGCCTTACGTTCTCGGCCAGCAGGCGCGGCAGCGGATCGGTGTCTGTCCGCCGCGCGCGACCCGGAGTCGGACGAGAAGCGGCCCAGGCCCCTGCTGCACATCGAGGCGCATCTGTGGGTGCGGCCGGTCACACGCGTGCTGCGCGGGGTGGGGCGGACCCCGGAGTTCCGGTGGTACGAGGACGACCGTACGGCGGCCAGGCGGGCCGCGCTCGCCGCCGGGCCGCCCGTCGCGGGCGAGGAGGAGGACTCCGGCAGCAGGGCGGCGGACGCACGCCGGCCCGAGTCGATCCCGGGCACGGACACCGCGCTGCGGCCGGCTGCCGCGACGCTGCCGGCGGTGTACTGCCGCAACTGCGGACGGTCGGGCTGGGCGGCGCTGTCGCCCGAGGCGGATCCGCAGCAGCTCGTGATGGCTCAGGAGAAGGTGTGGCGGGCCGGACTGGGGCGCGACAAGCGGCGCATGCGGTACTTCATCGCCGCCACCCCTGCTGAGGCCGAGGAGGCGCTGAACGCCCTGACGGGTGCGAAACCTTCGTCCGGCGGGACGGACCCACTGTCGGTGGTGGTGCTGGACGGCGGTCAGGGCACATACCGGCTGCCGCAGCTCGCCGACGCCGAGGAACTGCAGGACGCTTGGTTCGCGCTCGCCATCACGGACAAGAAGTCGGCAGACAAGGCCGCCCTGGACGACCGCTGTCCGGCCTGCAACACCGACAACGGCATCCGCTTTCTCGGCACGGCTCTCGCCGCGCTCGCCTCGGCGACCGTCACGCAGTTGTTCACGGGCGGAGACATCGCGCTCGTGCCGGAGGAGCGCAAGACGCTTCTGTTCAACGACTCGACGCAGGACGCGGCGCACCGGGCGGGCTATGTGGCCAACGCGTCGTACAAGTTCTCGCTCAGGTCGCTGCTCGCACACAATCTGGACGAGTCGGGCGCCCCGGTCGCACTCAACGACCTGATCGGCAATGTGCTGGACTCGGTGGACGACCCGCAGGCGCTGGCCGCGGTGGTGCCGCCGGACCTGCACGACGAACCGGGTGTGGACCGGCTGCTGTCGGGGCGGGGCACGGGTGACGCCCGGACCTGGAAGCTGATCGGCGAGCGGCTGGCGTTCGCGACGGTGATGGAGTTCGGGCTGCGCTCCCGCCAGGGTCGCACGCTGGAGCTGACGCGCACCGCCGCCGCCGAGGTCGTGATCGACCATCCCGACCGGATCACGGCGCTGGCCCGGGATCTCCATCTGTCCTTGCCAGGGCAGCTGATGGTGAGCGGCGGACTGCCGACGCCGGAGCGGTATCTGGCCTTCGTACGCGGCCTGCTGGAGCGCATCCGGCTGCGCGGCGGGGTGCGGCACCGGTGGCTGGAGCCGTGGATCAAGGACGCGGGGGTGGCCCGCTACAAGATCTGGGGCGGCCGGCCCGACGGCATGCCGGCGTTCCCCGACGGGATGGCCGCGCCGCGGTTCCTGCTGGACGGACAGAAGGAGCGGTCCGCCTTCGACGCCGTGACCGGGCGGCAGGGCTGGTACCAGGACTGGGCACGGCGCTGCCTCGGTCTGGACACGGCCGGGGCGACCGAGTACCTGCGCAGGCTGCTGCCGGTCCTGGTGGAGGAGCAGGCGCTGTCGGTGCGTACGGCGCAGGACCGCACCACCCGGGTGTACGGGCTGCAGCCGGGTCACGTCGAGGTGCGGCTGCTCGACGACGACGTGGTCAACAAGGCGTATGTGAGCTGTGCGGACTGCGGCTGGCAGCAGGTGGTGCCGCCCGAGCGCCGCACCCGCTGGTACGGGCATCCGTGCCCCCGCTACCGGTGCGGGGGGATGCTCCGGGCACCGCTGACCGACGGCTGGGCGACCGGTGCGGACGTCCGCAGCAGCGTCGGTTCCAGTGGCTTCGCCGCCTCGCGTGCCCGCGACTACCGGGACGACTACTACCGTCGGCTGTATCTGACCGGCGGCACCTTCCGGGTCGTGACGGCCGAGCACACGGGCATGCTGACCCGGCCCCAGCGCGAGCGGGTGGAGCGCACCTTCCGCTCCGGCACCCACTACACCGACCCGAATGTGCTCTCCTGCACACCGACGCTCGAACTCGGCATCGACATCGGCGATCTGTCCGCCGTCCTACTGGGCTCGCTGCCGAAGGGCCCCGCCAACTACGTGCAGCGCGCTGGGCGGGCGGGCCGCAGGACGGGCAACGCGCTGGTTGTGGCCTTCGGTGGCCGGCGCGCCCGGGACCTGTACTACCTGGACGACCCTCGGGAGATGATCGCGGGCGACATCGTGCCGCCCGGCTGCTATCTCTCGGCCGTCGAGATCCTGCGTCGCCAGTACACGGCGCATCTGCTGGATCTGGCCGCCCGCGGCAAGCTGACCACGGCCGACGGCGAGCGGCTGATGCCCGTACCCCGGCTGGCGTCCGCCCTGTTCGGCACGACCGGCTGGTGCCAGGACCTGGCGGACGCGGCTCTGACGCACGGGGCGCGGCTGGTCGAGGAGTTCCTTTCGCTGTTCCCTCGCAGCGACGACGACATGGGTGTCACCGACCACGCCGCAGACGAGCTGCGGGCGTACGCGACCGGCGGCATCGCCCGTACGCTCCAGGAGGCCGAGGAGGACTGGACGGGGCGCCGTGAGGAGCTGCGGCGGCGCATCGCGGCCATCGATGCGGCCATGGAGGGGCTGGTCCGCAGCGACCCGGAGCAGGACCGGGAGCACCGTGAGCTGCTGGCGGAGCGCCGCACCACTGGTGATCTGCTGCGCGAGCTGAGCCGTTCCAGCGCGCACGGTGCGCTGGTCGAGCTCGGCCTGCTGCCCAACTACAGCCTCACGGACACCACCACGCAGTTGGAGGCCACGCTCTACTGGACCGAGGAGAATCCGGACGGCGAGGAGGGCAGCCGCAAGGCGTACCGCAGCGAGGTGCGCGACTACGAGCGCTCGCGCCGGCTCGCCCTCGCCGAACTCGCCCCGGGCAGCAGCTTCTACGTCAACGGCTACCGCCACCAGGTGCGGGCTCTGGACATCGGCAGCCCCGACCGGCGGTCCTGGAAGGTGTGGCGCTTGTGCCCGGCCTGTGGTTACGTGCGGACGGAGAACGCCCAGCACGACGCGTCGCCCTGCCCGCGCTGCGGCGGGCGGGAGATCGCGGACGCAGGCTGCGTCCAGTACGTACTGGAGCCAAGGCGGGTCATCGCGCGGGACAAGCGGGACGACGCGCGGGTGCGCGACGACAAGGACGAGCGGGACCGGCGGCGGTACGCCATGCTGACCACCGTCGACATCGATCCCGCGCATCTGGCGCCGGGCTCCTGGCGGCACGAGACGGCGACGTTCGGTGTCGACTTCAGCCGTCGCGCAAAGATCCGCACCCTCAACCTCGGTGTGGACCGCCAGGACGGCAGCAGCACCGTCCCGCTCGCAGGCGATGACGTACGTATCAACCCGTTCTACGTCTGCGCCAGTTGCGGCGGTGCGACCGCCGACGGCCGGCCTGTGGCGGACAAGCCGCAGGACGCGCTCACCGACTCGCTCGCCGCCAGTACCAAGGCCAGCGCACACCACCTGCTGTGGTGCCCCCGTCGGCGGACCAAGGGCAATGGCGACGAGCAGGGCAAGGGGCAGGATCTGCCGCTGCTGCTGGCGCACGAGCTGGACACCGAGGCGGTCCGGATCCTCCTGCCCGCATCGGTCGCCCGCGCCCGGGAGCGGCTCGCCTCTTTCACTGCGGCGATGTTCGCCGGTATCGCCGCCCGTTACGGCGGCGACCCCGACCACATCGACATCGCGGCCGCCTCCATGCCCGACGGCGGCGACTCCGACTGGACGCGACGCTTCCTCGTCGTCTACGACCGCCTCCCCGGCGGGACCGGCTATCTGCACCGGCTCGCGTCCGCAGACGGCTTCCGCGAGGTGCTGGTGGCGGCCCGGGACGTCATCGAGAGCTGCACCTGCATCGAGAAGGGTCAGGACGGCTGTCACCGCTGTCTGCTGCGCCGTGTGCCGGCGAGCGACTACGACCGCGTCAGCCGGAGCGAGGTCCGCCAGATGCTGGACGAGCTCCTGGGCAAGGACGGCGAGGCGTGGAAGACCACCGAGATCCGCACCACGCAGCAGATCCCGCTGGAGCGGCAGGCCGAGTCCGACCTGGAGGTCATGTTCGTCGAGACGCTCAAGGACTGGGCAGCTCAGCCCGACTCCCGGGCCGCTGCCGACGCGTACACGACGGCCGCAGGGACGTACTCGCTGGACCTCCGGCTCACGGCGGCGGACGGCGCCGTCCTGCGGTGGCGGGTGTCCCAGCAGCGTGTCCTGGACGGTACCCGGCCCGACGTCCTCTTCGAGCGGCTCGACGCCCCGGGCCCGCGCCTCGCCCTGTATCTGGACGGTTACGAGTTCCACGCGAGCACGAAGCACAACCGCCTCGCCGACGACGCCACCAAGCGGGCACGGCTGCGTGTCGACGGTGTGCGCGTGTTCCAGCTGACCTACTACGACGTGAAGGAGTGGCGCACCCGCGTCCGGGAAGCGGGCTACTCCGCAGCCGGCCCCGCCGATCCCGTGTGGAGGCCGTACGGTGAGCAGGCATGTGCCCAGGCGCGTGCGTACTACGCCAAGGTGCGCGGCGCCCTGCCAGGTGAGCTCGCCGAGACGGTGTGGGTCAACCCGGCGGACACCTTGATCGCCTATCTGCGGGCTCCGGACGCGGGCGGATGGCTCGCGCGGGCGGAGGCCGTTGTCGCGGGCCTGACCGGAGCGGGCGCCGATGCGGCTGTCGTCTCGGCGGACACCGTCGGCGAGCAGATCGAGGCGGCGCTGCGCGGGCGGCCCCCGCAGACGCAGCCCGGGAAGGTACGTCTGCTCGCCGCGACGGACGCGTCCGCCTGCCGGGTGGTGGCCACCGCCGACGGGCGGCGGACTCCCCCCGTGTGGTCCGCGATCACCGTCCTCGACGACTCCGAGGCGGCCGTCGCAGACGAGGCCCGTCACAAGAAGCGCTGGCGGGCTTGGCTGTACTGGAGCAATCTGCTGCAGTTCCTGGAGCAGGGCGGCGGCGACAGTGCCCAGCTGACGACAAGTCTGCTGGACGGTTTCTCGGCCCAGGAGTTTTCCGTCGCGGGCGGGGCGGGCTGGCTGGAGTCGACCCGCGTCACGCTCGTCGAGGAACGGCCACCGGTCGCAGCGGCCCAGGAGCCGTCCCTGGCCGCCGCAGTGGCGGCCCCTGGAGTCGAGGAGGCTCCGGCAACGACGGGGACCGACGGCTGGGAGGCCGTGCTGGAGCTGCTCGACCCGGACGAGCCGGGGCTGGAACTCCTGGCCGTGGCGCTCGCATCCCTCGGCGTCCCGGCGCCGCGGGACGGCTATGAGCTCGACGACCGCGGCTGGATGGCGGAGTTGGCCTGGCCCGACGCCAAGGTCGGTGTCGTCCTGGCCCACCGGCCGGTGGACACGGAAGGCGATCCGGAAGCGGAGGACCGCGACCGCGCCTACGCCGCCGCGGGCTGGGACGTGCGCCCCGCCGGCGCCTGGACGGCGAGGGAGCTGGCCGAGCGGCTCCGAGAACAGGAACGGCACGACGGAACGACCCGGGGGGGCACCCACTGATGAGCACGGCGAACGTGACACTTCGGCTGCTGGACAAGGCCGACAAGGAGATCCTCAAGCTCCCCCGCACGGTGAAGGGGGCGATCTACGACTTCCAGCACAAGTTCAAGGCGAACCCACACTCGTCGGGGCTGCGGCTCAAGCAGCTGACAGGCGACACACGCCTGTGGTCCGCACGGGTCAGCGACGACTACCGAGCGCTGCTGCTGCGGCTTGCGGACGGCGATTGGCTGATCGTCTCGGTACGGCACCGCAAGGACGTGTACGACCGGGTCACGTACGGCGTCAACCCGGTCACGGGCGGCATCGAGTACGTCGACCTCCAGGTCGTCGAGGAGAGCCTCGCCAAGCGACTGCTGCCGAAGACGGCTGCGCCGGCCGAACCGGAACAACCGGTTGCGCCCGCGCCATCCGTGGCCCCCGAGCCGCTCTTCGCCCACGTCACCGACGAGCAGCTCACCGAACTCGGCGTGGCCGAACCGCTGCTGCCCGTCGTACGCACGCTCACCACCGAGGACCAGCTGCTCGGTCTCGTCGAGTACGCACCGCAGCTCTCCGGCGAGGTGCTGCTGTCCCTCTTCGACGGCAAGTCCTACGACGAGGTCCTCGAACAGGTCACGGCCCCCGTCGCCGCGCCCGAACCGGTGGACACCACCGACTTCCAGGCGGCGGCCGAGCGACCGGCGACGATGGTCACCACCACGGACGACGCGCTGCGAGAGGCCCTGGAAGGCGGCAGCTTCGGCCGTTGGAAGGTGTTCCTCCACCCCACGCAGGCCAAGCTGGTGGAGCGCGACTACTCCGGGCCGACGCGCGTGGGAGGCGGCCCTGGTACGGGCAAGACCATCGTCGCACTCCACAGGGTCAAGCACCTCGTGTCCCAGCTGCCGCCGGGGCGCACCAAGCCGGTACTGCTGACCACGTACAACAAGAACCTGGCGGCAGACCTCCGGGCTCGTCTGCTGGAGCTGGGTGGTGAAGAGCTGCTGGCGCGCGTCGAGATCAGCCATGTCGACCAGCTGGCGCTGCGGGTGGTTCGCGAGGCGGAGCCCGGCAGCAGCAGGCAGACCATCGACGACAACCAGGCCCTGCGTGAGTGGCGTTCGATGCTCGACGAGTCGGACGAGACGGGCTGGGACGCGGAGTTCCTCCACGAGGAGTGGACGCAGGTGATCCTCGGCCAGGCGGTCGCGTCCCGGACCGACTACTTCCGCGCCCGGCGCGCAGGCCGGGGCCGGAACGTGACCCGGGCCGAACGTGCCGAGATCTGGCAGCAGGCGGAGCGGTTCACCCAGCGACTGGACCAGCTCGGACGGCAGACCTGGGGACAGGTCGCCGAGCGTGCCGCAAGGCTGGAGATGGAGCGTGAACAGCGCATCCAGGCCGTGGAGCGACAGCGCGAGGCCGCCGGCGGCCGGGAAAACATCCACCTGCAGGACACCTCGGCGGGCTGGCTGCGCTATCGCTACCGGCACATCGTGGTCGACGAGGCACAGGACCTGCAGCCAGGGCACTGGAAGATGCTGCGTGCGATGGTGGCCCGGGAGCGCAACGATCTCTTCCTGGTCGGCGACACCCATCAGCGCATCTACAGCACGCAGGTCACGCTCGGCAGCCTCGGGATCAACATCCGGGGTCGCTCGGCCAAACTGTCCCTGAGTTATCGCACTACCCGGCAGATCCTCGGTTCGGCGCTCGAAGTGCTGCGCGGGGAGGCGTTCGACGACCTCGACGGCAGCGAGGAGACTCTGGCCGGCTACCGATCCGTTCTGAGCGGCGGCGTGCCCACACTGCACCCGAGCACGGACTGGGACGCGGAGCGGGAAGGCATTGCCGGATTGATTGCCGGGTGGGGTGACATCCCGCTTGAACAGATCGGCATCTGCGTCCCCACGAACGCCTTGGCGCAGGAGGTGGCCTATGCCCTCGCCCAGGTCGAGATCAGGGCAGTCGAGATCGGTCCGGACGGGCCGCGCGGCGACGAGGGGGTCCACATCGGGACGATGTTCCGGTTCAAGGGGCTGGAATACCAGCGCATGATCATCGCCGGAGTGACACAGGGTCTCGTGCCACGCGAAGCGATCCTGCAATTGCGGTCGGCCGACGCCCTACGTCACCGCCGCGAGATGCAGCGGGCCCGCTCACTGCTCTTCGTCGCAGCGACGCGTGCCCGAGACAGCCTCGACATCTTCTGGCACGGCTCGCCGAGCCAGTTCCTGGAGCCGCTCCTGCCCGCCTGAGTGTGCGTCTGTTCCGTGTCAGCGGCGTGCCATGACCCGTTGTCGCCAGCTTGCAAGGTGGATCGCAAGGTCGCCGCCGAGGAACTCGCCGCGAGACGCGAGGAGCACGGTGAGAAGGCTTTCGCGGCCGACACATGGCAGCAGGCGCACGACCTGCTGCTGCACGTCTCACTGGACGCGGACTGCGCGGACGTCCTGCCCCTGTCGGCGTACGAGCAACTGGCCGGTTGACCTCGGCCGTCTGCGTGTCGCTGCCGTCGCCCCCTCGTACCGCACGACACCAGGGGGCGACGGCATTCGGCCGGTGACTACTGCACCGGCTTGTCCGTGTGCCCCAACGTCCGCCCCGGTGCGACCCGGTCCCGGACCAGCCGCTTGACGGCCGTGGGCTCCGGGAAGCCCTGCTCCCGCCGGTCCCACACGACCTCGCCGTCGACGCGCACGACGAAGACACCGCCGGTGCCGGGCTTCAGTGCGAGCTCCTCCAGCTCCGTCTCGAACGTGGTGAGCAGCTCCTGGGCCAGCCATGCGGCCCTCGGCAGCCAGCGGCACTGGGTGCAGTACTCGATCTGCACACGGTGAGCGGACTCCGTGGGCGGGGTGGACGGATTCACGGGACGACGCACCTCTCGGCTGCTGTGGTGAAGGTGGAGCACCGGGCCGCGGCCGCGGGCACTCGTACGTTCCCATTCTGACGGGCGCGTCCTGACGGGCGTGCCCGGCCCGACGAGCACGCCGGCACGGAAGCACCACCCGGAGTCCGCTCTCCGGACGGCCGGGACGGGCGCATCAACCGCGGGACGGCCCGCGTCCCCGGCACACACTGTCGTCACGCCGTGGGCCGGAAGCGGACGCGACAGCGCTCGACGCCCTTGGCCGTGCCCGTCTCCGCCGCGAGTCGCTCAGCCTCCGTCCGGCCCGCGCGGCAAACCTGCACCCGCCACGCACCGTCCGTGTCCGGGAGCGTGACGAGTTCGCGGGTCCGCCCGAGGCTCATCGACTCGGTCCGACGTCGGATGCCGCGAGCAGCCCCCGCCCGGCATCATGGAGGCCATGAATCCTCCGAGCACGGACTGGGTCACCGTCGCCGCCTACGAGAACCTGCCCGGCTGCCTCCGGCCGATGGCTGCCGCACGCGCCTGACTGCGTGACCGCGGCATCGACTGGATGCCCTTCGACGAGAACGAGATCCGTTGGGGGCTTGCCTGCGGTGTCGGCCCCGACGGGCACTGGCACGGGTGGTTCGACGTTCGTGTCCGCAGCGACGCCCTGCGCCGGCTCGGCCTGCACCCCGACCAGCCGAGCGCCGAGGTCGACGGTCCCTCCCCGCCCGGCTGGTGGCACGCCGCCGCCGAACGTCACCGCCCCCATCGCGTCCCTAGCCGATGACCACCGTGCGCTGCGCCGAGAAGTCCCCCCAGTTCCCGTCCGGGAGCTTCGCCCGGAGCTTGACCGAGTAGCGCGTACCCGGCTTGTCGGTGACTGTGAAGGTGTAACGGACCTGGCCGGGCGGGGGTTGGGCGCCCCAGACGATCGTGGTGGCGAGCTTGCCGTTGAGGAAGAGCTGGTGTTCCTCGACCGGGGCGCCCGTCTTCGGTGGGGTCCAGGTCAGGTCGATGGCGTGGGCCGTGCCGGTGGTGCGGGCGGCGGCGGTCAGGGCTGTTGGGGCCGTGTTCGGACCGGCGCCCGGAGCGGAGGCGGTCGTGAGGTCGAGCGAGGGGCTGTCGGGGGACGCGTTGTCCGCCGCGTCGCGGGCCCGGACCGTGAAGGTGTAGACGGTGCCGGGGCGCAGACCGGTGATGCGGGCGGTGGTCGTGGTGCCGGGGACGGTGTGGATGCGGGAGTCGGCCTGGTAGATGTCGTACGACGTGACGGCCGTGTCGTCGCTCGCCGCGCCCCAGTTCAGAGTCACCGACCGGGCGCCCTCGGCCCGGCCCTCGGGGGCGCCGGGCCTGCTCGGGGCGCGGTTGTCCTCGGCGGCCGGGGCGAGGGTCGTCACGGGGATCGATGCGCTGTGCGGTGAGGCGTTGCCCGCGGCGTCGAGGGCCCGGACGGTGAAGGTGTACGCGGACGAGGGCGTCAGGCCGTCCACGTCGATCATGTGCTTGGTGGCGGGCACCGACGTCACCTTCGTTCCGGTGCGGAAGACTTCGTACGCGGTGACGCCACGGTCGTCCGTCGACCGTTCCCACATGACGTGCACGGATGTGGCGCTGCCGGCCTGGGCGGTGACGCCGCTCGGTACGGACGGGCCGCTGGTGTCCCCGGCCTCCTGCTCACCGCAGGCCGTGAGCAGGGCGGCGGCGGTGCACATCAGAGCGGTCAACACGGCGCATCCCAGGGTGTGTTGCACAGGACTGCCTCCGTCCGACGGGGCATTGGTCCAGACCTGTATGGCACAGTCGGCCACGCCCTGCAAGGGCCCGGCGTGCGCGGCCCGGCCGGATCGCGCGCTGTCCATCGGGCGAGCCGGTGACGGTGCGGGGGACGACCCGACGGACGTTCGGGCCGGCTCAGGGCGATCGCTCGGGAAACGACGCGGCTATGTCCCGCAGCCGGACCAGTTCACGGTTCGCGGCCTCCACCTGGCCCAGATCGAGAGCCATCCACGCGCGGGCGTACACGTAGTCGATGTCCTGACGCGTCAGCGGATCGATGTCGCAGCGACCGCGCAGACGCCTGGACTCACACCGCAGGAACAGGCTGACGCGGTCGAGACCGTCGCGTTCCGCCAGGGAGAGTGCCTCGGGGAGGAGGTCCTTCACGTAGTCGCGCACCTGCGCGTCGGCCTCCTCGGGGCGCGGAGCCGAAGGGGCGTGGGGCAGACCGTACTCACCTGCATCGTCGATCAGCCGGCGCGAGAGGTCCTCCGCGGAGTCCAGGTCGCCGGCGGCCTGAGCCGTGCGCGCCGCGGCGAGAACTTCCTCCAGCTCGCGGCGTCCCGTGGCACCTTCATCAACGCGTGAGCCCAGGTAGCTCGACCAGACATCAAGCCGTTTGCTCAGCTCCGCTCGTCGCCAGACGTCGTACATACCGGTCGATCGCCGCCTCTCCAGTTCGGACCGTTCGAGCCCGGTCCGGCACGATACGGGGGCGGTTGGGGTTCCGGCCTGCGATTTTCCGGCGCCCGCGACCAGCGGACGGCTCGGGCCTCACTTGCTCCGCGACGCGCGCCGTTTCCCGGAGGGCATGGAGGACACGGCGGTCTTGACGGTGTGCGCCGCCGCGTCCCTCACCGCCCGCTCCGGGTGCCGGTCGCGCAGGTCGTGCAGGACACGCGCCGAGGTGGGCGGATCCGCGTCGGCCAGCGCACGGACGAGCGCCTTGGCACCGCCCGGCCATACGGCGGCAGCCGCGTCGAAGGCGTCGAGGACCGCCGTGGGGACCGGGTCCGGCTCGCGGTTCTCGGCCGCGGCGGCGACGAAGGCGCGCATGTCCTCCGTCCAGAGGAGGTCCAGGTCCTCGAGGGTCAGGGCCGCGCGAGCGGTGACGGGGACGAGGGCCTCGTCGGCCGGCTCGTGGCGAGCGGCCAGCAGGCGGTGAGCGTATGCGCCGGTGACGGGGTCGGTCACGGCCGCCCGGAGCGCGCCGACCGGGACGGCGGCGGCGTCGAGGTGGGCGAACAGCGTCGGAGTCGCCGTGTTCGGGAAGTCGGCGGACTTGGCGGCGGACACGGCCGTCAGCAGCTCGCTCCAGGCCGCGTCCGTGCCGCCGCGGGCCGTCGTCCAGGCGGTCAGGGTGGCTGCGGCGATGGCCGGGGGCCAGTGCTGGACGGCGGCGACGGTCTCGGCGGCGTCCCAGGCGGTGACGTCCTCCTGGTCGGGGGCGGCGACCTCGCCCGCTGTCAGGATGTGGCGCATGACGGCACTGCCGAGCGGGGTGAGGCCGTACGCGTCGCCGGTGCGGAAGACACAGCCGGTCTCGGCGAGTTGGTCGACGAGGCCGGCCAGGGCGTGCGCGTGGGCGTCGAGTTCGGCGCGGTCCGCATCCGTCAGCTCGGGGAGGGACAGGAGGCTTGTGAGTTCGGCCGTCGCCGGGGTCGAGTAGGCGGTGGGGGCCGATTCCGGGACGGGCACCGGAAGCTCCTCCAGGCCCGGGGCGACCTTCCAGCCGGCGATGTCGGCCGCCTTGCGGGCCACCGAATCCGGGGTGCAGCCGCGCTCGTAGAGGGTGTACAGGATGTGCGCCGCGTCGACGGCGTACTCCTGCTCCGGCCCGGCGGCCACAGGGATGCGTTCGACCAGCGCGGCCAGGACGTCGGCGCCGAGCTCGGTCAGCTCCTCCGGCGTGCCCTCGGTCCAGACGGCCGTGGCAGGGCCGGGGAATCCGCACCGCTCGGCCACCTCGCGCAGGTCGTCGCCCGCCGTTCCCGCCGCGAGGGCCGCGGGGAGCGGGGCCGCGTGCAGCAGGGCCCTGATGGCGTCCGGGGCCGGCGGCGCGGGCGGCGGAGGGAGCGGGACACCGGAGTCGGCGAAGTAGTCGAGATGCTCGTCGCGCGTACGGTCCGCGAGGGCGAGGTGCGCAAGGTCCTCCGGGCCGGGTGCAAGTTCGGCGTACGGGCCGGCGAGAGCGTCGCTGAGGCCGGTGGCGGTCCAGCGGTCCGTCAGCTCGGCCGCGAGGCGCTCCAGCCGGTCCGGCCCGGCGGCGGGGTCCTGGGCGAGCAGGGCCTCGGTGAGGACGGTCCGGGCCACGAAGGTGCGGGCCGTGACGGCGGAGCGGTGCAGCGGTGCCGGCAGTTGCGGGCGGTCGGCGTGCGGGGTCCGGGAGTGAGCCGCCAGCCAGGTCCGTACGGCATCGGCGTCGTCCGCGTCGACGCCGTCCGCCCGTAGCAGTGACGCGTACCAGCGCGGCCAGGTCAGGTTCCGCGGGTCGGTCATCGCCCGCTCGAACTCCGGAAGCGCCTCGTCCACGACGGCGATCAGACGGGCATGGCGCTTGGCGTTCAGCCTGCGTGCCGCCTTGACCCGGTCGGCGAGTGCCGTGAGCAGACCGGGCATGGCGGCGAGCTCGTCGGGCGTCATCGCCAGCACCCCCGGCAGGTCCTCGTGCAGCACGCGGACCAGCAGCTGCGGCGTCGGCTCGGGTACGCCCGCCCTGGTGTCCACGCCGTGCAGGGTGAGGAGCGTGAGCACGGCGTCCGCGGGGCGTGCGGGCGGGGCGGCTCCGCGCTCCGACTCCGCCCAGGCGAGGAAGTCGTCGAGGCCGGTGTTCAGGGCAGCGGTGGGGGCGGTACGGGTCACCTCGGGAGCGTATGGGCGCCATGGGCGACTCGGCCGTCCTGGCGCGTACGGATGGCCCGATCGGGTGATCGCCGGGAACCTCTGCGTCACCGAAGCGGACTCACGGATGGGTCGCCGACGCAACAGCGACGGGGCACAGATGGGGCACCGAAATGCGGCAGTGACGGGTCGCCGTCGGGACACCGATGAGTTTCCGTCGGCGGGAAGGTCTGCCGGTCATGGAGACGAACCACACGAACACACCCGACCTGGGACCCGTCGCCGCCGCCATGGCGCGGCTGGCGAGCGGCGTCGACGACGCGCGTCTCGGCGATCCCACCCCTTGTCCGAAGTACGCCGTACGGGAGCTCCTCGCCCACATCCTCGGGCTGTCCGTCGCCTTCCGTGACGCGGCGCGCAAGGACCTCGGACCGACGACGGACACCGATCCGGGCACGGTCACCCCTGTGCTGGAGGACGACTGGCGCGGGACACTCCCCCGCGTCCTGGACGAGCTGGTGGCGGCGTGGCGCGCCCCCGGCGCCTGGGACGGCGACACCCAGGCCGGCGGCGTCACGTTCCCGGCCGCGATCGCGGGGCGGGTCGCGCTCAATGAACTCCTCGTCCACGGCTGGGACCTGGCCCGCGCCACGGGCCAGGACCACGACCCGGACGAAGCGAGCCTCGCCGTGTCGTACGGCCTGCTCAAGCCGGCCGCGGACGACCCGGGCAGTGACGGCATGTTCGGCCCGGCCGTGCCGGTCCCGGACGACGCGCCGCTGCTCGACCGGGTCATCGCGCTGAGCGGGCGGAGCCCTCACTGGACCGGGGAGGCCGACACCCGCTGACGAGACCGGCGAAGGGGCGACCACCCCGTGCCCGCGGTCAGCGCACCCCGGGGGCGGGAGCTGCAACGGTCGCCCCGACGGGGAGCATCCCGCGCGCCCATGCCGGCAGGAGCTCCGGGGTGTCGCACATGTACGAGATCCTCGACCGGGCGGGTACGACGCGTCGAAAACCCGGTGGCCCGCGGGCCGGCGGCCTGCGAGGCTCGCCCCATGCCTCATCCGTCGTCGCCCTCCTCACCACGCACGCCGTCACGCCGTGTGAAGCCCAGCCTCTACATCTCCGTCGATGTCGAGGCCGACGGCCCGATCCCGGGCCCGTACTCGATGATCAGCCTCGGTGCGGCGGTGGCGGGGCGGCAGGACGCGCAGGGGTACGTGCCGGCCGCGGACCACGGGGCACACACCTTCTACCGCGAGCTGCGGCCGATCAGCGAGGAGTTCGTCCCCGAGGCGCTCGCGGTGAGCGGGCTCGACCGGGACCGGCTGATCAGGGACGGCAGCGAACCGGCCGCCGCGATGGCCGCGTTCGTCGACTGGGTGCGCGAGGTGAGCACGGGAGCCCAGCCGGTGATGTGCGGTTACCCGGCCTCGTACGACTGGATGTTCCTGTACTGGTATCTGATCCGGTTCACCGGCGCGAGTCCGTTCGGCCACTCGGGATGTCTGGACATGAAGACCCTGTACGCGACGAAGTCCCGGCTCCCGCTGCGTGCCGTCGCCAAGGGAACGATGCCGCGCATGCTGCTCTCGCGGCGACGGCACACTCATCACGCGCTGGACGACGCGATCGAGCAGGCGGAGCTGTTCAGCAACCTCATGCTGTGGGACCCGGAACCGCACCCGGACCCGCACCCGGCACGGACTCCGCAGCCGGAATCGGGCCGTCCCCCAACGGGTTGAGCTGGTCCGCGTCGCCGTCGAAGGCGAAGAGCAGCAGATCGGCCATCGTGAAGGCGCCGCGGCGTGCCGCGGGCAGGCTCGGGCGCCAGTCGGGATGGCGGACGATCGAGGTGCGACTGCCCTCCATCGCCCGGTGGAAGACCTCGGCGACGAGATGACCGCCGACGCCGGTGAGACGGCCGGGGTGGCGCGGGTTCGTCTCCGACTCACGGAGGATGTAGAACCAGAGCGGGGTATGGGCGACCAGCTCGGCGCGCTCGTCGTCGGTCAGGGCGGACAGCTCGGCGCCGCCGCCGGCCGGCGCGACGCCATGGCCCCCGCGAGCGGCTCGCTCTGGCCCGATCTCGTCTTCGCCGACCCGGAACCGGACACCGACCAGTAGTCGTACGGCTACTCGGCGAAGATCGTGGACAGTTGCGCCCGGCTGCGGACGATGGCCGAGGCGTACGTACGCCAGGGCATCGGACTCACGGGGAACGCCGCCCTCGCGGCCGACGTCCTCACCGGCCTGGACCATGGGGATGGCGACACGAGTCACCATCCCGGGGGGTGCGTGCCTTTGGCGCACGCACCCCCCGGTGACGGCTGCCGTGGACCCCGCTCGGGTTCACGGCCGCCGGCCGAGGGCCGTCCCCCTCGGCCGGACTACCGGGGGTGTCAGGCCTGCGCGGCGATCCGCGCGAGGCGCTGGGCCTCGTCCCGCGTGGAGCGGGCGATGGCGTCCTCGTCGACGTGCAGCAGCCGGCTGTCCTCGACGACCGGCCTGCCGTTGACGAGCGAGAGTGTGACCGGGGCCGCCGCGCCGAGGACGAGGGCGGTCACCGGGTCGGCGATCGAGGAGTGGGCCAGCGTGTCCAGCTTCCAGAGCACCAGGTCGGCGAGCTTGCCGGGCTCCAGGGAGCCGATCTGGGAAGCGCGGCCCAGGACCTGGGCGCCTCCGTAGGTACCGAGCCGCAGGGCCTGGCGCGCGTTGAGCGCGCGCTCACGGTGCACGGTGCTCAGGCGGTTGATCAGCAGGGCGTTGCGCAGTTCGGTGTGCAGCTCGCCGGACTCGTTGGAGGCGGTGCCGTCGACGCCCAGGCCGACCGGCACACCGGCGGCGAGCATGTCCGGCACTCGGGCGATACCGGCGGCGAGGCGGGCGTTCGAGGACGGACAGTGGGCGACACCGGTCCTCGTGCGGGCGAAGGCCTCGATGTCCGAGTCGTTCATGTGGACGCAGTGGGCCATCCACACGTCCTCGCCGAGCCAGCCGGTCGACTCGAAGTAGTCGGTCGGGCCCATGCCGAACAGCTCGTGGCAGAACTTCTCCTCCTCCACGGTCTCCGAGCCGTGGGTGTGCATCCGCACGCCCTTGCGACGGGCCAGCTCGGCGCCCTGCCTGAGCAGTTCGGTCGAGACGGAGAAGGGGGAGCACGGGGCGACCGCGATCTGCGTCATCGAGTCGAATGAGGCGTCGTGGTGCTTGTCGATGGTCTCCTCGGTGGCGGCGAGGGCGCCTTCGAGGGTCTCGACGGCGAAGTCCGGCGGCAGGCCGCCGTCCTTCTCGCTGCGGTCCATCGAGCCACGGGCGAGGGTGAAGCGGACGCCCGTCTCGGACGCGGCGCGGATGATCGCGCCGGAGAGGTCGCCGGAGCCCTTCGGGAAGACGTAGTGGTGGTCCATCGCGGTCGTGACACCGCCACGGGCCATCATGGCGAGCGAGCCCTGGGCCGCGGAGTACGTCATCTGCTCGTCGATGCGCGCCCACGTGGGGTAGAGCGCGACCAGCCAGTTGAAGAGGTTGTGGTCCGTGGCGAGGCCCCGGGTGATCCACTGGTAGAAGTGGTGGTGCGTGTTCACCAAGCCCGGGGTGACGAGGTGGCCGGTGCCGTCGATACGGCGGACCACGTTCTCCAGGTTGTCGGGTGCCTTCCCCGCGCCGATCGACTCGATCCGGTTGCCGGCGACGACGACGTACCCGGAGGCGTACTCGGTGTCGTTGGCGTCCACGGTCGCGATCGCACAGTTCTCGATGACTGTGCGCGGGGCTGCTGCCGATGCTGCCATGGCGGTGCGTCCTTCGTCTTGCGGTGGCGGTGAGGGCACGGCAGGACCCTGGGGGGATTTGAGTGCCACGGCCGCGGGACCGTGGGTGCCGAAAGGGAAACAGCAGGTGGGGGTCCGGTGGGTCCGGTACGGGGACGCCGCGGCGGACAGATGCGGCGTACACGTGTCAAGCAGAGCACGCCACCGGCGGACGGCCCCGCCTCCGGCCGGGCGGGGGGCCGTCCGCCGGCCATGCGTCAGAGGTTGGTCAGGTCGACGGGGATCCGCGGCTCGACACCGTCGCGCAGGATCGTGGCCTCGATCAGGCCGTACGGGCGGTCGGCCGCGAAGTAGACCTCGTTGTCGTTCTTGAGCCCGAAGGGCTCCAGGTCGACGAGGAAGTGGTGCTTGTTCGGCAGGGAGAAGCGGACCTCGTCGATCTCCGAGCGGTGATTGATGATGCGCGCACCCATCTGGTACAGCGTCTGCTGCAGGGAGAGGGAGTAGGTCTCGGCGAAGGCCTGGAGCATGTGCTTCCTCACCTGCTCGTAGGACTTCTCCCAGTGGGGCATCCGCTGCTCGTCGTCGGTCCAGTTGAACCGCCAGCGACCGGAGACCTGAGTGGCCAGGATGCGGTCGTACGCCTCCGGCAGCGTCGTGTACTTGTCCTTGGCGTAGCCCCAGAACTCGGAGTTCGTCGAGTTCATCACGACCAGGTCCTTGAGGCCGGAGATGACCTCCCACATCGAACCGTCGTAGGTGATCTGGGTGACCCGGGTCTCCTGGCCCTTGCGGACGAAGGAGTGCTTGACCTCGTCCGCGCCGATGAACTTGGAGTTGGCGTCCGAGGCCTCGATGCGCTCCCAGGCGTACTCCTCGATACGGATGCGCGCCTGGTGGATCGGCTCCTGCGAGGTCACGAAGTGACGGGCGAGGTGGATGCCGAACTGCTCGGCGGACTCGATGCCGTACTCCTTGGCGAACGCGTACACCGTGTTCTTGGTGGTGTCCGTGGGCAGGACGTTCGCGTTCGAGCCGGAGTAGTGGACGTCGTCCATGTCGCCGGAGAGGGCGACCGAGACGTTCAGGTCCTTGATGTGGTGCGTGTCGCCGTCGCGCGTGATCTTGACGACACGGTTCTCTGCCTTGCCGTACTGGTTCTGTCCCAGCATCACAGGGCGGGCGGGTCGGGGATTGGCTGTCATGTGTCTGCTAGCTCCCTCGGTAAACGGAGTAGCCGAACGGGTTGAGCAGCAGCGGTACGTGGTAGTGCTCGCCCGGTACGACGGCGAAGGTGATCGCCACCTCCGGGAAGAACACCCCGGCGGCACCGCTGTCCCGATTCGCGGGGGCGTCCTGCTGGGCTTCGGCTTGCTTCTTCGAGCTGTGCTCATTCAAGAAATACGGCTCGGTCTCGAAGTCGAGCCGTACGTGGGTGGTGCCCTCCGGCAGCGCCGGAAGGTCCTTGCAGCGCCCGTCCGCGTCGGTCGCGGAGCCGCCGAGCGCCACCCACTCCGCGCCGGACCCGGCTCGGGCCGACAGGGAAACGGCGACGCCCTCGGCAGGACGTCCGACGCTGGTGTCCAGGATGTGGGTGGACACGGAACTTTTCGGCGATGCCGCGGTCGCGGTGCTCATCAGTTCTCTTCCTCCACCAGGCGGCCCAGCCGGATGCGGTTGATCTTTCCCAGTTCGGTGCGGACGATCTCCCGCTCCTGCTCGGGCGAGTTGTCGATCCGCTCGCGGACGGCGTCCCTCATCTGCTCACCGGTCCGGCCGGTGGCGCAGATCAGGAAGACGTGGCCGAACTTGTCCTGGTAGGCCAGGTTGAGTTCGAGCATGTCGGCCTTGAGCGTCTCGGAGGCGCCGGCCATTCCGCTCTGTTCGCGGGAGGAGGTCGGGTCCCCGGGCTTCGGGCGCCCGATCGGCGGGTGTCCCGCCATGGCTTCGGCCAGATCCTCGGCGGTCAGCTCGGCCATGGCGGCGTCGCCGGCGGCGAAGAGGGCTTCCACGGTGGCGTACGGGCGCTGGGCGAGCAGCTTGCTCCCCCACGCCGAGCTGGCACACACCTCATGCAGCGCGGCCTGGGCCGCACTGTCCGGCAAGGTGTTGAACCGGGCGAGGCCCGGTACGGAAGTCGAAGACACGGGAGCCTCCGTGGCTGTTCTGCACTGTGCGTCGGACGGGCTGGGGACAGCTAACGCCTTCCGCCGACACCGCGTCAACACTTTGTTGAAACTCCGGTGACACAAAAGCCGCTGTCCCGACATCCGGACGGCGACCTTCCACGCACAGCGATCAACTACTCACTCTTCGCGGCATTCTCGCGGTTGAGATAGTTGTACACAGTGAACCGGCTGACACCGAGCGCACTCGCCACCGTCTCCACCCCGTGCCGCACCGAAAAGGCACCACGTGCCTCCAGGAGCCGGACGACCGACTGCTTGGTCTTGCGGTCCAGCGCGGACAGCGGCATGCCGTGGCGGCGCTCCAGCGCGACCAGGATGTGGTCCAGCGACTCGGAGAGCTGAGGCAGCCGCACGGCGACGACCTCGACGCCCTCCCAGGCCAGGACGACGTCGTCACGCCCCGCCTGCTCGGGCCGGAGCAGCTCCGCGCCCATGGCGTCCACCAGCGGCTTCACCGCGATGACCAGCGGGTGGTCTGCCGACTCGGTCACTTCTCGCCCTCCCCGATCTCCCCGATCACATTGACCTGGAGCGAGACCCGGGTGGCGCCGGCTCCGAGAGCCTTGCGCAGCAGCGAGTCGACGGCGGTGAGCACCTCGTCCGTGCCGCCTTCCGCCGTGTTCCCGAACGGCCCGACATCGACGGCGTCGAGATCCGCCGCCTGAATGACCTCCCGTGCCACCAGCGCGTGGGCGGGGGCCTCATCCAGGTCGAACGGTTCGGTCGTGAACTCCACTCTCAGTCGCACCATGCCCCCACGTTAAGCCCGGCCGCGCCGGCCTCCGCCGCCCGGCCCCGAAATCGCGCGGCTTCCGCGCGACGGACCGGCGCCCGGCCGGCGTAGAGCCGGTGAGGGAAGCCGTACCGGCCCTCATCTCCGGTGCGGCGTCAGGACAGGGAGGGGGCTGCGGGATGACACGGCGCAAGGGCACAGGAGTCAGGGGCGTCAGAGGGGTCACAGGTGTCAGGGGCGTCAGGGGTACGGCAGTGGCGGCTGCGGCCATGGCGGCACTGACCGCCTCCCAGGCGCCGGGGGCGCAGGCCTCTCCGCCCGCCGGGGAGACAGCGTCCGCCGTGCAAGGGCGGCCGGGCGTCGCCGGCGACGGCGCATACCGCACCGAGCTGCCGCCGCTGCGGGCGCAAGGGGTGGAGCGCGGGGGCGGGGCGGACCGTGCGTCGGAGGGCTCCGCGGTGACCGCCGCGGGCGCACTGCCGGCCACCGTCCTCGCCGCGTACCGGGGGGCGGAGTCGGCGCTCGCGACTGGCGCCCCCGGCTGCGGTCTGCGCTGGCAACTGCTGGCCGCGATCGGCCAGGTCGAGTCCGGGCATGCGCGCGGCGGGCGGGTGGCCCCGGACGGCACGGCACTCGCGCCGATCCTGGGGCCGCGGCTGGACGGCAACGGGTTCGCCGCGATCAGGGACACGGACGGCGGCAGGTACGACGGGGACGTCCTGTACGACCGCGCGGTCGGCCCCATGCAGTTCATCCCGTCGACCTGGGCCGGCTGGGGCGCCGACGGCAACGCGGACGGAACGGCCGACCCGCAGAACGTCCACGACGCGGCTCTCGCGGCGGGCCGCTACCTGTGCGCGGGCGGACGGGACCTCTCCGACCCGGACGACCTGGACCGCGCGATCCTCGCCTACAACCACTCGGCGGCCTACCTCCGTACGATCAGGGCCTGGTTCGCGTACTACCTCGGCGGCCACCGCGTGGTGCCCGACCAGCGCGACGGAGGAGCCGAGGCCCGCCCCGGCCCGGAGTCCTCCCGACCGGCGCGGCCGCAGTCCTCGCCCCCGGCCGCTCCGTCGTCCCCCTCCCCCGCTCCCTCGTCCTCCGGGCCTTCCGCGCCTTCCGTGCCTTCCGGGCCCGCCGAGAGCCAATCCGCAAACGGGCCGGAAGAGCCGCGGGTACCGGTAATTCCCCTTGCTGGAAAGGGAGTTGAGCCGCCGGGCGGCGGGGTACTGCCGAGCACGACTCCGCTGGTCGGCAACGGTACGGATTCGATGGGTGCCGCCCCCTCCACAACCCCGGATACCCGGCGGTAATGTCGCGCTCACCGCCGGGCGGCAGGGACCGGCGGTGAGCGCGAAGGGGCCCTCATGGCGGAGACGTCTCAGGACCGGTGGCAGCGCGCATGGAGCCACCGGGAGCAGCTGCTGAAGGTGGCCCGCCGCAGATCCATGAGCGTCGAGGACGCCGAGGACGCCGTGCACGAGGCGATGCTGCGTGCCGCGGAGAATCCGCACCTCGACGACGAGCGGCTGGGCGCCTGGCTGACGACGGTGACCATGCGGCTCTGCGTCGACCGGTACCGCCAGGTCCACCGCGAGGCCGAGGTGCACAACAGTCCGACACTGATCACGCCGGGCCCGGCGCCCGTCGAGGACGTGGTGTGCGACCGGGCCGAGGCGAAGTGGCTGGCCGTACGCAGCGGGGAACTGCCCGCCCGGCAGGCCGAGGCGCTCTGGCTGAAGTCCGAGGACCTCGACGTCGGCCAGGTCGCCGTGAAGATGGGACTGAGCTACCGCACGGTCGAGTCCCTGCTGGCCCGGGCCCGGCGGACGCTGCGCAATTCCCTGGCCGCGACGCTGGGCCTCGCCGTGTGGCTGTGCGACCGCTGCCGACCGCGGACCGTGGGCAACGCCCAGGCCGTGGCCGTGGCATCGACGGCAGCGGCGACGCTGGTCGTCGCGGGGTTCGTCCTGCCGTACGACCACGGCGGGGACGGTCCGCCCGTCCGCTCGCCGGCCACGTCGGACACCGCGAAGGTGCGCGTGGCGGACGGCGACGGGGCCCGTCGCCCTCCGGCCCCGGCCTCAGCCGCGAGCCCGGTGACCTCGTCCCTCGTCCCGAGCCCCACCTCGTCGCCCTCGCCGCTCCTGCCGGTCGTCTCCGTGCCGCCGCTGCCATCCCTGCCGTCGCCCGACGTCCCGGAGGTGACGGAGATGGTCCGGGGCGCGTCGCTGCCACCGCTGCCACTGCCCGGCGTGGATGCCCCGGCCGTTCCGCCCGTCCCGGCCGAACCCGGCGCGGCGGCTGCGCCGATGCCGTCCGCACCACCCGCGCTGTCGGTACCGGCTCTGCCCACGACCGTGCCGCCCGTCCCGATGGACGCGCCGACGCCGTGAAAACGGCGAAACGCGGGACACAGAGCGCTGCCCGACGTGGACGCCGAACCCCGTGTCCCGAACAAGGTCCGGGCAGGTCGAGGGGAAAGCGCCCCGAAGCCGCCGGAGCGGGAGCGGGAGGAGCCGGCCGGACAGGGTGATGGCCCGCCTTCGTACGTTCTCGCAGGTCGGCCTCGGGCATGTCCGGCACGCGCAGCTCTGGGCGTCGAGTGCGGAAGAGGTACGGACGCAGGTGCAGTGAGGTGGCCCGGTGGTTGAGCCGCCGTCCGGGGCCTAGCGTCGGAAGAGGGGAGGCTTCACACATCCGCGCGCGAGGAGGGTGATCATGGACATCACGGGTTCGGTGGCCCTTGTCACGGGAGCCAACCGTGGCATCGGGCTGGCGTTCGCCCAGGCACTGCTCTCTCACGGCGCCGCCAAGGTCTACGGCGGGGTCCGGGAGCCGGAGACCATCCGGGACACCGGGCTCGTTCCGCTGCGACTGGACGTCACCGACGAGGAGCGGGTCGCCGCAGCCGCACGTGCCGCAGGCGATGTCAGCATCCTCATCAACAACGCCGGGGTCGCCGGCGGCCCGTCCCTCCTCGAGGGATCGTTCGACGGCGCCAGGCGCGAGATGGAGGTCAACTACTTCGGCACCTGGGCTGTCTCGCGTGCGTTCGCGCCCGTACTGGCCGCCAACGGCGGCGGCGCGCTGGTGAACATGCTGTCCGTGGCATCGTGGGTGGCCAACAGGCGGCTTCCGAGCTACGCGGCCTCCAAGTCCGCACAGTGGTCGCTGACGAACGCCTTCCGACTGGCGCTGCGGGAGCAGGGCACGCTGGTGGTCGGCGTGCATGCCGGCTATGTCGACACCGACTTGGCGGCGGACATCGACTCCCCCAAGATCCTCGCGGCCGACGTGGCCGAGAAGACGATGGCAGCGCTGCTCAATGACGAACCCGAAGTGCTGGTGGACGAGATCACCCGCCAGGTACACGCCGCGCTCTCGGGAGAACTGGAGGCGCTGTACGCCAATCGGTGACCGCCCCGACTCGTCGTCGTCCTGACCGCCGAGCAGGCCGGTGAGAACCGCGTTCCCGGCATCAGGGGAAGCGGACATGGCGGGCTCGTTCGCTCGGGCCGGACGACAGGAACACCGGCGCCGGCCGCTCCGTGCGATGACCGGACGCGGCCGGCCTCCAGGCCGAGCTGACCGCCCTCCGAGCGACGCGGGCATCCGGGGACCGCCCCGACCCGCAAGATCATCGGGTTCCCGGTCATTGGTGGCGGGCTGGTACCGGTGATGGCGGCGATACGGTACGTACGCCTCTGGTCGCTCGGCGAGCAGAGACAGATCGCCGGGGGCAGGGTGGACTCCGATGCACTGTTCTTGGGCAGTCCGCCCGGTGCCTTGGCCCCGGACATCGAGGACGCACGAGCGATACGCGAAGGGCTCGGACACCATGACAGAGAAGATCTCCGGCGCCCACGACGACCAGGGCGACGACCGGGGCCCCGGCAAGGCCGCCGGATCCGAAGCGCCGGTGATCTTGAGCAACAAGCCAGGCTCGTTCGCTCGGGGCGTCCTGGACAGGCGCCATCCGGCGCTGATCCGACAGGTACGCGACGCCTTCCCGTACGGTCCCCGGCAGCACCGGGCCCTCGACGCTCTCCTGGACGAGATCACCGACGGTGTCGTCGAACCGCTCGACGCGTCGGACCAGGACCTCGAGCTCTGGTCGGTCTGGGGGCGGGAACACTTCGGACGATCGTGGTTCGACGTCCCGTTCCTCTGGTCCGAGAGCTACTTCTACCGCAGGCTCCTCGCCGCCATCGACTACTTCGGTGAGGGGCCGTGGCAGGGAGTCGACCCCTTCATGCCCTTCAAGCAGGCCGAACTGCGCGGTGCGGCGGTGGACGAGGAACTCCGGGCCCTGGACGAGCTCGCCGACGCGCCCGCCGGCGAGCGGGCCACGGCCTTGCTGTACGCCTCGCTCTGGGGCAACCGCGCAGACCTCGGCTTCCGTGCCTCGGCGGATGAACCAGCGCCCGGCGACACCGACCCCAACCTGGTCGCCGACGACAGCGCCGAGCTGTGGTCGCTCCTGCCCGCAGGGGCGCCGGCGACCGTCGCCGTAGTGGCGGACAACGCCGGACGGGAACTGATCCCCGACCTGGTCCTCACCGACCACTTCCTCGGACACGGCCACGCCGAGAGGGTCGTACTCCACGTCAAGCCCTACCCGTACTACGTATCCGACGCGACGACGGCGGATGTCGTCGACTGCCTCCGTCGCCTCGCCCAGGCGCCTGGTGAACCGGGCAGGATCGGCGGGCGCCTCTGGGAGGCCATGCGGACAGGTCACCTGGAGGTGCGCACCCACCCGTTCTTCTGCGCTCCGCTGCCGTACGAGGAGATGCCCGAGGACCTGCGGAAGGAGTTCGCGGCTGCCGCGGTGACCATCCTCAAGGGCGACCTCAACTACCGCCGCCTTGTCGGTGACCGGCTGTGGGAGCCGACGACGTCGTTCGCGGACGTCACCGCATATTTCCCGGGGCCCGTCGCAGCGCTCCGCACTCTGAAGTCCGATGTCGTCGTCGGGCTGGAGCAGCGGAAGGTGAGCACGCTCGAACGGTCCGGCCAGGCTTGGCGCACCAGCGGTACTCACGCCCTGATCCAAGCTCGGCGTTAGACGGAGAGAGGTATCTCGACGCCTTACTCAAAGGCTGGCTGGTGGGCCTCCGACGCCAGCCCGAAGGCAACGTTCCTCGTCACGCCCCCCCAGGAGGCCTGCCCGTCGTTGGCCAACTTCAAGAGGGTGTGCCCCTTCTGGCGCTGCACGTTGGTCTCGCACCAGCGCTGAGTGGTCGGTGTCCAAGATCGGTCCAGCGCGGAAGAGCACCAGAAGGAACGCAGAGTTGATGTAGGCGCGGCCGAATGGTCAACGCGGGAGGGTCGGCGCTTGCTACGGTCCCAGCATGACGCTGTCGGTGCCCCCTGCACGCGCTGTTGATCTGCGGCTCGAGTCGGTGGATGACGTGCTCGATCGCGTGGAGCGGTCTCTACAAGTCTGTATTGACCGGGACACGGTGATCCGTAAACGCCGGTCCGTTGGGGGACGTACGGATCGCGGTACATGGGTGCGCGTGGAGCGGCGGTCGTTCGGGAGGATAGGGGCCCAGGGGGGCAACGGGCCGGAAACAGCCGCTGTCTTGCGTGGCGTGGCCATGCCGGATTGGTACGCGGGGGTGACGTGGCGTGATGGGGCCGAGCCTGTCATGTGGCGTGCCGATGAAACGGAGCTGATCACCGCGCCACCTGTTGCGCAAGCGGCCTTGGTGATCGAGGACCCACGGCTGCCAAGCACATGGTGGACCGCGCTGAACGCCACGCTCGATGCACTCGCCACACAGCACACCCCTCGTATCGCGACGCCGGATACCGAGTCGATCACGCAAGACGTGGTGGACGTGACCATCCGTGCGGTCTTCCCCGAGCTTCCTGATCTCTCGGTCGACGAATGGGCTCCGGCGCACGCGGACCTCACCTGGGCCAACGTGACCGGCCCGGACTTCTGCGTAATCGACTGGGAGGACTGGGGGATGGCACCCCGAGGGCTGGACGCCGCGACGCTGTGGGGCAATGCCCTCGCAGTACCGGCTCTCGCAGATCGCGTATGGCGTGAGCGACGGCCGGACTTGGAGAGCAGGTCCGGCCGCCTGATGGCGCTGTTCTTCTGCACGAAGGTCGTTGGGCCACATTCGCACGAGGCAGACCCCCGGCTGGTGCCCGCGCGGAAGGAAGCCGCTCGCCTCGCCCGTGAACTTCAGTCCGTCTGACGCCCGTCGTGCAGGAGGCGGCGGTAGTGGTCTACCGTCTGCTGGTCCACTTGGTAGTCCAGGGATCCGACCAGCTCACGCAGATGGTCGATGCTGCTGGTGCTCACAGCAACCTTGTCCACGGCGGGCAGGGCGAAGGCGGTCCGGAAGGCGGCCTGGGCTGGAGTGCAATGCTGCGCATCTCGGATGAAGACCCGCGGGTCGAATCTCTCCCACAGTGGTTCCGACGTGCTCCCACCGAAAGGGCTCATGCCCCACACCGCCGAGGGCTGCCATCGTCTGCTGATGAGTTCGGCGGCCTCCAAGGTCTCGATGCCGACCAGCAGGCCGGCGCGGACCATGAGGACATCGGGGCGGGGAAGTCCGCCTCCGCTGAGTCCGGCCAGCGTTCGCGGGTCCCAGGACGAGATTCCCCAGGAGCCGCACAGCCCGCGCGCGGTGGCGTCCACCAGTACAGAGCAGGCGTCGACCAGGCTGTCAGGCGCCGATGTCTCGGGTACTCGGACGAGGCTGTGCTCGGGGTTGTGCAGGAACACCAGGTCCGGCTCTCTCCCCAGGTCCTGGACGGCTTCCTCAACGGCGGCGCGCAGGCGATCGGGGTCGAGGGAATGCGCTGGCGCACCGCTTGCCGGGAAGTATCCGACCTTCGTGGACACCGTGAACTTGGACAGCAGATCGCCGGCCTTGCTCGCCAGGGTTTGATGCGCGCGGAACCCCATGTAGTTGGAACTGGTGTCGATCGCGGTGACGCCGAGGTCCGCGGCACTGGTCAGGAGACTGCGTTCGTGACGAGATCGGTGTAGCCCGAGGACAACTCGAGTGTGAGCGGCGCGCACATCTCCTCCTCCACCAGGATCTCGGCCACCTCTTTCACCTCGGCACCCACCACGACCGATGCCTGGTCCAGGTGGACTGGCGTGCCGCTGAGCAGGAGTCGCAGTGCGGGAAGCGCTTTGGCTGCGAGGGTGAGCTTCTTGCCCGAGGTCATGACATCGACCGTCGTGCCGTTCTCCGTGATCCGGGGCCGAAAGTGGGTGGTGCACACCACGGAGTTGAGCGGGCCGAAGATGTCCAAGAACGGCACGTGGCGAGCGAGAGTCGTTTCCTGCTCATACGCCCCCAGGAAGTCGGTGGGTGCGCGCTCGCCGATCAACTCCGTGGCGGCCGCCGCCAGCAGCCGGTTGTCGGCCCCGCTTTGGCGGTCGAGATCACGCCGGAAGGTCTCGCGCTCGCGGGACCAGTCGGCCAGCCAGGCGAGCCAGCTCGCTCCCGTGCGCTTGGTGATCCCGAACGTTACGTGCAGGCTCCTTCCCGAGCCGCTGCCGGTTCGAGTTGCCTGGTGCCAATGTCCTCGTGGGATGTGCATGACGTCTCCGGTCCTCATCACGCCGGACCAAACGATGTTGTCACTCGGGGTGGTGTTGGGGTCGGCGTCCCGATACATGGGGGCACTTCGGGACGTTCCGCGTACCTCCCATTCCTTCTCACCCGCGAGCTGGACGATGAGCACGTCGTGGTCATCCCAGTGCAGCGGGAAGCCAGCGGCATCGTTCGTGGTCAGGTACGCGTTGACCTGCACCCGTTCGTGCGACCACCACTGCAACGCCCGGCATGCGACTTCCATCGTCGGATCGAAGACGTTCACCTGGTCGAGGATGAGCGTCGCCCCCTCGCGCAAGAGCCCGCCGAGGCTGCGCAAGTTGACCATGGAAATGCTCTGGCACCGAGGACTGACGCTGTCGGTGTAGTAGACGGCCGGGTGAACTTCCTCGCCCCTGCGGAAGCACCGGAACTGGGGGCGACTGAGGCTCCTGCGCATGACGATGTCGAGCATGCGGCTCGGGGTGAGGATGCGTGAGGCGAGCGCCGTGTCATCGACATGACCTCGCACGAAGCCCTTGCCGAGTACTTCGGCACCATTCCATCCAAGTGCCGCCTCAATGGCACTGATCAAACGATGTTCCACCATTGCCTCCTTATGATTTCGACCACGTGGCACACACGATCGGCGAGGGCAAGCCCGGCGGGCCGCGCCGGCCCTCGCCGCCGCTTGGGACTACTCGATGTCGTTCAAGTTGCCGTCACCGCCCGGCCACGGCGCATCACCAGAGCTGCCCTGGTTGTCCGACCGGAGGCTGTCGTACCGGTCATGGACGGCGGTCAGTTCCTCCACCGCCACCAGAAGGCCGCTCTTGGCCGCGGGCGTCACGCTTTCTGCCACCCTGTGCTCCTTCCTCATCGGGGCTCCCGCCCAAGGCGGGGCAGGAGCTCTCGGGTCACCCGCGCCTTCCTCAGCGCAGGCGTTGGGCATTGGAGTTGTGCGGCTCGACGCCTCCTCGGAGGCAGGAGGAGCCGACGCAAACCGCCCGTGTCGCATGCCGTTCCGTGTACTCGGGCGGCGACATTGGGAATCACACGGGCACAAGGTCCTTCTTCCGCAGGCCCTCCAGGACCCGGACGAGAAGGGCCACGTCGGGTTCCCGGAGCTCGACCGCGGCGCGGCCTTGCCCGTACCAGTCGCCGAGCGCCCTCTTCCAGGCGATCTCTGCCTCCATGACCTCGGCACGAATCTCGCCCATGGCCAACTCCGCTTCGATGCGTAGCCGCGCGAGATCAGCAGGGGTGATACGCAGAGGCTCAGCGAGCATGACAATGTCCGGATCGTCAGGCGGGCGTACCGGGCCAAAGCTGACCTCCACGCACGCCTCGGGGCACGGATCGTCGGACAGCTCGTCCACGGACAGGAGCCGTAAGGCGATCCTGGGCGCGATTGTTGACCGCCTCACGCTTTTGGCTCCTCGGCCTTGAGCCGCAGTTCCGCCCAGACGACCTTTCCCCACCGATGCCTGTCGTAGCCCCAGCGGTGGCTCAGGGCATTGACGAGGAGAAGACCGCGGCCGGTTTCGGAGCTGACACCTGGGCCGCGGAGCGCCGGGGCTGCTCGGGATTTGTCCGCTACGGCGATTCGGACCCGACCTTCCCCAACGAGTCCCACGGTGATGCGGACCAGGCGACAGCGCGTGTGGTCGATGGCATTGCTGACCAGTTCGGAGACGATCAGCCTGCTCGCATCCGTGAGATCGCCCAGTCGCCACGTGTGCAGCGCCGCTGTGACCAGGAGACGGGCGCGGCGGGCGGCCTCGGGCTCGCACTGCAAGGTCTCGCTGTAGCCAGGCGCACCCATCGCGTTCGCTCTGGTTGCGGTCATCGTCATGGAGCCATCTCCTCTTGGGCGGGGCCCGGCCCTGACAGGGGGCGCAGGGCCGGGTTTTTGTCTACGCCGCCGCGCGCGGGGTACCTCGGGCCCGGCTGGCGGCATGTGACCAGTCAACGGCTTCGACGGGGCGGGAAGAGACTCCGAGAGGTGACCCCAAGACGGAGTCACCACACGGTTGCTGCACGTAGCATCGAGTCAACGCTCAGTAGGGGGACGGCTGATGGGCCGCGAGGCAACGGACCCGCGCAAGATCGTCGCGGGAATGCTCGACGACGCTCGCTTACTCGCGGCGTGCGCGGAACGCGACATGGGCGCGCTGTTCCGTCTGCTCAACCACCGAGGCGTCAGCACTCGGCGCCTCGCAGCGGCAGTCGACATCACCCAAGGGCGGCTCTACGACTACATGAACGGCAAGAGCCGGGTGGAGAAGTTAACGCTGTTCGAGCAGATCGCGGACGCCTTCCACATCCCCGGGCGTCTTCTTGGACTGGCGCGACGGGATTGGGAGCCGCAAGCCGTCAAGCCGCATCAGCAACGAACGGAGACGCCTCCGGACGGCGACGACCTCGCTGCCATGGATGCCTTCCGCACAGCCGACCGTCAGACCGGCGGAGGGCGCCTGTACCAGGCAGTGGTCCAGCACCTCAGCGACCGCGTAGCCCCACGTCTGGTCGATACCGACAGCGGGCCACAGGTCTTCGCCGCCGCGGCGGCCCTGACGGAGATGGCCGGATGGATGGCTCACGACTCTGGCCAGGACGACCTGGCAGCACTCCACTTCGCCCGCGCCCTGCCACTCGCCCGTACGTCCGGTGACCTGCCACTGGCTGCCCACATAGCCGCGAGCAGCAGCCATCTCGCACTCCAGACCGGGGACACATCCCGCGCCGCACACTGGGCCCGGACCGGCCTGGGCCTTGCCGAAGAAGGCCCTCGGATTCCCACGCTGACCGCCCGCCTCCACACCATGCATGCCCGCGCCCTGGCCGCCGCGTCCCAGCACACACCGGCCGGCCGCGCCCTGGATCGGGCCCACGGCGCACTCGTCGCCTCCGCGGACTCCGAACACCCCTGGCTGAGCCCTTTCGACGCCGCCGCGCTGGCCAGCGAGGCGGCCCTTGTTCTGCGCGACCTGGAACAGTACGACCAGGCACTGTCACACGCTGAGGACGCGGTCCGTCTCCGGGAGGTCGGACGGGCCCGCTCGCTGGCCCTGAGTCGCATCACACTCGCCGGTATCCATGTGCACCAGGCCGATCTCGACGCCGCCGTAAGCGTCGGCCACGACCTGCTCAGTACAAGCCCGACCCTTGGCTCCATTCGCGTTGTGCACCAACTCGACGAACTGCGGAGCCTTTTGGAGCCACACATGACGTGCGGACCAGTACGGGAGTACCTGGTGCGGTTCGACGAGGCGCGGCGCGCAAGAATGCTTCTGCTGGCCGACATCATCACGCCCAGGGGAGGCATGCCTACATGAGACCCACACCTGCCGACCCCGACGCCTGGAATGCGTACCTCGCCGAGGGCAACGCCAAGCAAGCCCGAAAGCGCGTCGCGGCAGATGTGCTCCTTCGAGATCCTTCCGGTCGCGTGCTCCTCGTGAACCCCACCTACAAGCCGGGCTGGGACCTGCCCGGAGGCATGGCCGAGGCGAACGAGCCGCCGGAGCGCGCGGCGCGGCGCGAGCTCCGGGAGGAGTTGGGCCGGAACGTACAACTGCTTGGGCTCCTGGTCGTGGACTGGGTCGCTCCCCACGGACCCTGGGACGACCAGATCGCCTTCATCTTCAACGGTGGAACTCTTGACGCCGTCGACGAGCTGCGTCCACACGACCAGGAGTTGTCCGAAGCCCGGTTCGTGGCGGTGGACAAAGCTCGGGAGCTGGTCAGTACGCGGCTGCGGAACCGCCTGGATGCTGCGTTGCGGGCGCTGGAGGTGGGACGGCCGCTGTACTTGCACGACGGGGCGGTGGCGTGGTGATCACATCGCGGCAGACTCCGACTGTGTCATCGTGAGGCGCAGTGTTGTCGTGGGTGCTGGGCGTCCGGACTCACAATGTGCTGCTCGTCGAGGCCGGACGTGGTGCCGAGATGAGGGTGTCCGCCGTGGGGCCCGACTGAGCCTCCCCGGCCCAGTCGGCAGCTGTCGCCTGCGCGGCATTTCATTATGGCCCGTCCTCCGCTCGGTCAGTCGGCGACAGCGACGCCGTAGCCGCGGGCAAGAGTGTCGAGGCCGTAGTCGTAGCCCTGGCCGACGGTGCGCAGGCGCCAGAGGGGACCGCGGCGGTAGATCTCGGCGAGGAGCACGGTGCGCTCGGTGGTGGCGGCGTCCAGCGTGGCCTGCACGAGAGGAGCCGCGCTGGTGCCGGGGCCGGAGCTGATCTGGATGGCGCCGACGTCACCGAACGTGGGTGTGCCGTCGATGGCGGCCGCGACGACGACCTTACGGGCCGAGGGCGGCAGCGTGGCGAGGCCGACGCTGATGGTCTGCTCGGTCGGGCCGTCGCTGAGGAGCCGTACGGTTCCGCCCGGATTCTCCGGGGCGCCGTAGAAAACGAAGTCCTCGTCGAAGGAGACCTGGTCGTCCTCGTCGACCACGAAGGCGACCACGTCGATCTCGCACGCCGTCTGCTGTGCCCAGGTGGCGGTCACGGTCCAACGGCCCGCCAAGAACGGCAGGTCCACGACGCCGCCGCGCGGCAGTACGCGCGAGGCCTCACGTCCGTGGTCGATGGACGGCTGTGAGTCAATGACCGGGGCATCGAGCCAGGCGGCGTCGTGGGTGGGGAATGCGAGGGAGGTGATCCGGCGCATCCGGCGATCGGTGTCGCCACCGTCGAGAAGAACGACGTCGGTGACGCCGGCGGACAGATTGATGGCGGCGGCTCCTCCGAGCTCGACAATGCGCGTACGGGCGGCCACCGCTTCGGGGTGTGTGCCGCCGAGTACGAGCACACGCCGCCCGGTCAGAGGACGTTCCCGCTCCTCAGTGCGCCCGGCGGACCTCTGCTTGCGGCTCGGCTGGACCGGTTCGGGTCGTACCGCAAGGGCCGGGAGCCGGGGTTCGGGGCTGACTGCGTCGGTCTGGCGCAAGGAACGAGCCGCGGGCACGGGCGGGGGTGCGGAAGCCGAGGGAGCGACGAATGCGGTGGCGGGACCCGCTTCTTCGTGCGGCGTCCCGGGCCGGACGTCGCCCAACAGGCGCAGGAAGGTGTGCTCGTCGATGACCGGCACACCTTCGGCCTGCGCCCGACGGGCTTTGGTGGAACCGGACAGTGAGTCGTTGGTGACCAGAACGCTGGTGTGCCGGCTGACGGAGGTCATCATGTTGAGCCCGGCGGCCACAGCCCGTCCGATCAGCTCTGCACGCGAACTCTGGGTCTCCCCGCTGATGGTTATCTTCATTCCCTGCGCCAGCGGCCCGCCTTCCACGAGCCGCCCTGGGTTACGGAAGGCGCACGGCGTTTTGGGCGGCTTGGGCGCGAACTGTGGGTCCTGCCTGGGCGGGCAGGCCACCAGGGGCAGCGGCAGATCAAGTCGCCCCGCCTCCCGCAGCGAAGCGCGCAAGATTCCGGCAAGTACTCGGGTGTCGTCCAGGGCGTCGTGCGCTTTCGCCTGCGGGACGCCGTAGTGGGCCGCGAGCGTGCCCAGCTTCAGGTCGTCGGTGGGCGGATCGACACGCCGGTTCAGCGCCAGCGTGCAGAGCCGTTGGGTGACCGGCAGCCACATCCGGGACCGGGCGAACTCGTGCGCGAGGAAGTCATAGTCGAACTGGGCGTTGTGCGCGACCAGGACACGTTGCTGCAGCATTGCGCCGATCCGCCCGGCCACCTGGTCGAAGGTCGGAGCACCGCGCAGCTGCTCGGCCGTCAGCCCGTGCACGTGCACCGGCCCCGGATCGCAGCCGGGGTTCACCAGCGTCGAGAACTCCCCGGTCTGCTCTCCGTCCGGGCCCAGAGTCACCACTGCGACGGACAGCACCCGATCGCGGCGTGGGATCAGCCCGGACGTCTCCACGTCGACCAGCGCCCAGTCGAAGGCGTAGTCACGCAGGCCGGACAAGTCGGCGGCGGAGGACGCGAGAGACATGGCAGCAAGGATGATGTGAAATTCGTCCGCTCTTCAACCCGGATGCCTAATCATCCCCATACGTACCTGCCGGACGGCAACAAAAAGCATTGTGCGACGCACACTCGCCCGCCTGTCCGTCCTCGACCGCAGGGCGGACTCGATGACCGACTCGGATGCACGCGCGCGCAAAAATTTCCGGAAGTTGTCGCGACGGACACCCCGCCCCTCCCCGTAGAGCAGATGTCAGAGCTGCTCCACGGCCGGCTGAAGGGTGTACCGGATGGGTGTCGAGATCTGTGTGGAAGGGCTCACCAAGTCCTTCGGCCACCAGATCATCTGGCAGGACGTCTCGCTGACGCTGCCCGCCGGAGAGATCTCGGTCATGCTCGGGCCCTCGGGCACGGGCAAGTCGGTGTTCCTCAAGACGCTCGTCGGGCTGCTCAAGCCCGACCGCGGGTCGATCCGGGTCGCGGACCGGGACATCACCAGGCTCCGCGAGCACGACCTCTACGAGGTGCGGAAGCTGTTCGGGGTCCTCTTCCAGGACGGTGCCCTCTTCGGGTCGATGAGCCTGTACGACAACATCGCCTTCCCGCTGCGCGAGCACACCCGTAAGCCGGAGAGCGAGATCAGGCGGATCGTCCTCGAGAAGATGGACATGGTCGGGCTGATCGGGGCCGAGGAGAAGCTGCCCGGCGAGATATCGGGTGGTATGCGCAAACGGGCCGGGCTGGCGCGGGCGCTCGTGCTCGATCCGGAGATCATCCTCTTCGACGAGCCGGACTCGGGTCTCGACCCGGTGCGGGTGGCCTATCTCAACCAGCTGATCGTCGATCTCAACGCGCAGATCGACGCGACCTTCCTGATCGTCACCCACGACATCGCCTCGGCCCGCCAGGTGCCGGACAACATCGGGCTGCTGTTCCGCCGGGAGCTGGTGATGTTCGGGCCCCGCGAGAAGCTGTTGACGAGCGACGAGCCGGTCGTACGGCAGTTCCTGAACGGCCGGATGCAGGGCCCGATCGGCATGGCGGAGGAGAAGGACGCCGCCCAGGTCGCGCAGGAGCTGGCGCAGCTCGACGAAGGCCAAGGCGCAGGCGCGGGCGCAGGCGCAGGCGCAGGCAAGAAGGGGGGCAAGGACAAGCGACTCGTCGGCGGCGGCGTCGAGGGCATGACGCCCCGTCTGCTGCCGAGCACCGGGATCACCCGGCCGCCCCGCTGGGAGACCATCGCCAAGCGTGAGGCGGTGGCGCGCGCATGAGCCCCTCCCCCGTCGGCGCGCTCCGGCACTCCGGCAGCCTCTTCGCGATGGCTCTGGACGTCCTCAGGACGCTCCCCCGACGGCCCTTCCAAGTGCGTGAGTTCATCCAGCAGGCCTGGTTCATCGCGAGCGTCACGATCCTGCCCACCGCGCTCGTCTCCATCCCGTTCGGCGCGGTCATCGCCCTGCAGATCGGCAGCCTGACCCGGCAGCTCGGCGCCCAGTCGTTCTCGGGCGCGGCCTCGGTGCTGGCGGTGCTGCGCGAGGCCTCGCCGATCGTCACCGCGCTGCTGATCGCGGGGGCCGGCGGCACGGCGATCTGCGCGGACCTCGGGGCGCGCAAGATCCGTGAGGAGATCGACGCGATGCAGGTGCTGGGGATCGATCCGATCCACCGGCTTGTCGTCCCCCGGGTGCTGGCCTCGATGGTGGTCGCGGTGCTGCTGAACGGCCTGGTGTCGGTGGTCGGAGTGGCCGGCGGCTACTTCTTCAACGTCATCCTTCAGAACGGCACGCCCGGCGCCTATCTGGCCTCGTTCACCACGCTCGCGCAGCTGTCGGACCTGTGGGCGGCCGAGCTGAAGGCCCTGGTGTTCGGCGCGATCGCCGCGATCGTCGCCTCGTACAAGGGGCTGACGGCCAAGGGCGGGCCGAAGGGTGTCGGCGACGCGGTGAACCAGTCGGTCGTCATCACCTTCATGTTGCTCTTCGTCACGAACTTCGTGATGACCGCCGTGTACTTCCAAATCGTTCCGCAGAGGGGCTGACCCATGGCCCTGTTGCACCGTCTCGAGGAGCTGGGTGCCCAGCTCTCCTTCTACGGGCGTTCGCTGGCCTGGACCGGCCGCACCCTGCGCCGCTACAAGAAGGAGGTCCTGCGGCTGCTGGCCGAGGTGAGCTTCGGCCGCGGCGCGCTGGCCGTGGTCGGCGGCACCGTCGGCGTGATCGCGTTCCTGTCGTTCTTCACGGGCACCGAGGTGGGCCTGCAGGGGTACGCGGCGCTCAACCAGCTGGGCACCTCCAACTTCGTTGCCTTCCTGTCGGCGTACTTCAACACCCGTGAGATCGCTCCGCTGGTGGCCGGGCTCGCCCTGTCCGCGACCGTCGGCGCCGGGTTCACCGCGCAGCTCGGCGCGATGCGGATCAGCGAGGAGACCGACGCCCTGGAGGTGATGGGCGTCCCCTCGCTGCCGTTCCTCGTGACCACGCGGATGATCGCCGGTTTCGTCGCCGTCATCCCGCTGTACGTGGTCGGGCTGCTGTCGTCGTACTTCGCCGCCCGGACCATCACCACCGGCTACTACGGGCAGTCCGCCGGCACGTACGACCACTACTTCCAGCAGTATCTGCCGCCGGTCGACGTGCTGTGGTCCTTCGGCAAGGTGATCGTCTTCGCCGTCGTGATCATCCTCGTGCACTGCTACTACGGCTACTACGCGAGCGGCGGACCCGCCGGGGTGGGCGTCGCGGTCGGCCGGGCGGTGCGCACCTCGATCGTCGCCATCAACGTCCTGGACTTCTTCCTCAGCCTGGCGATCTGGGGCGCCAGCACGACCGTACGGATTGCGGGGTAGGGCCGGTGCACGTTCGACTGCGGATCTACGGCATCGTCTTCATCGTCGTCATCGCCCTGCTGCTGTCGCTGTCCGTCGCCGTCTACAGGCAGGCGTTCGTCCCGGTCGTCCGGGTCACGCTGGAGGCCGGGACGCTCGGCAACCAGCTGGAGCCGCGGGCCGACGTCAAGCTGCGCGGGCTGCTGGTGGGCGAGGTTCGCGAGGTGCGCGCCGACGGTGAGAAGGCGACACTCGGCCTCGCCCTCAAGCCGGAGCACGTCTCCCTCATCCCGTCCGATGTGCGAGCCCGGCTGCTGCCCAAGACGCTCTTCGGGGAGAAGTACGTCGACCTGGTGGCGCCCGCGGAGCCTTCCCGGCGGCACATCCGCGCCGGGGACGTCATCACCCAGGACCGGACCACGGTCGGACTCGAGCTGCAGCAACTGATGAACGACCTGCTGCCCCTGCTGCGGACGGTACGGCCGGCCGAACTGAACGCCACCCTGTCGGCGTTCGCGACCGCCCTCGAGGGCCGCGGCGACCGGATCGGCGCCAACCTCACCCGCGTCGAGGACTATCTGTCCCGGCTCAACCCGCACATGCCCTCGCTCAAGGAGGACATCGCGCGGTTCGCGGATGTGGCCGAGGTGTACGGGGACGCGGCGCCGGATCTGCTGAGGATCCTGCGGAACACGGTCACCACCAGCCGGACCCTTGTCGAGAAACGGGACCGGCTGGCCGATCTGTTCACCGCCACGGCCGGCGTCGCCAGGACCGCGGACGCCTTCCTGAACGAGAACGGGGAACGGCTCATCACCCTCGGCCGTGTCTCCCGGCCCACGCTGGCGCTGTTCGCCCGCTACGCACCCGAGTACCCGTGTCTCCTCGAAGGCCTGGTGCGGCAGGAGACGGAATCGGAGAAGGCTTTCAGAGGCGGAGAAATGCGTATCACTCTCGAAGTCGCCCGCCCGCGGCCCGCTTACCGGCCGGGCGAGGAGCCCCGCTATGCGGAGCGCTCGGGGCCCGACTGCCACGGTCTGCCCGGTCCACAGGTCCCGGCACCGCACACCAAGCTCGACGACGGTACGTCGAGCGCATCGTCGAGCGGGTCCCCGGTGGCCCCGGTGCCCCCGGTGTCCGGCACCGCGGCCGAGCAACGGGCCGTCGGCTCCCTCGTGGCTCCGGTCATGGGCGTTCCGGCCGACGAGGTGCCCGCCGTCGCGACCCTGCTCTTCGGGCCGATGGCCCGCGGGACGGCGGTGAGCGTCGCATGAGCGCCCTGAGGACCGCGGCGCCCCTGGCCAAGTTCGGCGTCTTCGCCGTGGTGACCGTGCTCGCGACCGCACTGCTGGCCGCGACGATCGTCGGCGTCTCCTTCACTCCCGAGCACACCTACAGGGCCGTGTTCAGCGATGTCACCAGCCTGGAGGAGGGCGACGACATCAGGGTGGCCGGGGTGCGCGTCGGCGAGGTGACCGGCATCCGCATCAAGGACCGGACGCTGGCCGAGGTCACCTTCTCCGTCACCCGCGACCGCCCGCTGCTCACCAGCACCGGCGCGGTCATCCGCTACCGCAGTCTGGTGGGACAGCGGTACATCGCGCTGACGGAGGGCGCGGGCGACGGCACCAGGCTGGCGCCCGGCGGGCGAATCCCCCTTTCCCGTACGCAGCCCGCGCTCGATCTGAACGCGCTGCTGGGCGGCTTCAAGCCGCTGTTCGCCGCGCTCAGCCCCGAGGACGTGAACCAGCTCGCCACCGAGATCATCCGGACGCTCCAGGGCGAGGGCGGCACGGTGAACAGCCTGCTCGCCCACACCGCCTCGCTCACCACCACGCTCGCCGACCGCGACGAGCTGATCGGCTCGGTGATCGACAACCTCAACGCGGTGCTGTCCACCCTGGACAAGCGTGGCTCCCGTTTCTCCGGGCTGCTCAAGCAGCTGCAGCGGGTGATCTCCGGACTCTCCGCCGACCGCAAGCCCATCGGGGACTCGCTGGTGAACATCAACAACCTGACGGAGGCCACGTCGGGCCTGCTGGAGGACGCCCGGCCGCCGCTGCGCGAGGACATCGCCGGGCTGGCCGAGCTCACCGCGACGCTGAACGACAACGAGAAGACCGTGGAGGGCGTGCTGAAGCGGCTGCCGAACAAGCTCGACAAGCTGACGGGGACCGCCTCGTACGGCTCCTGGTTCAACTTCTACCTCTGCGACTTCGACGGCCGGATCGTGCTGCCGAAGACCGAGGAGGTGCTCACTCCCGAGCTCCACGTCTCCCGGGCGAGGTGCGCATGAAGACAGGCACGAGGATCCGCATGAGGAGGCGCCCGAAGCCGCGCATGGTCCCGTTCCGCGACCGCAACCCCGTGACCGTCGGGGCGGTCGGGCTCACCGCCCTGGCCCTGCTGGCCGTCGCCGCCTTCAACGCCGACGATCTGCCGCTCATCGGCAGCGGGGAGACGTACAGCGCGGCCTTCTCGGAGGCGGGCGGTCTCAAGCCCGGCGACGAGGTCCGTATCGCCGGGGTGAAGGTCGGCAAGGTCGACGAGGTTGACCTGGACGGAGACCACGTCAAGGTGGTCTTCCGGATCAAGGGCGAGCCCGAGTTCGGCACCAGGACAGGCGCCGCCATCCGCGTCAAGACGGTCCTGGGCGCCAAGTACCTCGCACTGGAGCCGAAGGGGCCCGGTCTGCTGCGGCCGGGCAGCGAGATCCCGCTGAGCCGGACGACGCCCGCGTACGACGTCGTGACGGCCTTCAGCGATCTGACCACCACGACGGAGAAGGTCGACACGCAGCGGCTGGCGACGGCGCTGGACACCATCTCCACCACCTTCGAGGACTCCCCCGCCGACGTCCGGGCGTCCATCAAGGGCCTGTCGGAGATCTCCCGCACGGTGGCGTCCCGCGACCGGGCGCTGCGCGAACTGCTCGACCACGCCAACGGGGTCAGCGGTGTGCTCGCGGAACGGTCCGGCGAGTTCTCCACGCTGGTGAAGGACGGCGACGCGCTGTTCAAGGAGATCGCCAGGCGGCGGGCGGCGATCCATGCGCTGCTCAAGAGCTCGGCCGCGCTCGGAATCCAGCTGTCCGGGCTGGTCAAGGACAACAGCAAGGAGATCGGTCCAGCGCTCGAGGGCCTGAACTCGGTGGTCTCCATGCTGGAACGCAACCAGTCGGCGCTCGACCGCAGCATCAAGCTGCTCGCGCCCTATGTGCGGGTCTTCACCAACACCCTCGGCAACGGCCGCTGGTTCGACAGCTACATCCAGAACATGGTCGCCACTCCGGTGGCCCCGCGGACGGGAGGTTCCTCATGAACGCGCGCCTGCTCCGCCGCGCCGCACTGGCCACCGCGCTGGCGGTCGTCGCCGCCGTCACCGTGGTGCTGTGGCCGCAGCCGGATCCGGTGCGGGTCACGGCGTATTTCCCGCGCACGGTCGGCATCTATCCCGGTTCCGACATACGGGTGCTGGGCGTCCGGATCGGTGAGGTCGCGGAGATCGTCCCGGAGGGCGAACGGGTGCGCGTGACCCTGGAGTACGACGCCGGGCGCAAGGTACCCGCCGACGCCAGGGCCGCCCTCATCAACTCCTCGGTGGTCAGCGACCGTTACGTCCAGCTGCTGCCGGTGTGGCGCAGCGGACCGGCGCTGCGGAGCGGCGATGTCATCCCGGAGGAGCGGACCGCCGTACCGGTCGAGCTGGACCGCGTCTTCGACAGTCTGCACACGACGGCGGAGGCGCTGGGCCCGCGCGGCGCGAACAAGGACGGTTCGCTGGCACGGCTGCTCGGCGTGAGCGCGGACAACCTGGAGGGCCAGGGCGAGAACCTGCACCGGACGGTGGAGGATCTCTCGCTGGCCGTCACCACCCTGTCGGACGGCAGGCAGGACCTGTTCGGCACCCTGCGCAATCTGCAGGTGTTCACGGCCGCGCTGGCCGCCGACGACAAGAACGTCCGGTCGTTCAACGACAGTCTGGCCCAGGTGGCGGGCCAGCTCGCCGGGGAGCGCAAGGACCTCGCGGCCGCCCTGCGGCACCTGGGCACGGCGCTCGCCGATGTGTCCGACTTCGTGAGGAAGAACAAGAAGTCGCTCACGTCGAACGTCGAAGGACTGAGCAAGGTCACCAAGGTGCTGGTCACCCAGCGCGCCGCGCTCGCGGAGCTCCTGGAGGTCGCCCCGGCGGGCCTGTCGAATCTGCAGAACGCCTACAACGCGGGGTCAGGAACCCTCGACACCCGCAACAACCCGGAGCAGGCGCAGGATCCGGCCGCGCTGCTGTGCTCGCTGCTCAGCACGACCGGGGAGGCGAGGACCGCGGACTGCCGGGAGCTGGAGGAACTGTTCGGCTCGCTCCCGGAGCTCGGGTCGGCCGGCGCCCTGCCCGCCTCCGGGGCCGGCTCGGTCGACCGGACGCTCGGCGGAATCCTGGAGGCTCACGCATGAGGGGACTGCGCAGAGCCACGGCGGTGTGGGCGGCGGCCGGTTCGCTGCTCCTGACGGGCTGCGAGTTCAACGGTCTGTACGACGTCGGGCTGCCCGGTGGGGCGGCCGCCGACGGCGACGCCTATCGGGTCACCGTCGAGTTCAGGGACGTCCTCGACCTCGTGCCGCAGTCCGCGGTCAAGGTCAACGATGTCACCGTAGGCGCCGTCGAGAAGGTGGAGCTGAAGGGCTGGCACGCCCGCGTCCGGCTGCGCATCTCGGACAAGGTGAAGCTGCCCGGCAATGCGATCGCCGAGCTGCGGCAGACCAGCATGCTCGGCGAGAAGTACGTGGCGCTGTCCGCCCCGGTGGACACCGCACCGGTCGGCAGGCTCACCGACGGCGCCGGCATCCCGCTGTCCCGCAGCGGACGCAACCCGGAGATCGAGGAGGTGCTGTCGGCGCTGTCGGCACTCCTCAACGGCGGCGGCGTCGCCCAGCTCAAGACGATCACCACGGAGCTCAACAAGGCGCTGGAGGGACGGGAGAACCGCGTCAAGTCCCTGCTCACGGAGCTGAACACCTTCATCGGCGGGCTCGACACCCAGCGCAAGGAGATCGTCCGCGCGCTCGACGGCATCGACCGGCTGGCCGAGCGGCTCGGGCAGGAGAAGAAGACGATCGCCCAGGCCGTCGACACTCTCCCGCCCGCCCTGAAGGTGCTCGCCGACCAGCGCCGCAACCTGACGTCCATGCTCACGGCGCTGTCGAAGCTCGGCACGACCGGCACCAGGGTCGTCAACGCGTCACAGGCGGATGTGATCGCCAACCTGCGGAGCCTGCGGCCCGTCCTGGAACAGCTGGACAAGGCGGGCGACGATCTGCCCAACGCCCTGGAACTGCTGACGACGTATCCGTTCCCGCGCAACGCCGTGGACGCCATCAAGGGCGACTACGTCAATCTCAAGGTGACCGCCGACCTGGACCTGGCGAGCATCTACGGCAATGTCACCGAAGAACCCGGGAAGCCGGGAGAGCCGGCGAAGCCCGGGCTCCCCGGAGTCCCCGATGTGCCGGACGTGCCCGGCCTCCCGGGAGTCCCCGGGGTGCCGGCGCCCACGGCGCTGCCGCAGCCACCGGACGTACCGAAGGCTCCTGGCACCCCCTCCGATCCGCCGGGCGGCGGGGAGGTGCTCTGCCCTCCGGTGTGCACGGGCACTCACGTCTCGTACGACGACAGGGGCGACGACGGCGACCGGGCCGGGATCGATCTCGCTCTCGCCGAGCTCATGCTGAAGGGGATGCTGCCGTGATCACACGTACGGTCAAGGCTCAGTTGCTCGCCTTCGCCACCGTCACCGTCGTCGGCGTGTCGTACGTCGGCGCCCGCTACACAGGCCTCGCCGACGCCCTCCTCGATCGCGGGTACACCGTACGGGCCGACTTCGCCGACTCCGGCGGCATCTTCACCGGCGCCGAGGTCACCTATCGCGGGGTCCCGGTCGGCCGCGTCGGGGAGCTCGGGCTGTCCGGCCCGGACGGTGTCTCGGTCGCGCTGGACCTGGAGGACGACGGGCCTCGGGTCCCGGCGGACACCGTGGCCGTGGTCGCGAACCGTTCGGCGGTCGGCGAGCAGTACGTCGATCTGCAGCCGCGCGCCTCCGGCGGCCCCTACCTGCGGGACGGCAGCACCATCGCCCGCGGGAACACACGGGGGCCGCTGCCCGTGACCGAGCTCGTCCTCAGCCTGGACAAGCTGGTCAACTCCGTCGGCAAGGAGGACCTGCGCGTCACGGTCGACGAGCTGGGCAAGGCGTTCGCAGGCACCGGCCCGCAGCTGAGCCGGCTGGTCGACTCGGGCAACAGCCTGGTCGAGTCGGCGTCCGCCTCGCTCCCGCAGACGGTCGCGCTGATCGAGGACTCCCGCAAGGTCCTGAAGACACAGGCCGACAAGGGCTCCGCCATCAGGTCGTTCTCCCGCGATCTGGCCGCCCTCACTGCCGAGTTGAAGTCCCGTGACGGTGACATCCGCAGGCTGATCGACGCCGGTGCGCCGGCCGCACAGGAGGTCGACTCGCTGCTGACGGCGACCCGGCCCCATGTGCCGGTCCTGCTGGGCAATCTCATCAGCGGCGGTCAGATCACGGTGGCCCGGCTGCCCGGTGTGGAGCAGGCCCTCGTCACGTTCCCCGTGGTGGTCGCGGGCAGCTACACCGTAATCCCGGGCGACGGCACCACCCACTTCGGGCTGGTCGTGAACGCCGACGATCCGCCGCCGTGCCGGCAGGGCTACGGGACGCAGCGGCGCGACCCGGCCGACACGAGCGAACGGCCGGCGAACACCGGCGCGCACTGTGCGGCCCCGCGCGGCGGCCCCACCTCGGTCCGCGGCGCCCAGAACGCCCCCGGCGCCTCGGGGCGCGCCGGGTCCGGCGGTGCGGACCCGGCCGCGTACATCGCCCCGTACGACCCGGAGACCGGCACCGCCGCCGGACCGGACGGGACGCCGGTCGAGATCGGCTCGACCGGCGGTGAACCGAGGGTGTTCGGAAAGGACTCGTGGCAATGGCTGCTCGTCGGACCGATGGCATGAGCGACATGAGCGAGATGAAGGACAGGAGCGAGGAGGCGGCCGGGGGCCTCGCGGTGCGCGTGAGACTGCCGCTGCGCCGCCTGTGGGCCCGGCTGGCGGATGCCGCCCACCGGGGGAGGGCGATGCCCGCGTCCCTCGCGGTGGCGACCGTCCTGACGACGGCGCTGTCCGGCCTGCTGACGTACGAGGTGTACGAGCAGCGCGTCGAGGAACAGCGGCGCCTGGCCATCCTGGCCGCGGCGCGCCAGTCCGCATTGAACTTCACTTCGCTCGACCACCGGCACTACGCACGGGACAGCGCGAACGTGCTGAAGGGCGCCACCGGTGAATTCCGGGAGCAGTTCGCGGCGCAGACCGCCGAGCTGACCAAGCTGGTCGCCGCGAACAAGTCGGTCTCCGAGGGGCAGGTGCTGGAAGCGGGCATCGTCCGGGCCGACGAACGGACCGCCAGGGTCCTGGTGGTCGCCGACAGCAAGGTGACCAACGTTGCCGCGCCCGAGGGGCAGGCCCGCACCTACCGGCTGCAGCTCGATCTCGTGCTCGAGAACGGTCGCTGGCTGACGTCCGATGTCGAGTTCGTCGGCTGAGCGCGCCTCTCTCCTCGTCCCTTCGCCCCCCTCGTCCCCTCGTCCCTCTACCCCTGCACCCACCACCCCGTACCTCCAGAGAGGAGAACCCCCGTGGCGAACACGAGCACCCGAGGTCGTGGCGTCAGCTCTCCCGCCCGCCGCTCCATGACCGCGGCCGCCCGGGCGGCGGCCAAGCGCGCCCATCGCCCTGAAGCGGGTGAGAACGCCCCAGCGAACAGCGTGGACGAGGTCACGGTGGTGGCCGGACGCACCCTGCGCGCCGAGGAGCCGAAGCCGGGCACGAAGGGGGCGGAGCCGGACTGGGAGGCGCCCGACTGGGAGGAGCCCGACCCGGAGGAGACGGACCCGGGCGGCCCGGCCCCGGACGAGCCGGATTCGCACGAGCCAGGGCCGCGCGGCGGGCGGCGTCGCGTGGTGAGCGCCGTGCTCGCCGTCCTGGCCCTGGTGGCCCTGATCGCGAGCGTCGTGCTCGTCGCGGAGTACACGGACGCCCGGCAGACGGACCAGGCGCGGCGCGAGGCGCTCGCCGCCGCGCAGAAGGCGGCGCCGGTCGTCCTGTCGTACGACCACAGGCGTCTGGACCGGGACTTCGCCGCCGCGCGCGCCCATCTCACCGGGGCCTTCCGCGACGAGTACGGAAGGACGACGGCGAAGGTGGTGGCACCGACCGCAAAGAAGTACCAGGGCGTGGTCGAGGCGACGGTGGCGAGGCCCCCGGGTGGTGGCGCCCCCGCGGCGTCCGTGGTGTCGGCGTCGCCCGACCGGGCCGTCGTCCTGCTGTTCGTCAACCAGGTGACCCGGAGCACCCAGGTCGCGGGGCCCCGCGTCGATCTGAACCGGGTGCGGATGACCCTCACGCGCACCTCGGACGGCTGGAAGGTGAGTGGCGTCGACGCGCTGTAGCGGTGGCTGGCCCGTACCCCTGCCGGGGCGCCCCCAGGGCGCCTCAGCAGGGGTCTTTTGTGCTCGCTTTCGTGGTCTCTCTTGACAGCCTCCCCCGCTCCAGGCAATCTTCCATTAAGCAGAAACTAACTTCCGCAATACGGAAGGAGCGCACAGCCCTCATGGGATACACGGACCAGCGCTTCGATGTGAACCTGTCGATCCTCTTCACGGAACTCCCGCTCCTGGAGCGCCCCGCGGCCGCCGCCGCGGCGGGCTTCGCCGCGGTCGAGCTGTGGTGGCCCTGGATCGAGACCCCCACGCCCGACCGGAGCGAGCTGGACGCCCTGAAGAGGGCCCTGGCGGATGCCGGCACCCAGCTGGTGGGACTGAACTTCTACGCGGGGCGGCTGCCGGGACCCGACCGCGGCGCTCTCTCCGTGCCCGGTGAGGAGTCGGACCGCTTCCGCGCCAACATCGACGTCGCCGCGGACTTCGCCGCATCGGTGGGCTGCAAGGCGCTCAACGCGCTGTACGGCAACCGCGTCGAGGGCGTCGACCCCGCCGTCCAGGACGAGCTCGCCCTGGAGAACCTGATCACGGCGGCCCGCGCGGCCGACCGGGTCGGGGCGATCCTCCTGATCGAGACCCTCAACAAGCCGGAGTCCCCGCTCTACCCACTGGTGAGCGCTCCGTCCGCGATCGAGGTCGTGGACAAGGTGAACGCGGCGACGGGCTTCGGGAACGCGAAATTCCTTCTCGACATCTACCACCTGTCGATGAACGGCGAGGACGTCGGCCAGGTCATCACGGAGTACGCCGACAGGACCGGCCACGTGCAGATCGCCGACAACCCGGGCCGCGGCGCGCCGGGCACCGGCTCGCTCCCGCTGGAGCAGCTCCTCGACGAGCTGAAGAAGGCCGGTTACGACGGCTGGGTCGGCCTGGAGTACAAGGCCGGCGACCGCCCGAGCGCCGAATCCTTCGGCTGGCTGCCGGCCGAGGCCCGCGCGGCCCGCTGACTTCTTCCCGTACCACCAGTTTCGAGAGGCACCCTCACCATGAGCAATCTCGCTGATTCCTCCCAGCCCACCCGCCCTGCGATTGCGTGGATCGGCCTCGGCATCATGGGCTCCCCCATGTCCGAGAACCTGATCAAGGCGGGCTACTCCGTCACCGGCTACACGCTGGAGCAGGACAAGCTGGACCGCCTGACCGCCGCCGGCGGCACCGCCGCGTCCTCGATCGCCGAGGCGGTCGAGGACGCGGACGTCGTCATCACGATGGTGCCCGCATCGCCGCAGGTCGAGGCGGTCTCGTACGGTCCCGACGGCATCCTGGAGAACGCGAGGCAGGGCGCGCTGCTGATCGACATGTCCTCGATCACCCCGCAGACCTCGGTCGACCTGGCGAAGAACGCCGCCGAGAAGGGCATCCGCGTCCTCGACGCCCCGGTGTCCGGCGGCGAGGCCGGCGCCATCGAGGCCGTCCTGTCGATCATGGTGGGTGGCGAGCAGGAGGTCTTCGACGAGGCCCTCCCGATCCTCGAGGCGCTGGGCAGGACCATCGTCCTGTGCGGCCCGCACGGCTCCGGCCAGACGGTGAAGGCCGCGAACCAGCTGATCGTCGCCGTCAACATCCAGGCGTGTGCGGAGGCCGTCGTCTTCCTCGAGAAGTCCGGGGTGAACCTCAAGGCCGCCCTGGAGGTATTGGGCGGCGGCCTGGCCGGCTCCACCGTCCTGACCCGCAAGAAGGACAACTTCCTGAACCGGGACTTCAAGCCGGGCTTCCGCATCGACCTGCACCACAAGGACATGGGCATCGTCACCGACGCCGCCCGCAACGTCGGTGCCGCGCTGCCGGTCGGCGCCGTGGTGGCCCAACTGGTCGCCTCCCTGCGCACGCAGGGCGACGGTGGCCTGGACCACTCGGCCCTGCTGCGCGCCGTCGAGCGCCTCTCGGGCCTGCCGGTGGCCTGAGTCCGGCAGGACTCCGCAAGGAGCCCGCAGGGCTCCGCACCGAGGGCCCGCAGGCCCTCCCCCGACATCCGGGCCGTGGCTGCGCTGACACCTGTCCTGTCGCGCCCAAGTGCAGCCACGGCCCGGATTCATCACCTTAATTTCAACAAACTGTTGACGTTTTCGCCGGGGCGAATTTACGCTCCAGGCACTCCCCCTGGCTATCGCCGGGGGCGCCCCCAGGCAGCCCCTTGCACGGAAGGTCAACCCAGCACCTCGCCCACTTCCACGCCGCCGACCGGGACTACGGCAAGCGCGTCGAGGAAGCGGTCCGCGCTCTGCGCGAGGACTGAGCGGCGCACTCGGCACCCCGAGACCGCGTACGGGAGCCGACTGGGAGGTCTTCCTCCCGTACGCCGTCCGAACCGCCGGCCCGGATGAGGGGTGGCCGGCGGCAAGGACAGAGCGAGGACCGCGGCGGCGGCGAGCCGGTGCGGTGGTACGGGCGGCACGGCCCCCTTCCTGACCTGAAGGAAGGCCAGGCCGGAAGCCCATCGCCCCGTCGCGGTCCCCATCCCTCACCGGCGCCGTCCGTCGCGTCCGGGCCGGGGACGATCAAAGGCTCCGCCCGGCGGCGCGAACGTTCCGTCGCGCCGGCCTCGCACCGTCGGGCGGCAACAACTCCACAGCCCTCACGGCTCCATGACTTCACAGCTCTGCGGCCCTGCAGAGCCAACAGCCAGGGTTCACAGTGCGGTATACGGTCCCGCACTGCGTTCCCGAGCGATCGGCCGGTGACCTGCGCACAGAGGTCACCGGCCGGTCGTGTTCCTCACTTTGGGACCATCACGGGAACAAGGCTGGTGACATTTATGCCTATTGTCTGATCACGGCGAGCATCATGGCGTCAGGCCGACGAGTGGCGGTCCGATCGGTTCGACGGTCGCGGTTCAGCGGAGCGGTTCAAGGAGCTCGTCGAGGCCACCGAGGGGTCCGGCCCTGCGGTTGGGTTCGCGGGCGCCGCTTTGCCGGGCCCGAGGCGCAGAACGGTGCCATGCCGTTCGTGGAGTGGGGCGAACGGTACGTCGACCGGCTCACGGGCATTGAGGAGCGGACTCGATCCGGCTGACGGAGGTCCATTCATGGCCTTCGACGTCCAGGGTTGGGTGCGCTCACGCCGACCGGCGGTCGCGGGCTGCTGAGCCCTTCCGGCCTATCCGGCGTGCGTCTCGTCGTGCGTGGTCGCCGAGGACATGAGTCGGTCCGCCTCCGCGGGTGTCGCGCCGGGCGGTACGACCAGCAGATCGCAGCGCCCGACGCCGTAGGAGAGCAGGCGGATCGCACTCGGGCTCTCCCCCGCGTCGGAGCGGTTGATGTGGACCGTGCGGTCGGCGAGGGTCAGCCTGCCGAGCCCGGTGCGCCACAGAGGCCGGCTCACCGTGATCCTGCTGACGTTCGGCCACCGCTCGTCCAACGCCGCCAGCAGATCCGGCAGTTCGCGGGCGAGGTCATGAGAGCGGGGCCACCACGCGCCGTCCAGCCTGTACGGCCCGCTGCCCGGGGGCAGCAGTTCCAGCCTGATGGGCAGCGATTGATCGTGATTCACGATGACTCTGTTTCTGAGGCGGGGTGCGTGCTGTGTGATCATGCTCTTGGCATGTCCCTGCCGTCGTACCCAAGAACGACGCCGGCATGGCAGCAGACGTGCGAGGTGCTCTCAGTGACCACCACTCTACTCGGCCGGACCGGAGCGGAGCGGACCGGAGCGGAGCGGAGCGGACCGGAGCGGACCGGAGCGGACCGTTCAACCGATTTGCGGGCGTAGACTCGCGCAGCATCGAGCCGCCGAAGCGAATTCTGCCGTGCTCGGATTTCTTTCACGTCCTGCGCGATCCCCGACAGTCGGGTGCCTGACTCCAGGTACCGGACAGCCAGGTCCATGGTCATCACCGCGGCCTTCCGGCCCACCGTAAACCGGCGTACCGGAACTCCGCTTCCGAGGGGACAGCTTTGAAACTGAACGAACTGCTGGACGGGTATGCGCACCAGGTGCTTCAGGGCGCCATCGGAACGCGGATCAGCGGAGGAATACACTTCGACGCCCACCGCATGACCCGTGGCTCGCTGTACATCGCGGTACCGGGCCACCGCGAAGGCGGCCCCGACGGAATCACGCGTGCCGTGGAATTCGGAGCGGTGGCGGTCCTGGTGGAAGGCGCGGGCGGCATCGTCCCGGATGGGGTGTGCGTCGTAGGCGTACCGGACGTCCGGGTGGTGGCCTCGGCGGTCGCCGCCCGCTACTACGGCGAGCCCGGTCGGGCCATGGACATGGTGGCGATCACCGGCACCAACGGAAAGACCTCGGTGTCGTACATGGTCGAGTCGGTCCTGCGGATCGCCGAGGGCGCGAAGGTCGGGGTCATCGGGACGGCCGGCAGCCGCATCGGCGACGACCCGGTGCCGATGCCGCACTCGGTCCTGACCACGCCGGAGTCGCCGGACCTGCAGTACCTGCTCGGTCACATGCGCGACCGCCGCACGGGCAGTGTCGTGCTGGAGGCCACCTCGATGGCGCTGCTGACCCACCGCGTGGACGACGCCCACATCGACGTCGGCGTATTCACCAACCTGACCCAGGATCACCTGGACGACCACGGCACGATGGAGAACTACCGGAACGCAAAACTGCGGCTCTTCCAGGGCCTGTGCCGCCACGCCGTCGTCAACGCCGACGACCCGGTGAGCGCCTGGATCCAGCGCCTGATGCCGGGGGCCGGGGCGGTCACCACGTACGCCCTGGACACCGACGCCGACGTGGACTACCGGGCGACCGACCTCTCCATGGACGCCACCGGCAGCCGGTTCACGCTCCACCACCAGGGGCGTACGTACCCTGCCTCCATCCCCGTCCCCGGACGGTTCTCGGTGTCCAACGCCCTCGCCACGGTCGCCGCCTGCCACGCCCTCGGCCACGACCTGGGCGCCCTCGTCGCCGCCCTGCGGCTGATGCCGCCGGTCCCCGGCCGGTTCGAGCGCCACGTGACCCCGCTCGGCACCTCCGTGATCGTGGATTACGCCCACTCCCCGGACTCGCTGGAGAAGGTCCTGACCGCGATCGGCGGCTTCGCCACCGCCCGCGTCATCACCGTCTTCGGCTGCGGCGGCGACCGCGACACCACCAAGCGCGCAGCCATGGGAGAGATCGCCGGCCGGCTCTCCGACCTCTGCGTCCTCACCTCCGACAACCCCCGCACCGAGGATCCCGGAGCGATCCTCGACCAGATCATCCCCGGCATCACCCCGACCGGCACCCCGTTCGAGCGGATCCCCGACCGGAGTCAGGCCATCCGCTTCGCCCTCGCCGCCGCCGGACCCGACGACGTGGTCCTCGTCGCGGGGAAGGGCAGCGAGCCGCACCAGATCATCGGTGAGGAGCTGCTTCCCTTCAGCGACATGGCCGTCGTACGGCAGCTCTCCGACGAGCTGTCCCTGGCACAGTCCGGGGCTGCTGATGCCACCCCCCGCTGACCGGCTCCTCGCTGACGGCGTCCACGCAGGGCCGCGGTCCCGCCCGAGGGAGAGGCCGGTGCCGCCGCTCTGCGCAACTGCGCTCGGGCCTGGTCCACTTCGAAAAGGGAACTGCTGCATGTCGAGGAGCCTCTCGGCCCGGTGAAGGTAGCCGGCTGTCTTGTACAGGCCGCAGTCGCCGCGGCGGAGAAGAGGGCAACCGCACCCGAGGGCGAGCGGGGTCGGAGACCCCGTGTTCCCAGGCATCGCGGTCCGGACCCGGGAGGCAACCTGCCAGGTCCTGAGAAGGGCTGCACCCATGGGAACAGCAACCGCGAATCGCAGGCTGGGAGTGGCACCGACTGGTATGGAACCAGCCTCGAATCCGCTGGTCAGCGGCGTTGTCCCAGGTCAAGACCGAATCAAGAATCTGGTTACCGTCCTGCCCATCGTTCCCGAGCGATCGGCCGTGACCTGTGCACAGTGGTCACCGGCCGGTCGTGTTCCCAGTTCCGGGAACACCACGGGACAGTTCGGGGGACACGCCGAGGGGGGCACGGACGAGCGTCCGGATGACCTCGTCGCGGGACGCCCGGTGACATTCCTCGGCTGGTGAGCGGACCGCCGCAGGATCCGGGGCTCAACGCCCCGCGGGGGCGGGGATACCGAGCACACGGTCGCGCAGGACGGGCAGTTCTGAGCGGATCCGGGCGACTTCGGCCATGTCGACGTCGGCCGTCACGGTCTGCTCGCGGTCGCGCGCTTCGGCCACCACGGTTCCCCAGGGGTCGACGACCATGCTGTGCCCGGCCTGCTGGACACCCCCGTGTGCTCCCGCGGCGTCACAGGCCAGGAGGAACACCTGCTCTTCCACAGCGCGCGCACGGACCAGGAGCTGCAGATGCGCGAGCCGGGCCGCGGGCCATGCGGCCGGCACCACGATCAGTTCCGCCCCGGCGTCGAGCAGCCCCCTGAAGAGCTCCGGGAAGCGGAGGTCGTAGCAGATGGCAAGGCCCAGCCCGCCGAATTCCGTGGGGACGGTGACGATGTCGCTGCCCCCGCCCATGGCAACGGCCTCGCCGGTGTCGAATCCGTACCGATGGATCTTCCGGTAGTGACCGCGCAGGCTTCCCTCCCGGTCGAAGAGGAGAGCGGTGTTGTACATCGTCCCGTCCCCGTCCTGCTCGACGATCGACCCGGCGTGGAGCCACACGCCGGCCGCGCGGGCGGCAGCGGACATCACTTCGGCCGTAGGGCCGTCCAAGCCCTCGGCGTCGCGCTCCCAGTCGTCGTAGGCCCACGCTCCGGCCGTCCAGAGTTCCGGCAGTACGACGAGGTCGTCACCGGCCCGGCCACGGACCGTCGCGGCTGCCCTGAGGCGGCGGTCCCCGGCGGATTCGGCCGAGTCGACGGACATCTGCAGGAGCGAGACACGCATCGTTCTCTCCTCTCGGCGGTCACCGCAGGGACCGGCCGGGCCCGAAGGTCCCTCGCCACCAGGGTAGGAGCCGAGCGGACACGGCGGACACCCGACAGGGGCCTCCCCTCCGACGGTCCGTGTCGCCCCAGGTCCGAGCGGTTTCGCGGCGGTCACAGCCGGTACAGACGCGCACACACGGTGGATTCCGCGGACGCGCGGCTCATCGCGGCGGCCCTGGTGCCGTGCCGTCCGCACCCGGACTCGCACGACCCTGGGGATGTCCGTGGCTCCGGGCTCTGTCCGCGGCGGCGGTGACGGCCGGTCCGGCGGTGGTCGCTCAACAAGAGCGCACCCTCATTGAGTTATCAGCCATTTCGCTCAATTAAGGGTGCATTATGGCAAACCGGACCCACCGCCCGTTCCTCAAGCGCCCGGCAGCTCTCGTAGGGAGTTCAGCTTGCATCCGCACGTCCACCGGCCATCGATCGTCATGGCGGCCGCGCTCGTCGCCCTCGCCCTCGCGTCCGGATGCGCGACGGAGTCCCGACGGGGCCCGCACGCCCATTCCGCCCCGTCATCGACGCCCCCGTCCAGCGTGTCGCCGTCACCGGCCCTCACCGCGCAGGCAACCTCCGACCTGCGCGACCCGGCAGAGGTCGTGAGCAGGAACGGCCTGCTCAGAACGACGCTCGTCGTCGAGCGGAAGAAGGTGCCTCTGGCGGGGCGCGATGTGTGGGCACTCACCTACAACGGCCTCTACATGCCGCCGACACTGCGGTTGCGGCCGGGCGACCGCATGGAGATCACCTTCAAGAACGAGCTGGACAACCAGACGAACCTGCATGTGCACGGCATGCACGTCTCCCCCAGCGGCAATTCCGACAACGTCTTCCTCGCGATCGAGCCCGGGAAGACGTTCGAGTACTCCTACACCTTCCCCAACAGCCTGGAGCCGGGGACGTACTGGTACCACCCACATCCGCACACGGCCTCGGCCGCCCAGACCGCCGGCGGCATGTCGGGCATCATCGTGGTCGACGGGCTCGACACGTACCTGCCCGCCTCGCTGCGCGGCATCACCGAACACGTCATCGCGCTCAAGGACTTCCAGCTCGTCGGCGACCGGATCAAGACCCAGGACCTCAAGATGGGGGCACCGACCACGCGCACCGTGAACGGTCAGCTCAATCCGCGCATCCGGATCCGGCCCGGCGAGACCCAGCTGTGGCGGCTCGCGAACATCGGGGCGAACATCTTCTACAAAGTGGCCCTGCCGGGCAGTACGTTCCATGTCGTCGCCCGGGACGGCTACCCGGTGAACGAGGTCTACGCGGCCGACACCCTCGTCATCCCGGCCGGCGCCCGCTACGACGTGCTCGTGCAGGGCCCCGAGGCGGGCGTGACAGAACTCCAGACCCTGCCGTACGACACCGGCAAGGCCGGCAACCAGTTCCCCCGGGCCACGCTCGCCACGGTCCTGTCCGCGGGCGAACCCACGCGGCCGGCGGCCCTGCCCACCTCCTTCGCCCCGGTGGACGACCTGGCGAAGGAACCCGTCGCGGGCCGCAAGACGATCGTCTTCACGGAGAACGCGGACGGCACGCTCTTCTACATCAACGGGAGGCAATTCGACCACAGCCGCGTCGACTTCCGGGTCAAGCTCAACACGACCGAGGAATGGACCATCAAGAACGACAGCGACGAGGTGCACTCGTTCCACGTGCACTCCAACGACTTCCAGGTGACGAGCGTGAACGGCAAGCCGCAGATCAACCGCGGCTTCCAGGACACCGTGGACGTGCCCCCGCGCGGGAACATCGTCATCCGGTCCCGGTTCCTCGACTACCCGGGCAAGACTGTCCTCCACTGCCACATCCTCAACCACGAGGACGCGGGCATGATGGCGGTGCTCCAGATCGACGAATAGCAACGCCCGGACCCATCGGGGTCCGGCCCACACGGGCCGCCGGTCGCCGACGACGTGCCTCGGGCACCGGTTCCGGGCGCACGCCCCGGACCGGTCCCCGCGCTCCTCGCCGAGGAGGACCGGCCGCTGTCAGGCGCTCCCCGGCGGCGCCGGGGTCCGCGAAGCCCGCCCGCTCCCCGGGCCGTTGGCGGCCCGTCTCCGAGTGGGCCACAGCCTCATCACCGCGGCGCACGCCTGTGGCTGCTCGACCGGAGTGCAGCACCCGGCGTCCTCGATGGGGCCGGCGAGGCCGAGGGGATGGACCGGGACGGGTACCGGGCCTCGTCCTCGGTGACGATGCGGTCCTGGCGCCCGTGGATCATCGGCTTGTCGGCACCGACAGGGGGCACGACCGGCTCGGTCCAGTACTCGGTGTCGCCCGGTCAGCGAATCTGCGGCGGGTCCTTCGGGCGTAGTCCGCCACAGCCCTTGATGGCCTACGGATCGGAACAGTCCGAGGTGCCCGGGCGTCCTGCCCGGGCCACGGCCACGGCAACCGCCAGGTACGGCAGCGCGAGCAGGGCGAAGACGACGCCGTGCGACGCGTGGCCCGAGAGCGCCGCGTACGCCCCGTAGACCACGAGCGTGCCGGCGCCCGTGCCGAGGCCGGCGAGGGAGGTCACGGTGGCGCGGCTCGGGCCCGTGATCGACTCCTGGAGACGGGCGTCGGCCAGGATGTCCGCCAACTGGAGCACCAGGAAACCGAAGCCGACAAGGACGAACCCGGCCGCCCTTCCCGACAGCGCACCGGCTGCCAGCGCACCCTCCGCGACGGCGACGGCCGCGCCGAGGCCCCGGGCCGACAGGCGCTCTCCCGGTCCGACGAGCAGCGAGCCGACGGTCACCCCGATCCAGACGACCAGAACCAGCAACGGGACGGTCGCCGTGCCGACGCCGGTGGCGGCTGCCAGCAGCGGTACGTACTCGTCGAGCGCGCCCCAGACGGAGGTCAGCACGATGGACAGCATCAGCGCGCGCCGCACGGGGCGTCTGCCCCGCACCTCCGCGAGGCCTGCCCGCAGGGTTGCCGCGTACGCCCCGCGACCGGAGGTCACGGCAGCGGGCGCGCGATGCTCGGGCAGCCTCGCACCGACCGCCGCACACAGCAGGCACGCGACGACGCTCGCCGCACCGAGCAGACCGTGACCGCCCAACGCGAAGGCGGGGGCAGCCGCCGCGGTCGCCGTCGCCGTCGCGACCATGCTCACCGCGGCGGCCCGCCCCATGACGCGGGCGTACCGCGATGCCGCGCCGAGCCGTTCGAGCTCGTCGTGCACCAGTGCTTCCATGGCGCCGGAACGCAGCGCGCCCCCGACGCCCCACAGCACGAACCCGGCGGCGAAGGCCACGTACGACGGGGTCAGGACCCACAGCGCGAATCCGGCCGCCGACAGCAGCGGTCCGGCGGTCACCATCAGGCGGCGGGACACGGCATCGGCCCAGACGCCCGAGGGAACTTCCAGCACCAGCCCGGTGAGGGACCAGAGGGAGAAGAGGAGGGAGATCTCGGCGGTGCTCAGCCCGTGCTCGGCGAACAGCAGCGCGTAGACGGGATAGAGCAGAACGAAATCCTCAAACCCCGCGTAGGCATAGAGCTTTCGCTCGATCCGGCGCACACCGGGGTGAGGTGGGGATGGGCATGACGAAGAGGTGAGCATCGATCGTGGTCCTTGTGCGGAGCGGACGGGGACGCCGGGTGCTCACCCGCGCGGCGGCCCGCGACAGCCCGTTCCGGGACCGGCGGTCGTGGATCAATGTCGTCGTCGGCTCATGCGATCGAGTCTGGCACACGATGCGATGATCAGGCTCGCCTTCAGTCCTCCCCGCGGCCCCGCAGGCCTCTTGGCGCCGCGCACGGCAGATGGGGCCGCGTTCGCACATGGGGCCGCCTTCGCACGCCGACACGATCCACTCTTCGCCGCCCGGCGGAGCAGGTCTCCTCGCCACGGACACCGTATGCCGGGTCGAGGCGCCGAAGGCGACCGGATCGGGACGCAGCTGGGCGACCCCCGGGCCGGGCGGTCGCTCAGGCGAACTCGCCCGCACCGTGACGGCCGACGTGCTGCGGGCTTTCGTGTACGGACCTGCCGGGAGTGCGACGGCCGCGCGGGACGGCGTGAATGACCACTGCAAGGGGGCGACGCGCCCATCAGTGCCTAAAGCAGACTCCTCGCCGCCTGCCCGTTAAGATCATATACATCCCAATTATGTGCCTCTCGGGGGTGTGTGATGCGCCGTATCACTGTCGGGCTGACGCTGTTGGCCGGCCTGGCCGCCTGGCCGTGGTTCGGTGCGCAGGCCGAATCGGCTGTCGGCCCGCGCGGCCGGGACGACAGCCGCGGCACGAACATCCTGATCGTCGGAATCGACAGCCGTGCCGACATCTCACCTGCCGAGAAACGGCGCCTCCATGTGGGCGGCGAGGGGTGCGACTGCACCGACGTGATGATGCTCGTACACCTCTCCGAGGACCACGGTCGCGCAAGCATCGTCTCCCTCCCCCGGGACAGCTACGTCGAGTACGCCCAGCCGGACGGCACCACCACCCCGGCCAAACACGCCAAGATCAACGGCGCCTTCAAGATCGGTCGTGGGCCCCTGGCCGTCCGGACGGTCGAGAAGGCCACAGGCCTGCACATCGACCACTACCTCGAAACCGGATTCACCGGCTTCGAGCAAGCCGTCAACGATCTGGGCGGTGCGACCGTGTGCACGGACAAGCCGCTCGAGGACGAGAATTCCGGACTCGACATCACCGCGGGCACCCATCACCTCGACGGGAACGGAGCTCTGCGCTACGCCCGGGCCCGGCACCTCAACCCCCCGGGCGACCTCGGCCGGGTCCGCCGCCAACAGCGCATGCTGGCCGACATGCTCGCCCGCCTGACCGCCCAAGGGGCACTGGCCGATCCCGTGAGCGCGGCACGCACAGCTCACCAACTGCTCACGTCCGTACGCGCCGACGAACGGACCGGCTTGACCGACCTCGTACGCATCGGCTGGGCACTGGGCCGGCTACCGGCGGACCGGACGGAGTTCGCCACCGTGCCGATCACCCACTTCGACCACCGCGTGCCCGGCGTCGGTTCCACCCTGCTCTGGCACGAGGCCCGCGCCGATGCCCTGTGGGACGCCCTTCGATCGGACCGCCCCATCACCGGGGACACCCGCATCCTGCCCGTGCCCGAGACACGCGCCGAGACCAACCCCGCCGGAATCACGGTACGAGTCGACGACGCCACCGTCGCCAAGGCCCTTGAGCGCAACAAGTTCGTCGTGACGGACACCTCCGCATCCGCCCCGGCGGTGCGACCCGCCGGCCCCCCTGCCATCACCTACCCGGCCGGACGAGAAGCGGATGCGGCCACCCTGGCCGCCGCCCTGCCCGGAGCGCGCCTGCAGGCGGTCGCCCGGCAGGACGCCCTCTTCGACGTCGCCGTCGGCTCCGAGCCCGTCGTGGTGAAGACGGTCACCTACGACCGGAACGTCGCCGAAGGCGCCCCCGTCACCGCAGACCACCTTCGCTGTACCGGGTCGACGCTCCGCCACGAGAGCCGGCACCGCTGACGCAGCGGGGGCCTCCAACTGCGCGGGATCCGAGGCCGGATCCGGAAGCCACCACCTCGGCACTCCGGCTCGCGGCTCGCGGCTCGCCCTGGCACTCGGTCCGGCCGGTCGAGCCATGCCGGCGAGTTGCTCCCAGACCCCGTCCGGGAGGTGGTGGAAGGCGGTCGCCTCGATTCCCCCTTCGGCCGGGCGCCACACACCGGCGACGTACCCGTCGACCAGCAGTGTCGGCAGCACGTCACCGTCCCTGCGCGTGACGAGCGCGCGGTACGCGGAGGGGATGACACGGCCGCGGTCGGAGTAGGCCGGCAGGATGCTGTCCCACATGGCCATCAGCCGGGGCGGTGCCGGTGTGTCCTCGTCCGGGCGCGGTGCGCCTGGGACGTCGAACCGGTCCTCGCCCTTCGGTCCGTCCAGCCGCTCGACGTCACCGTCCAGAGCCTCGTGCTTCCCGCACGGCCCTCGCCGACCGTACGCAACGATAAGCCCATGGAAGATCTGGTGCAGTTCCTCCGCGACCGCCTTGCCGAGGACGAGTACGAGGCCATGGTCGCCGTCCAGCGCGCCCCCGGACCCTGGCGGGGCACGAGCCTGGACGAGGCGCCTGCCGAGGGCGGCGGCCTGGTCGACGCGAACGACGACGGGATCGCGTTGGTTCATGACAGGTACCTCCGCCTCTACATGGCCCGTCGCGACCCGGCACGCGACCTGCGTGAAGTCCGGGCGAGGCAGCGGATCGTGGAGCGGTGCGCGCACTGGGATCGCGTAGTCGCCACGAACTCCGTCGACGCGCTGAGCGACTTCGAGAAAGGCGAACGCACCGCCTGGCTCCACGCCTGCTTCGCGCTCGCCCTGCCGTACGCCGGCCACCCCGCCTACCGCGAGGAATGGCGGGAGGAATCGCGGCCATAGCCACTTCGCGCAGAGGGGTTACGTTCCGGCCAGCAGCAGGCTTAATCTCAGCCACCCGGCAAAGGCCCTCTCTGCCCAAGGCCCCACTGCCGCGGTGGCGCAGCGCACTCCCCGAACGCACCGCTGCGCCCGCCCCGAGGCCCCGCTCGAACCGCTCTGGCGGGGCCTCCTCGCGTGCACGCGGGCCACGACCGCCCCCGGAGCACTCTTGCGCGGCGCCTCAGCGCACCACAAGGTACCTGCCGGGCTTCTCGAGCTTCGCGAAAGCGGCTTTCGCCTGCTCGTCCCGCTCCGGCACAGCCACCGCCGGGCCGGACGGCGCGGCAGGACCTCCGCGAGGCCCGCATCCGCCACGGGGTCGCGGGCCGGAAATAGTACCGACGGCCACTTGGTTGCACCGAAATGCGTCATGGAGTCGCATTAGAGCCGGGACGACACACCGGGAGGGCAGACCCATGAAGATCGGCATCATCGGCGCGGGCAACATCGGCGGAAACCTCACGCGGCGGCTGACCGCTCTCGGGCACGACGTGTCCGTCGCCAACTCACGCGGCCCGCACACGCTCACCGCGCTCGCGGAGGAGACCGGCGCCACCCCGGTCGCCGCGGCCGAGGCGGCGCGCGGCGCCCAGGTCGTGGTGGTGACCGTACCGCTGAAGAGCGTGCGCAATCTGCCGTCCGGCCTGCTCGACGAGGCAGCCGCGGGCGTCGCCGTGATCGACACCGGCAACTACTACCCGAAGGAGCGCGACGGAAAGCTCGCGGGTATCGAGGACCAAGGGCTGACCGAGAGCCGCTGGACCGAGCAGCAGATCGGCCATTCGGTCATCAAGGCGTTCAACGGTACGTACGCCCAGGACATCGTCGAAAGGGCGCGCCCCAAGGGCGATCCCGAGCGCATGGCACTGCCCGTGGCCGGTGACGACGAGGCCGCCAAGAAGGTCGTGCGCGACCTGATCGACGAACTCGGCTTCGACACCGTGGACTCGGGCGGTATCGACGGGTCCTGGCGCCAGCAGCCCGGCACCCCCGTGTACGGGCTGCGCGCCGGCGTCGAAGAGGTCACCAAGGCCCTGGCCGACGCGTCCCCAGAACGGACGGCGGCGTTCCGCGCGTAGACGTTTCGTACGCAGGCGTTTCGTACGCAGACGTTTCGCGCGCAGGCGTTTCGCGGGTAAGCGCTCGGGCCCAGCCTGCGGGATCCGCCTTACGGATCCCAGGGCCTGATCCTGCAGACGGCCTCGGCCTCGGCTCCCGCTCGCCGGACGACGACGCCTGCTCCCGCGCACGCAGCGGCGAAGAGGGCCTCATCGCGCGAAGCGGCCCCCGCCCCGGCAGGTCCCCGGGCGCGGGGGCCGTCCCTCCCCCGTCGGCAGCCGCCCCGTCAGGTGAGCGGCAGGATCGCGGTGGGCGCGTGGCCCGGCTCGGTGGCGAGCTCCTCGAACTCGGAGATGTCGCTGATGTCCATCGTCCTGCTCATGGAGATGTTGGTGATCCGCTCCAGGATCGCCTCGACGACGATCGGGACCCGGTACTCGGCTGCGAGCTTCTTGGCCTCCTCGAAGGCCGGGAGCAGCTGGTCCGGCTCGGTGACGCGGATGGCCTTGCAGCCGAGGCCTTCGGCGACCTTGACGTGGTCGACGCCGTAGACGCCCAGCTCCGGTGCGTTGATGTTCTCGAACTCCAGGTTGACCTGGAAGTTGATGTCGAGGCCGATCTGGGCCTGGCGGATCAGGCCCAGGTAGGAGTTGTTCACGAGAACGTGGACGTACGGGATGCGGTGCTGGGCACCGACCGCCAGTTCCTCGATCATGAACTGGAAGTCGTAGTCGCCGGAGAGCGCGACGACCTGGGCCTCCGGGTCGGCGGTGGCGACGCCGAGCGCGGCCGGGATGGTCCAGCCGAGCGGGCCCGCCTGGCCGCAGTTGATCCAGTGGCGCGGCCTGTAGACGTGCAGCATCTGCGCGCCGGCGATCTGGGAGAGGCCGATGGTGGTGACGTAACGCGTCTCCGGGCCGAAGGCCTTGTTCATCTCCTCGTACACGCGCTGCGGCTTCAGCGGGACATTGTCGAAGTGTGTGCGGCGGTGCAGCGTGGCCTTGCGCTCCTGCGTGGAGGCGATCCACTCGGTGCGGTCGGGCAGCCTGCCCGCGGCCTTCAGCTCCTTGGCGACCTCGACGAAGAGCTCCAGCGCGGCCTTGGCGTCCGAGGCGATGCCGTAGTCAGGGGCGAAGATCTTGCCGATCTGGGTGGGCTCGATGTCCACGTGGACGAACTTGCGGCCCTTGGTGTAGACGTCCAGCTTGTAGCCGGTGTGGCGGTTGGCCCAGCGGTTGCCGATACCGAGGACGAAGTCGGAATCGAGGAAGTTCGCGTTGCCGTAGCGGTGCGAGGTCTGGACGCCGACCATGCCGGCGTTCAGCCCATGGTCGTCCGGCAGCGTGCCCCAGCCCATCAGGGTCGGGATGACGGGGGTGCCGGTGATCTCGGCGAACTCGACCAGCAGGTCGCAGGCGTCGGCGCTGATGATGCCGCCGCCGGCGACGATCACCGGGCGCTCGGACTCCAGCAGGAAGGAGATCGCCTTCTCGATCTGGGGGCGGGTCGCGGACGGCTTGTAGACGGGCAGGGGCTCGTACGTCTCGGGGTCGAACTCGATCTCGGTCTGCTGGACGTCGATCGGCAGGTCGATGAGGACCGGGCCGGGACGGCCGGAGCGCATCAGGTGGAAGGCCTGCTGGAAGACGCCGGGGACCTGCGCGGCCTCGAGGACGGTGGTGGCGGCCTTGGTGACCGGCTTGGCGATCGAGGCGATGTCGACAGCCTGGAAGTCCTCTTTGTGGATCACGCTGGTCGGCGCCTGGCCGGTGATGCACAGGATCGGGATCGAGTCACCGATCGCGGAGTACAGGCCGGTGATCATGTCGGTGCCGGCGGGGCCGGACGTACCGATGCAGACGCCGATGTTTCCGGGCTCGGTCCGGGTGTACCCCTCGGCCATGTGCGAGGCGCCCTCGACATGGCGGGCGAGGGTGTGGTCGATGCCGCCACCCTCCTTGAGGGCCTTGTAGAAGGGGTTGATCGCCGCGCCCGGCACACCGAACGCGTGGGTGACGCCTTCGCGCTTGAGGATCTCAACTGCCGCTCGGGCGGCGGTCATACGAGGCATGGGGTGCTCCTGCTTCGGCCTGGCGGATCGGGCTCTGTCGCGCCACCTGAGAGCATCGATTCCGAGTTGATTTCCGGTATGCGGAAGTTTAGTTCTGCTATACGGAAGCAATCTAAGGTGCACGGTCGGCGCCGTCAAGGGAGAGCGGCCCGCACCCGGACGAGGGATGGCCGAAGTCCCTCCCCAAGGGGTCGCGGGTGGTGGACGATGGACCACGAGGCGTGTCCGACAGCGCCGAAGGGGGTCAGACATGGGAGATCAGGTGCCGGTTCGCTGCCCGGTCTGCCGCCGTACGCACACGTTCGCCGCGCCCGTCTTCCCGTGCGCGTGCGGGGCGCCGCTCGCGCCTCCGCTCATGCGCGGCGCGCCCGCGGAGCCGATTCGGCACCGCACCTGGACCGACGACTGGGTCACCGTCCGCTGCCTGGCCTGTGGGCGGCAGGACCAGTGGCCGCAGCCGGAGCTCGGCTGCCCCTGCGGCACGGTCCTGCGCGTACCGGTCCGGCCGGTGACCGCGGCCCCGACGTCGACCGCGTCGGCCCCGTCCCGTACGGCATCCGCCTCCTCGGGACCGGCCTCCTCGGGACCGGCCTCCTCGGGACCGGCGACGTCCCTGTCGGCTGCCGGGCCGCACGGGTCGCCGACGGGCTCGCCCTCGGGATCGTCGCCCGTGGAACGCCCCGCACACATACCGCTGCCGCGCACGGCTCCCGTGCCCCGTCCCACCTTCCACCCGGTCACGATCCGCACGGCGCGCGACGCCGTGACGGCCGCCGCGCTGTATCTGCGGTGGCTGGGGTTCCAGGATGTCGTCCAGCCGGAGGAGCGCCCCGCCTCCGGGATCGACCTGCGCGGACCCGGGCTCGTCGCCCAGGTGGACCCCACCACCCGCCCGGCCACCCTGCGCGCCGTCGAATGCCTCTGGCTGAACGGGCTGAGCTCGTCGTCGGTGAGTGTCTTCTTCTCGCTCGCCGGTTACGCGGACGACGCCCGGGCCCGCGCCGACGACCTCGGCGTCCCGCTGTTCGTCATGGACCTGACGGGCACCCCGCAGCCGGTGAACAGCCCCGCCGACGAACTCCTGTCGGCCGGATCCTGACACCGGCACCGGAGTGTCGTCCGGTGCCCTCGAGGAGTCGGAGACGAACGTGGCGCACAAGCCGCGGCGCGGGCCCACGAAGCTCAAATCGAGCTCTGAAACCGGCCGTTCGGGCTTCGCCCCCGTCCCCAGCGGGGCACCACGTACGGGGAGGTGGGCGCCATACCGACGGACATGTGGTGGTTCATCGGAGCGTGCGGGGTGCAGTTGGCCGCGGCCGCCGCCCTGCTGCGGAGCTGGGAGCCGCCCGACCGACCCGACCTGACGCCGCAGGCGGTCGCCCTGCTGCGGGGCGGGCGGCGAGCGGCCCTGACCGTCGCGCTCGTGGCCCTGCACCAGCGAGGCGCGGTCGCCGCCGGCCGCCGGGGCACGCCTTGAGCGATACTCGCCGTATGCAGATCCGACCGGCCGCCCGTGCCGAACTCCGCCTCCTCCAGGACATCGAAAGGGCCGCCGGCGAGCCCTTCCGCTCGCTCGGCATGGCGGCGGTCGCGGACGACGAGCCCCTTCCGCTCGACCTCCTGGAGCGTTACCGGCGGGCGGGCCACGCCTGGGTGACGGCGGACACGGACGACCGGCCCGTCGCGTATCTGCTGAGCGAACCGGTCGACGGGGCCGCCCATATCGAGCAGTTGTCCGTCCACCCGGCCGCCGCACGCCGCGGTCTCGGCCGCGGCCTGATCGACCATCTGGCCGCCGTGGCCGCGGCCGACGGCCTGGCCGCACTCACCCTGACGACGTTCGCCGACGTCCCGTGGAACGCGCCGTACTACGCACGCCTCGGCTTCCGTGCGCTCGGCGACGACGAACTCACCGACGGGCTGCGGGAGATCCGCCTCGCGGAGGCGCAGCACGGCCTGGACCGCTGGCCCCGGGTGTGCATGCGCCGTCCGCTCTGACGCGTCAGCGTGCGTACGTCTCGCGCAGCTCAACCTTCCGCACCTTGCCGCTCACGGTCATCGGAAAGGCGTCCAGGACCTCCAGCCCGGTTGGGCCGTTGGACACGACCGCACGAGGGTCCGACAGGATGCGTCTATGCACGTTCGCGACGGTGCACGTTGTTGCATGAACTGGTGTGACCTCAGGCGACGCTGTCAGACACCGTCGGACGCAGAGACCGACTGAGGTCTTCTCAACGAATGATCTCGTGAGGTGACTCGGCCCAGGGGTCCCGCGGGCCGCGATGAGTCCCGCGGCGTCCGGCGGTCGTACTGTCGAATCCGTTACCGGGGAGGACTTCTGATGCGCAGCGTGACCTATTCGATGAGCGTCTCACTTGACGGCTACATCGTCGGGCCGGACGGCGACTTCGACTGGACGGCGCCCGACGAGGAGGTCTTTCGCTTCTGGATCGACGAGATTCGAGATGTCGGCGTCCACCTGTTGGGACGACGGCTGTACGAGACGATGCTGTACTGGGAGACCGCCGACCAGGATCCATCGCTCGACGACTCCATGCTCGAGTGGGCCGCGCTCTGGAAGCCGCTGCCAAAGGTGGTGTTCTCCACCACGCTGTCGGCGGTGCAGGGCCATGCCCGCCTGGCCTCCGGCGGCCTGGCGGAGGAGATCGAGCGGTTGCGATCCGAGCCGGCGGAGGGCGACATCGCGATCGGCGGCGCGACCCTCGCCGCCGAGGCGGCCGCGTTGGGTCTGATCGACGAGTACCGGGCCATGGTCTACCCGGTGCTGGTTGGCGGCGGCATCCCGTTCTTTCCCCAACGCGAGCGCCGGGTGGATCTCGAGCTCGTCGAGACCCGCACCTTCAGCTCAAGAGTCGTCTACTTCCGCTACCGCGTGGCGCGTTAGCCGGCTCGTCCGCCGAGCCCCGGGAAGAACGGGCCGGCCAGTGAGCCCCGGCATCCGCGTGGGATTCCGGGGCTCTCACTGCAGTCGTCAGTCCTCGTCGCCGCCCTCGGCGAGGTGGTGCCGGTCGACGGATACATGATCGTCCGTGGTCATGGTCCGTGCATGCTTCCCGTTCGCCGGCAGCAGGGTCACGATCGTGCAGAACGCCACCCATGACCGCTTCACCGGCAAGGGAGTGCCGGCCCGTCCTTCGATCAGTGCAGCGATCCCCGTAACGGGGTCGAGGGGAGGCAGGCCGGTGACCCCGGACAGCTCGGACTCGGCCTCTTCGAGCTTCGCCCGTAGGGCTTCGCCGCCCGCGGCCGTTTGGGACTTGCGCCCGATGGTGTCGCCGAGCAGCGGGGCCGTGCCCGTGCCGTGCGTGTACGAGAGCAGTGCCGGCGGCTCTGTCATCGCAGGTCCCCCTCGTCGTATTCGGCCGTGGAGCCCTCGGCGGTGGCCTCGCGCAGCTCGATCCGGCGGATCTTGCCGGACACGGTCTTGGGCAGCTCGCCGAACTCGAGCTTGCGGACGCGCTTGTACGGCGCCAGGACGGCCCGCGAGTGCGCGAAGATCTGCCGCGCGGTGTCGGCAGTCGGCTCCCAGCCCTCCGCCAGCACCACATACGCCTTGGGGACGGCCAGGCGCACCGGATCGGGCGCGGGCACGACCGCGGCCTCCGCGACCGCCTCGTGTTCCAGCAGTGTGCTCTCCAGCTCGAACGGCGAGATCTTGTAGTCGGACGCCTTGAAGACGTCGTCGGCGCGGCCGACGTAGGTGATGTATCCGTCGGTGTCGCGCGAGCCGATGTCGCCGGTGCGGTAGTAGCCGCCCGCCATCGCCTCGGCCGTGTGCGCCGGATCGCCGTGGTAGCCGGTCATCAGCCCCACCGGCTCGGCCGACAGGTCGAGGGCGATCTCGCCCTCCTCGGCGCCCGGTTTGCCGCTGACGGGGTCGAGGAGCTCGACGCGGAAGCCGGGGCTCGGCCGTCCCATGGAGCCCGTCTTCAGCAGCTGCCCTGGGGAGTTGGAGACCTGGACGGCCGTCTCGGTCTGCCCGAAACCGTCCCGGATCGTCACGCCCCAGGCGCGGCGGACGGCCGCGATGACCTCGGGGTTGAGCGGCTCACCGGCCGCGACGACCTCGCGCGGCGGCGTGCGGAGCTGGGTGAGGTCGGCCTGGATCAGCATCCGCCACACGGTGGGCGGGGCACAGAAGCTGGTGACGCCGACGCGGTCCATCTCGGCCATCAGGCGGGCGGGGTCGAAGCGTGTGTAGTTGAGGATGAAGACGGTCGCCTCGGCGTTCCAGGGTGCGAAGAGATTGGACCAGGCGTGCTTGGCCCAGCCGGGCGAGGAGATGTTGAGGTGGACGTCGCCCGGCTTGAGGCCGATCCAGTACAGGGTCGCCAGGTGGCCGACCGGATATGAGACGTGGGTGTGCTCGACGAGCTTCGGCCGGGCCGTGGTGCCGGAGGTGAAGTAGAGCATCAGGGGGTCGTCGGCGCGGGTGGGGCCGTCGGGCTCGAAGATGTCCGGCGCCGCGTACGCGTGCTCGTACGGGAGCCAGCCGGTGACACCACCGCCCACCGCGATCCGGGTGTAGTCGCCCGGCACCTCGTCGAACTTGGCGGTGTCGTCGGTCCGGACGATCACCTGCCGCACCCGCCCCCTGTCGACCCGGTCACGCAGGTCGGCCGGGCCGAGGAGCGGGGTCGCGGGGACGACGACGGCGCGCAGCTTCATCGCGGCGAGGGCGGTCTCCCAGAGCTCGGCCTGGTTGCCGAGCATCACGAGGATGCGGTCGCCGGCGCGGACGCCGTGTTCCCGGAGCCAGTTCGCGACGCGGTTCGAGCGGGCGCTGAGCTCGGCGAAGGAGAGGCGGGTCGTGGCGCCGTCCTCCTCGACGATGTGCAGCGCGGGCCGCTCGTTGCCGTCCGCGACGGCGTCGAACCAGTCCAGCGCCCAGTTGAACCGCTCGAAGCGTGGCCAGGCGAACCCCTCGTACGCCGTGGCGTAGTCCTCCCTGTGCTGGAGCAGAAAGTCCCGGGCCGCCCGGAACCTCTCCGTCTCGTCGCCAGCCGTCATGTGTCCTCCTCGTTGCGGGACCCGTGCCCAGCATCGTGTAATCGGTGACGCAGGTCTCACTACCCCCGTACGGGGGTGCTGAGTGTCGGGGGGACCGTAGACGGATGACCGAGGCGGCGGAGATGGTCGGGATACGGGCGGCGCTGCCACGGCTCCGCCGAGCCACCGGGCTGCAGATCGCCTTCGGCGGTCTGCTCCACGAACCCCGCCGGATGCGGATCGCCGAACTGAACGGCACGGTGACGGGCGCACTGTGCGGGACGGCGATCCGTTCGGGTCACGGGCTCGGCGGGAACGCGATCGCCCGGCCGCGGCCGTGCGCGGTCACCGACTACGCGACGGCCCGGCACATCAGCCACGAGCACGACACGCCGGTGGCGGCCGAGGGCCTGCGGTCGGTGGTCGCCGTGCCCATCGTCGTGCGGCGCACCGTACGGGGCGTGCTGTACGGGGCGCTGCGGCAGGCCCTGCCACTGGGCGACCGCACTCCCGACGCGGCGGTCGCGGTCGCGCAGGACGTGGAGCAGAGCCTGGTCGTCCGGGACGGCAGGGGCGGCGTATCTGGTCCATCTGGGCGTTCAGGCGTTCCGGCACCGCAAGGAGCTGAGGCTCTCGGCAGCACCCGCCGGGCCGGCCGTTCCCGTGCGCGGCGATCTGCGGACGGTCGTGGACGGCGTGGTCGTCGGGGTCACCAACCCGAAAGGCATCGTCTTCTTCGCCGCCGTACTCCCCCAGTTCGTGGACCCCTCCCCGGGCCGTGTGCCCGCGCAGATGCTCCTGATGGGGCTGGTGCCGATCGGGATCGGGCTGGTCACGGACACCCTGTGGGGGCTCGGCGCGGCGGCCGCCCGGAACTGGTTCGCCCGCTCTGAGCGGCGGCTCTCGCTGGTCGGCGGGGCGGGTGGCTTCACCATGATCGGGCTCGGGGTGACGGTCGCGCGACGGGGCGGGCGGACTGACGGGGCCGGCGGAGGACCGGGCGGACCGACACGGGCCGACGGAGGACGGGAGGCACCGCCGAAGGCCGGTCGGCGCAGCGGCTCCGGGCACCCGCTAGGGACTCGTCAGGAGACGGCCCGTCCTGGTCAGTGGCGCGTCATGATTCCGCTCCCCGCCTTCGTGTCACGGGAGCTCGGGGCGACGCTTCCGGATACCGGTACGCACGTACCGGCGCACACGGAACGTCGCCCGGAGGACACCATGGACAACCTCATCCGCGAGGACGCGGACCCCGACGAACCCACCCCGGCAGGGCCGCTGTTCGTACCGGTCCGGCTCGGCTCTGCCGGGGGACACCAGTTGCGCTTCATGCGCACCCCGCTCGGTGTACGCACCGCCATCGGCTTCACCAGCGCGCGCCGGCTCACCGCCGTGCTGGGCGAGGGCCAGGCGTGGATCAGGCTCGCCGAGCCGGCGCTGCGGGCGCTCTCCGAGCCGCTGGGGGTGACCACGGTGACCGTGGACCCGCAGCTCACCGCCCCGGCGCCGACGGCGTCCGACGCGACCGTCCGGACGCCCGCCTGCCGGGCCGACGCCCTCGCGTTCATCCGCTGATGCCCGCCCCATTGTTGCCCGAAGGAGTGAACATGACCGCAGCGTCCGTGGATCGCACAGCTCCGGAGCTCCCTGCCCCGTCCGACCGTGCGGCCGCATGGCCGTCCGCATCGCCGTCCGTCTGGCCCGCGTCCGCCGTGTCGGCCCCCGGCGGGGACGTCACCGTCGGCGGCGTGTCGCTGACCGGGCTCGCGGAGCGGTACGGGACGCCCACGTATGTGCTCGACGAGGGCGAGGTACGCGCACGGGCACGGGCCTGGCAACGGGCACTGCCCGACGCGGAGATCGTCTACGCCGGCAAGGCGTTCCTGTGCCGGGCCGTCGTCGACTGGGTCGAGGAGGAAGGGCTCGGCCTCGACGTCTGCTCGGCGGGCGAGCTGGAGGTGGCCGCCACCCGGGGCTTCCCCGCGGACCGGATCGTCATGCACGGCAACGCCAAGTCGCCGGAGGATCTGCGCACCGCTCTGCGGCTCGGCGTCGGCCGGATCGTCATCGACTCGGACTGCGAGATCGCCCGCCTCGCGGCACAGGTCCCGGGCCCCGGCGCGCAGCAGGTGATGGTGCGGGTGCTGCCCGGCATCGAGGCGGGCGGCCACAAGAAGATCCGGACCGGTGCGGAGGGCCAGAAGTTCGGGCTGTCGATCGCCGAGGGCGACGCGGAGGATGCGATCGCCCGGATCCTGGGGCAGCCCCGGCTCGAACTGGTCGGCCTGCACTGCCACTTGGGCTCGCAGATCGCCTCGCCCGAGCCCTACGCGCAGGCGGTGCGGCGCCTTGTGTCCTTCCTGGCCCGCATCCGCGACCGGTACGGGATCACGCTGCGCGAGCTGGACCTGGGCGGCGGCTTCGCCGTCGCGTATCTGCCGGGCGACCCCGCGCCGACGCCCGCCGCGTACGGCCGCCGCATCACCGACGAACTGCAGTACGCCTGCGCCGAGTCCGGCTTCCCGGTGCCCCGGCTCACGGTCGAGCCGGGCCGCTCGATCATGGCACCCGCGGGCGTGGCGCTGTACCGGGTGCTGTCGGTGAAGCGGTCGGCCGGCCAGGTCTTCGTCGCCGTCGACGGCGGCATGAGCGACAACCCGCGGCCCGCGCTGTACGGGGCGCGGTACACGGTCCGTATGGTCGGGCGGGCCTCGACGGCCCCGATGCGCACGACGACGGTGGTCGGCCGGCACTGCGAGGCGGGCGACGTGCTCGCGGAGTCGGTGGAGCTGCCGGAGGACGTACGGCCGGGGGACGTGCTGGCGGTGCCGGCGTCGGGGGCGTACCAGGTGTCGATGGCGTCGGGTTACAACACGACCGGCAGACCGCCGGTGGTGGCGGTGACGGAGGGCCGCTCGCGGCTGCTGGTGCGGCGCGAGCGCGTGGAGGACCTGCTGATCAGAGACGTGGGTCTGTAACGCGCCCTCCGGGTGCAGCCGCACCCGCGCGAGCCGCTACTCCGCGAAGTCCCCGAACCGCACATCGCGCGCCGTGGCCGAGGTCATGGTGGCGAGCAGCCGCTCGCCCTCCTCGGCCACGGCGGTGTGCTGTGCCCGCGTCAGCTTCACGAACGGCTGGACGGTCAGGATCGCGGTCCGCTCGGTCTCCTCCAGCTGCCACAGCCCGGCGAGGAAACCGTCGACGAGGAAGACGCAGAAGGACCGGTTGCCCTTCCAGGTGCGCACCTTGAGCTCCTCGGCGACGACCCGGCTGCGGTCGGCATGCGACAGCAGCAGGTTGTCGTACTCGGGCAGGAAGCGCGGCGGCGCCGGGGTCTCCGGGTCGGGGCGCGGGGCGTCCGGAAGGTCGAAGAGCACCACGCCGTTCTCGTCGCGGAAGGTGAGCAGCTCGGGGCGCAGCCGTTCGAAGGCGTCCATGAGCCGGGTGAGCCCCGACCAGGTCTGCATGTCCTTCGCCGATGCGGGCCCGAAGGCGGCGAGGTAGCGCCGTACGACGGTGTCGGGCGCGGGGGCCGGCTCCACGGGCCGGCCGAACCACTCCTCGGCGGTGGTCAGTGTGACCTGGCCGCTGCGGCCCCACAGTCCGCGCGGCGTGACCTGCACCAGGGGCAGCAGACAGCGCGCGGCGGTGGTGAGGGCGAGCGGATCGGCGTCGGGCCACTGTGCGCGCAGGGCCTCGCGGAGCTCCTTGACCGGGCGGGGGCGCTCCTGGAGCAGCTCGCGGCCGATCGCGGTGAGCCGGCCGATGTCGACGCCGTCGAGCCTCCTGAGGAACATCCTCAGCTCGCGGTCCGGCCCACCGGCCTGCGCGAAGGGGCGCAGGGCGAGACAGTCGGCGGCAGTGTGGGTGTGGATCGTGGAACGCAGCGTTACCAGGCGCCCGACCTCGCGGGACTCCATCAGCCCGGACAGCTCCTGCGGCCGGAATCCGTGCAGGCGGGCCGCGAGGGCGTAGTACGGCGGCTTGACGTTCTGCGCCTGGAGGCCGACGAGGTGCTCGATCGCGGCCTTCGCGGACATCCGGTTCTCCGGATCGCGGCGCAGCAGGAGCTGACGGGCCAGGGTGGCGCGGTTGAGGGCGCGGGGGCCGAGCACGGGGTGAGTGCCGCGCTTCCCGTGGTCACCGTCCATGGCGTGCAGGGCGTGCTCGCCGTGACTGCCGTCATTGCCGTGACTGCCGTGCGCCGGCTGGCTCCGGCGTGTCTTCGAGGCCATGACCGGCACGCTACGCACCCTTGCGGACACCTTCTGTCCCCAAGGGGTGGGCCGACCGGTTCCTGCGGATCCCCGTTCCGCCGTGCCGGGGAATTTCAGCCCGTATATCCTGCCCGTGGCCGCTGAGCAGGGCCCCTGCTACGTCCGTACGTCATGCGGGAGGTGACCAGGATGTCCGACCGACGGGTGCGCCCCGTGCCGATCCCGAAGAGGCATGCCTGGCGCCGCCGCCCCGCCGCGCCCGCGCCACCTTCCGCACCGCCGGGCCCCGCAGCCGCACCGGAGGTGTCCGCCCCCGTGCAGAAGGACCAGGGCAGCATCGTCCAGGCCGCGCTGTACCACGACGGCCGCCGCGTCTCGACGCCCGTCTCGCTCGCCGAGACCTTCCGCCAGCTGCGCGAGGAGCCGGCCGGCATGGCCTGGATCGGTCTGCACCGGCCGACCGAGTCCGAACTGCACTCGCTGGCCGGCGAGTTCGACCTCCACCCACTCGCCGTCGAGGACGCACTGGAGGCCCACCAGCGCCCCAAGCTGGAACGTTACGGCGAAACCCTCTTCGTCGTCCTGCGCGCGGCCCGCTATCTCGACGCCCCGGAGGAGGTCGACTTCGGCGAGCTCCACGTGTTCGTCGGCAGCGACTTCGTGATCACGGTCCGCCACGGCGCGGCCCCCGACCTGTCCGCGGTCCGCCGCCGCATGGAGTCGACCCCCGAGCTCCTCGCCCTCGGCCCGGAGGCGGTGCTGTACGCCATCCTCGACGCCGTCGTCGACGGGTACGCCCCGGTCGTCGCGGGCGTGCAGAACGACATCGACGAGATCGAGACCGAGGTCTTCAGCGGTGACCCGGCCGTGTCCCGCCGCATCTACGAACTCTCCCGCGAAATGGTCGAGTTCCAGCGCGCCACCCGCCCCCTGGTCGGCATGCTCCACGGCCTGATGGCCGGCTTCGCCAAGTACGGCACGGACGAGGAACTCCAGCGCTACCTCCGCGACGTCGCCGACCACGTCACCCACACCAGTGAGCGTGTCGACGGCTTCCGCCAGGCCCTGGCGGACATCCTGACGGTCAACGCGACGCTGGTGACGGAGCAGCAGAACGCGGAAATGCGGGCGCTGGCGGAGGCGGGCTTCGAGCAGAACGAGGAGATCAAGAAGATCTCCGCCTGGGCGGCCATTCTCTTTGCCCCCACACTGGTGGGAACCATCTACGGCATGAACTTCGACAGCATGCCGGAGTTGCACTGGGCGTTCGGCTACCTCTTCGCCATTGGGCTGATGGGCATCGTGTGTGTGAGCCTGTATGTCATTTTCAAGCGCCGGGACTGGCTGTAGCGAAGAGCGAGCGAGACCCGGTCGACTTCCCGACGCAAGCGATCATTCTCTCGCCCTCGAGCATGTGGCCGAACACCGGCCCGGAGTTGCGGTGCGGTGGGACTCCCGGATGACCAGGCGGGTGATGCACAGGCACCGTCATGACCTGAGCACGTTCAGGGATGAACGGCGGTTCCTGTTCCAGCAGCGTGGTGCGCGCTGATTGCCACAGGACGGCTCGGCGGCCGAATTGGACCGGGCCTGTGCTGGTCGGCCGCTGTCTTCGTTCGGCTTGATCGCTGACCTCTGATCGGAAAAGCGCGCGAGGGAAATCCCGACGGGTCGGCGCGATTCGGATGGGAGCGCCCAGGGACGCCGGGAGTGTTCAGGTGCCGGGCGGATCCGGGACCGCGAAACTCGACCGCCGTTTCCTGGGCGGCTCCGCCGCCCGATGGGCACTGGCATCGTCTTGGCTGCCGCGGGTACCCGGCATGCTCCGTTGAGCCCGCGCCGTTCTTGGCAGTCGTCGGACCCCCTTGAGCGTACTCCGCCACCCGACGCCGCGCGCGGTGACCTGGGACAGTACGCGGTCCGCGGGCTGAGGGCGGGCCTGGACAACGAGTGCCACCGGGCGGAGCGAGCCGGGCCCACCGGATCGGCGGGCGAGCTTGCAGTCACCGACGCCGGGGCAGCGTCTCCAAGGCCGGCATGAGCCTTGCCGAAACAGCCCGGAGACAGCCCCGGAGCCGTAGCAGGTCCTCCTCACGGCCGACGCCGCAATCCGCAAGGGGCCATTGCCCCGACGGTGCGTGAGCTGGTCAAGTTGCCTGTGTCGCAGCTCAATGGTTGTGTCTTTTGTGTGGACACGCACGTGGGACCGCCACCGATTTTGATCCTCGCTCATGACGGGCGATTCGTCACGGCAGAACCACAGAATGTGCCTTTCGGTTTCGGTGAAGGTTTTCCCTGTCCCACGACCGTGGCAGGCCCCGCGCCACTTGTTGATCCTGCTCACACAAGAACCCGTCAGCGACAGAGCGAGATCGACCACACGAAAGGCGCCCCGCCAAACCTGTTTCCGGCCCCGCCGTGAACCAGGTCCGGATGTTCTGTGCGCTCGAACTGGAAATCCCCGCCACAGAGAGTACCTGTCATGCAAGCCATCACCGTTCGAGACCGCGCCGCCGGTATCGGTGGACTCTCACTGATGGAAATGCCCTACCCCCACGCCGCCGAGAACGATGTCATCGTGCGGGTGCATGCCGCCGGCTTCACCCCCGGAGAGCTTGACTGGCCGGGAACGTGGTCCGACCGCGCCGGCCGCGACCGGACCCCGAGCGTGCCCGGGCACGAGCTGTCGGGTGTCGTCGCCGAACTCGGTTACGGAACCACCGGTCTTACCGTCGGCCAGCGGGTATTCGGACTGACCGACTGGACCCGCAACGGCTCACTGGCCGAGTACGCCGCGGTGGAGGCCCGCAACCTGGCTCCCCTCCCGGCGGACGTCGACCACACCGCGGCCGCCGCACTGCCGATCTCCGGACTGACCGCATGGCAGGGCCTGTTCGACCACGGCCGCCTCACGACCGGCCAGACCGTCCTGATCCACGGCGCCGCGGGCGCCGTCGGGTCGATCGCGGTACAGCTCGCGCACGAGGTGGGAGCCCGGGTGATCGGCACCGGCCGGGCCGCCGGCAGACACGTGGCACTCGGTCTCGGCGTGGATGTCTTCCTGGACCTCCAGGCCGATCGACTGGAAGATGCCGGCGAGGTCGACGTGGTGTTCGACGCGATCGGCGGTGAGGTCCTCGACCGTTCGGCCGCGCTGGTGCGCGCCGGTGGCACGCTCGTCGCCATCGCCATGCCGCCCACCGTCCGCCCCAAGGACGGGCGGGCTGTCTTCTTCGTCGTCGAACCCGACCGCGCCCGGCTCATGGACCTCGCCCTGCGGCTCCGGGACGGACGGCTCAAGCCGATCGTCGGGGACGTGCGGCCGCTCGCCGAAGCGCCCGCCGCGCTCGCCCCCGACCGGCGCACCCCCGGCAAGACGATCATCCGGATCACCGAAGACCGAGTGGGAGAGCAATCATGAGCGGGATACGGCTTTCCTGTGGCGTTCTGGCTGCCGGCATGGTGGCCGCGGCCGTCGCATGCGCCCCCGCGGCCGAGCGTCCGACCGGCAGGGTGCCAGTTGCCGCCGTGGCTTCCGAGCCACCGGAGGAAACGCTGACGCCTCTGTATGAACAGGCGCTTCCGAACCTCAAGGACAAGACGTTCACCTCGGCGATAGTGGACTTCCCGCCCGCCGCACGCGCGGTTCCGCATCGGCACGGCGAGGCTTTCGTCTACGCCTACGTGCTCGACGGCACCATGCGCAGCAAGCTCGATGGCGAGCCGACACGTACGTACCAGCAAGGTGAGAACTGGGTCGAGGAGCCGGGCGCCCACCACGTGCTCACGGAGAACGCCAGCAAGACGGAGCCGGCGAAGCTGCTGGTCATCTTCATCTCCAACACGGGAGATGAGCTCAAGGTCCCTGATCCGCAAAGCTAGGGCATCGGTTGCGCAACGGGTGGTACGGGTTTCCCCGACAACAGAGCCCGTGCTTCATCTTCGAACGCCGCGACCGGCTCTGAATCCTCCTCAGCCGGATACGGGACACGCGAACCGGCAACGGATACGCCGCCCGGCTTCGAGGTACGTTCGGTGACAAAGCGGGCGGCCGCACCGCCCAGCCCCCGAGGAGACTGGCGTGATGGGTATGGCCGGACCGACGCCGCCTAGCCGCGAAGCGAACCCGGGCAGCAGCCGAACATGACCGGACACCACCCGACCGGTGCCGGCGACCCGAGCGATCCGAGCGATCGGGAGGCGCACCAGGCGGCCTACGGCGAGGCCCGCTGGCCGATGGCCGGAGCCGTCGTCGCCGCCATGGTGCTGACGCTGCTGATGCCCGACGACCTGCGCCTGGGACCCCGGTGGCTGCTCCCCCTCGGCGAAGGGCTGCTCCTGGTGACGCTGATCGCGGGCGACCCGGGCCGGATCAGCCGCCGCTCCGCCACCCTGCGCGGAGTGTCGATCACGCTGGTCGGCGTGCTGGCGCTCAGCGCCATCTGGTCGACCGTCCGGTTGGTCGACGACCTCATCCACGGAGGAGCCGAGACCAATTCCGCCACCGGCCTGCTGCTGGCCGGTGGTGTGGTCTGGGGCTCCACCGTCCTCGCCTTCGCCCTGCTGTACTTCGAACTCGACAGCGGTGGAGCGGCCGCCCGAGCCCACCACATGCCGGACACCCCCGAACTCGCCTTCCCCCAGCAGCTCAACGCCGACCTGAACGCCACGCACTGGCGCCCCCGCTTCGTCGACTACCTCTACCTCGGACTCACCAACTCCACGGCCTTCAGCCCGACCGATGTCATGCCACTGGCCCCCTGGGCCAAGGTCGCCATGGCCATCCAGTCGCTCGTCTCCCTGGTCATCCTCGGACTCGTGATCGCCCGAGCCGTCAACGTGCTCGCCTGACCGCCGCCTCCATCTGCCCGAGGACCTGGTCGGCCGACGCCTGGGACGGACTCGGCGGGCGACCTCCGTGGCGGCCCTCGGGAACCGCAGGGCGAGCGAACCGCTCGGGCGGAACTGCTCCGTGCCACGCGGAGGAGGTGACCGCCACCGGCAAGGACCCGGTCGCCGCCGAGGCCGTCACCGAGGAGGACGGCCGTACTCGGGTCGATGTCACCCTGATCCGGCCCGATCCGCCAGACGGGCCGTAGTACGAACCCCGCCCGACGATCAAGGCCGTCCTGGAGAGGGCAAGGTCACAGCCGTGCCCTCTGCTGCTCCTTTGTCGACCTGTCCTAACATCCGAGCATGACGGTCCTGCCTGACGACGGGCTCTCGCTGGCCGCCGAGTTCCCTGACGCGACTCATGAGCAGTGGCAACGCCTGGTGGCGGGTGTCCTGCGCAAGTCGGGCAAGGAAGTCTCGGGCGCGGCAGCGGAGGATGCCCTGTCCACCGCGCTGGAGGACGGGCTGCGCACCCGGCCTCTCTACACCGCGCACGACGCTGCGCCCGGCCCCGGCTTCCCCGGTTTCGCACCGTTCGTACGCGGCGGCCGGGCCGAGGGCAGCATCGGCGGCGGCTGGGACGTACGGCAGCAGCACTCGGCGGTCGACGGCGGCGCGGTGCTCACGGACCTGGAGAACGGCGTCACCTCGCTGTGGCTGGTCCTGGGCGAGAGCGGGATCCCGGTGTCCTCGCTCGGCCGGGTCCTCGACGGTGTCCTTCTCGACCTGGCGCCCGTCGTCCTCGACGCGGGACGTGACGTCGAGCCCGCGGCACGGGAGCTGCTGCGGCTGTTCGAGGAGCGGGGCGTCGCCGGGGATGCGGCACGCGGCAACCTCGGCGCGGACCCGCTGGGCCACGAGGCCCGTACGGGCGAGGCCCTGGACTTCGCCCCCGCCGCCGGTCTCGCACTGCGGTGCTCGCAGGAGTACGCGGGGCTGCGGGCACTGACCGTGGACACGCTGCCGTACCACGAGGCCGGCGGCTCGGCCGCGCAGGAGCTGGGCTGCTCCCTGGCCACCGGTGTCGCCTACCTCCGTGAACTGACCGAGGCGGGACTGTCCTTCGAACAGGCCTGTACACAGCTGGAGTTCCGGTACGCGGCGACGGCCGACCAGTTCCTGACCATCGCCAAGCTGCGAGCGGCCCGCAGGCTGTGGGCGCGGGTGGCCGAGGTGTGCGGAGCGCCGGGCGCGGGGGCACAGCTGCAGCACGCCGTGACGTCGCCGGTGATGATGTCGCGCCGTGACCCCTGGGTGAACATGCTGCGCACGACGGTCGCCACGCTGGCCGCCGGGGTGGGCGGCGCCGACGCCGTCACGGTGCTCCCCTTCGACCACGCCCTCGGCCTGCCGGACGCGTTCGCGCGGCGCATCGCCCGCAACACCTCGTCGATCCTGGTGGAGGAGTCGCATCTGTCCCGGGTGATCGACCCGGCCGGCGGCTCCTGGTACGTGGAGCGGCTCACCGACGAACTCGCCCACGCGGGCTGGGAGTTCTTCCAGTGGATCGAGCGGACCGGCGGCCTGGCCGCCGGTCTGCGCTCGGGCCGTCTCGGCCAGGATCTGGCCAACACGTGGGAGGCGCGCAGCTCGAAGCTCGCCAAGCGCCGTGAACCCATCACCGGCGTCAGCGAGTTCCCGCACCTCACCGAGCGTCCGGTGGAGCGGGAACCGAAGCCCGCACCTGCGTCCGGTGGGCTCCCGAGGGTACGGCGCGACGGGGCGTACGAGGATCTGCGCACCCGCTCCGACGCCCATCTCGCCGCCACCGGGTCCCGGCCGCGCATCTTCCTGGCCGCCATCGGTCCCGCCGCCGCGCACACCGCGCGGACGGCCTTCGCCGCCAACCTCTTCCAGGCCGGCGGCATCGAGGCCGTCACGGAGGGCACCTTCGAGGACAGCGGCGCCACCGAGGCCTGTCTGTGCTCCAGCGACGCGCTGTACGAGGAGCAGGCCGCGGCCACGGCCGGCGTGCTCAAGGCGGCGGGCGCGCGGCACGTTTTCCTCGCCGGCCGCCCCGGGCCGTACACCGACGTCGACTCCTATGTCTTCGCGGGCTGCGACGCCGTCGCGGTGCTCTCCGCCACCCTCGACCGCATGGGAGTGTCCTGATGGGAATCCCCGACTTCTCCGGGATCGAGCTGGGGACCCCGACCGCCGGCGGCAGCGCCGACGAGTGGCGTACGGCCGTCACGAAGGCGGCCGGCGGGGACGACCTGCTCTGGGAGACCCCCGAGGGCATCGAGGTCAAGCCGCTCTACACCGGCCGGGACCTGGAGGGCCTGGACTTCCTGGGCACGTACCCGGGCATCGCCCCGTATCTGCGTGGCCCCTACCCGACGATGTACGTCAACCAGCCGTGGACCATCCGCCAGTACGCCGGCTTCTCCACGGCCGAGGAGTCCAACGCCTTCTACCGGCGCAACCTCGCCGCCGGCCAGAAGGGCCTGTCGGTCGCCTTCGACCTGCCCACCCACCGCGGCTACGACAGCGACCACCCGCGGGTGACGGGTGACGTCGGCATGGCGGGCGTCGCCATCGACTCCCTCTACGACATGCGCCGGCTCTTCGACGGCATCCCGCTCGACAGGATGACCGTGTCGATGACGATGAACGGCGCCGTGCTGCCCGTACTCGCGCTGTACATCGTGGCGGCCGAGGAGCAGGGCGTACCGCCCGAGAAGCTGGCCGGGACCATTCAGAACGACATCCTCAAGGAGTTCATGGTCCGCAACACGTACATCTATCCGCCGAAGCCCTCGATGCGGATCATCTCCGACATCTTCGCCTTCACCTCGCAGCGGATGCCGCGCTACAACTCCATCTCCATCTCCGGCTACCACATCCAGGAGGCGGGAGCGACGGCCGACCTGGAGCTCGCCTACACGCTCGCGGACGGCGTGGAGTACATCCGGGCGGGCCGGGACGCCGGGCTGGACGTGGACGCGTTCGCGCCCCGGCTCTCCTTCTTCTGGGCGATCGGCATGAACTTCTTCATGGAGATCGCCAAGCTGCGGGCGGCGCGCCTGCTGTGGGCCAGGCTGGTCAAGCAGTTCGACCCGAAGAACACCAAATCCCTCTCCCTGCGTACCCATTCGCAGACCTCGGGCTGGTCGCTCACCGCACAGGACGTGTTCAACAACGTCACGCGCACGTGTGTCGAGGCGATGGCCGCGACACAGGGCCACACCCAGTCCCTGCACACCAACGCCCTCGACGAGGCGCTCGCCCTGCCCACCGACTTCTCGGCGCGCATCGCCCGCAACACGCAGCTGCTCATCCAGCAGGAGTCGGGCACGACCCGGGTCATCGACCCGTGGGGAGGCAGCGCGTACGTCGAGAAGCTCACCTACGACCTCGCCCGCCGGGCCTGGCAGCACATCGAGGAGGTCGAGGCGGCGGGCGGCATGGCACAGGCCATCGACGCGGGCATCCCCAAGCTGCGGGTCGAGGAGGCCGCGGCCCGCACCCAGGCCCGGATCGACTCCGGACGCCAGCCGGTCATCGGCGTGAACAAGTACCGCGTCGAGAACGACGAGCGGATCGACGTGCTCAAGGTCGACAACTCCTCCGTACGCGCCCAGCAGATCGCGAAGCTGCGGCGGCTGCGGGAGGAGCGCGACGAGCTCGCCTGCCAGGACGCGCTGCAGGCGCTGACCCGGGCCGCCGAGGGCACCGGCAATCTGCTGGAGCTGGCCGTCCGCGCGGCCCGTGCGATGGCCACCGTCGGGGAGATCTCCGACGCCCTGGAGAAGGTGTACGGGCGGCACGCGGGCCAGATCCGTACGATCTCCGGCGTGTACCGCAACGAAGCCGGCGAGTCCCCGTCCGTGGAGCGCACCCGTACGCTGGTCGGCTCGTTCGAGGACGCCGAGGGCCGCCGTCCGCGCATCCTGGTCGCCAAGATGGGCCAGGACGGTCACGACCGCGGCCAGAAGGTGATCGCCACCGCCTTCGCCGACCTCGGCTTCGACGTCGACGTCGGCCCGCTGTTCCAGACGCCGGCCGAGGTGGCCCGCCAGGCCGTCGAGGCGGACGTGCACATCGTCGGGGTGTCCTCGCTGGCCGCCGGGCACCTCACGCTCGTACCGGCCCTGCGGGAGCAGCTCGCCGAGGAGGGCCGTGAGGACATCATGATCGTCGTGGGTGGGGTGATTCCGCCGCAGGACGTCCCGACCCTGCTGGAGATGGGTGCGGCGGCCGTGTTCCCACCCGGGACGGTGATCCCGGACGCGGCGTACGACCTGGTGAAGCGGCTGTCGGCCGACCTCGGACACGACCTCTGAGCCCCATGGCGATCGACCTCGGCACGTATGTGAAGGGTGTACTCGACGGGAAGCGGGCGATCGTGGCCCGTGCCATCACGCTCGTCGAGTCCACCCGGCCCGATCACCGGGCGCTCGCGCAGGAGTTGCTGACGGAGCTGCTTCCGCACAGCGGCAGGGCGCGGCGGATCGGTGTCAGCGGTGTTCCCGGCGTGGGCAAGTCCACCTTCATCGACGCGTTCGGCACCATGCTGACGTCGCTCGGGCACCGGGTCGCGGTGCTCGCGGTGGACCCGTCCTCCAGCCGGACCGGCGGTTCGATCCTGGGCGACAAGACCCGTATGGAGCGACTGGCCGTGGACCCCTCGGCCTTCGTGCGCCCCTCCCCCACCGCCGGCACCCTGGGCGGGGTCGCCAGGGCGACGCGCGAGTCGATCGTGGTGATGGAGGCCGCGGGCCACGATGTGGTGCTCGTGGAGACGGTCGGCGTCGGCCAGTCGGAGACCGCGGTCGCGAACATGGTCGACTCCTTCCTGCTGCTGACGCTGGCCCGCACCGGAGACCAGCTGCAGGGCATCAAGAAGGGCGTCCTGGAGCTGGCCGACGTGATCGCCGTCAACAAGGCGGACGGCCCCCACGAGCGCGACGCCCGCGCCGCCGCACGGGAGCTGGCCGGCGCCCTGCGGCTCATGCACGGCAGGGACGCGGTCTGGACGCCGCCCGTACTGAGTTGCAGCGCCCGCGAGTCGAGCGGTCTGGACACCGTCTGGGAGCGCATCGAGCAACACCGGACCCTCCTCGACTCGACCGGCCGCCTCGCCGCCAAACGCCGTGACCAGCAGGTCGACTGGACCTGGACGATGGTCCGCGACGAGCTGCTCGGCCGCCTCCACGCCGACCCCGACGTCCGAGCCCTGGCACCCGGCCTGGAACAGCAGGTCAGGGACGGCGGATTGACGGCCACGCTCGCCGCCGAGCGCATTCTGAGGGCGTTCGGCGGATCCGGCGGCCACGCGTCGTGACCGCCGGGGGCCGGACGCCCTCGGCATCGATCCTTGAGCGGTAGAATTCTCAGGGGCGTGGGATGTCCGCCCGCGCCGGAGGAGACTCAGCCGAGGCGCTGGACCAGCGGTCATGAGGGGACGGGATGGCGGAGCGCAGGGCGACGGCCGGTCGGGACGCCGTGGCGATGGCCATCGAGGCCTGGGCACGGGAGCGGCCCGAGCTGGACACCAGTCCGCTGGAGGTCCTGGCGCGGCTGCACCGCTCGTTCGTGCGGTACAGCACCCGGCTCACGGCGTCCATCGAGCGGCACGGGCTGTCCGTGGCCGGCTTCGACGTGCTGACGGCCCTGCGGAGGTCCGGGAAGCCGTACCGGCTGACGGCGGGCCAGCTCGCCGACTCCGGGCTCGTGTCGTCGGCGGGCGTCACGCTGCGTATCGACCGGCTCGAGAAGGACGGGCTGATCGTCCGGGAGCGCGACGCCGGCGACCGGCGGATCGTCCACTCACGGCTCACCGACGCAGGGCTCGCCAAGGTGGACGAGGTGTTCGCCGAGCATCTCGACAACGAGCGCCGCATGCTCGGCGAACTGACCCCCGCCGAGTGTCGCCAGCTCGCGCGGCTGCTGCGCAAGCTGGAGCACTCGATCCTCGCCTCGGACGAGGAGCCGGCGGGCTGAGCCGTCCGGTTCACCCCGCCGCGGCCTGTGCCTCCGCCTGTGCCCGGTACAGGCGGCGCAGCCGCACCACGCCCAGATCGTGCTGGTACAGGTTCTCCCGCTGGTCGGCGTCCGCCGGGGCCGGCTGCGCGAGCTGTTCCAGGGGCGGTATCTGCGCCGCACGGCAGTCGTGTCGGGCCTGTGGTTCGTCGCGTACTACGTCAACCACGGCATCTCCACCTGGCTGCCCTCCCTCTACACCAGGAACTTCGGCCTGGACCTGACCACCGCCCTCGTCTACACGCTGCTCAGCAACGTCACCGGGCTGCTCGGAACCCTGATCGTCGCGCTGCTGATCGACCGGGTCGGCCGCAGGCCGGCTCTGGTCGCCGCGCTCGGCGGCACCACGCTGGCCCTCGGGACGCTCGCCCTGACGGGGGCGGTCTCCGGCGGCCAGGTCGCGGTGTTCGCGTCCTGCATGACCTTCTTCGTGTACGCGATCAACGCCGGGCTCTACCTCTACTCCCCCGAGCTCTACCCGACCCGCAACCGCGCCAAGGGAGCGGCCTTCGGCGGCCTGTGGAACCGGCTCGGCGTCATCCTCGGCCCGATCACCGTCGGCGCGATCCTCGGGGCGGGCGGCAGCCTGACGCTCGTCTTCGCTCAGCTCGCCTGCGTGGCGGCGGTGGGCATGGCGATCGCGTTCTTCGCGGTCGAGACGAAGGGGAAGACGCTGGAGGAGCTCAATTCCTGAACCGAGCACCGGCCCGGGTCCGGGTCGCAGGATCCGTATCCGGGTCGACTTCTGAACCGCCGCCGCGGCGGCGACCCGGGCCCGAGGTTCAGGCCCAGGTCTGGGAGTAGATGTTGCGGTAGTCCCTGCGCCCCTGGGCCGCCTGGATCCAGCGACTGGCGATCAGCAGGACGAGGCTCAGGCCGACGACCCCGAGCCCCGGACCGAGGGCGCCGAGGGGCCCGAGACCGGCGGCGATGTCGGTGACGCTCCCCGGTCCGGCGGCGGCAGCCGGCGGGACAGGGGTTCCCGGCGGTGCGGGGGTGCCCGGCGTCACGGCGTCGGAGCCGGCGGACGCGTCGGAGGCGTCCGAAGGCCCATCGGTCGGGGAGTCCGTCCCCTGACTCGCGGCATCGTCCTGTCCGTCGGCCGGGGGCCCGCCGGCCGGGCGCACCCCGAGCGCCGCCATCGCCTTGATCGCCGGCTGGAAGTAGGTGATGCCCCCGGTCGTGCAGTCCCCGTTGCCTCCCGAGGTCACTCCGAGCGCCAGCCCCTGTGAGAACAGAGGGCCGCCGCTGTCTCCGGATTCCGCGCAGACCGTCGTCTCGATCAGGCCGGTGACCGTGCCCTCCGGATAGTTGACCGTCGCGTTCAGCGCGGTCACCCGCCCGGTACGGAACCCGGTCGTGCTGCCGCTGCGGAAGACCTGCTGCCCGACGACAGGATCGGCGGCGCCGATGATCCGTACCCCTCGGCCACCGCCGATCTCCACGATGTCGGGGCGTTCGGGGGCCGCGCCGCTCTCGTACTCCACCAGGGAGAAGTCGTTGCCCGGGAAGCTGGAGGCGACCGTGGAGCCGAGCGCATCACCCTCCCGGCCGCCGAACCAGGTGGTGCCGACGGGTCCGCAGTGCCCGGCCGTCAGGACGAACGAGCCTTGGCCGTCGGTCACGTTGAAGCCCGCGGAGCAGCGGATGTTGTCCGCGAGCATGGAGGCCCCGCCGTTCAGCCTGGTGGTGAACGTACCCGGGGTCCGTTCCATGTGGACGAAGCCGCCGATGCTCTCGGCGAGATCGGCCATGCGCGACCAGTCGGCGGCGGAGACGGTGCTGTCGGCGTGCACCACGACCCTGTTGGACGCGTAGTCCACCGCCCACGCCGTTCCGCTGACCGTCGGTGCCGAGCGCAGGGTCGCGGTGGCCGAGCGGAGCCGCTTCATGCTGTTGGGCACGATCTTGGCGGTCGCCCCGGCCCGTTGCACCTCCGCGGCCGCTTCCTGGTCGGTCACGGCGACCACCGGACGGCCGTCGGCCCCCGTCCAGCTGCCCGCGGTACGGGACGTGCCGAGCCGCGAGACCAGCGACGCGACCGGGTCGCCGGCCGACTGCACGGCGCCGGCGCCTGTCTGCGGCGCGGACGGTTCGCCCGCCATGGCGTCGGAGACCATCAGCGCGCCGGACACCAGCCCGCCGACGGCCGCCAGCCGGGCGATCCGCTGAAGGTTGCGTCGTGCGTGCCTCATCCGCGGCCCCAAGGTCGTACCGACTACTGACATCACCCGTTGGACGAAAGGCCCGGGAAGCCGGGCCCCCTCGTCTATACGGGCCTGTGCGCCGAGGTGTTCACCACCGGCCGCAGCTGAATCCGCCGTCCTCGATTCGTCGCCGACGCCCGTCAGGCACCGCCCGCATCTCCTTCCCGGTGTCTCGTACGGCAGTTGCCTCGGCACACCGCCCCTACCGACCTGTTCCCGGAGCGCGTCGGCCGGAGGGTGCTCGTCAGCGCCGTCGACCCGTGGGACCGGTACGACTTCGGCCACGGCGTCGGCGTGCGGCAGAGCCGGGCCCCGCTGCGGAGGGCAACGCGGGGACGCGGCGCTCAGGCGGCAACGCGCGCACGGCACGAAGGCGTCAGTGCACCCGGCGCTCCGACGCCACGGGTGTACCCCGTTCTTGACGTCAGGGGCATAAGCGTGGGACCCGTCGGGCGCGCCCCCGACGGGTCCCACGGGTGAGGTGCGCGCGTCAGTGCGCCGGAGCCGACGTGGGCGCCGTCGTCGGATCCGCCGGTGCGGGGTGCTTCTCGGTCCGGGGCTCCAGGACGCGCTCGGCGAGAGGGCCGAGGATCAGCCCCAGGGCGGCCCAGAGCAGTGCCTGGACGCCGAGCGAAGCCAACCGGAACTCCCAGAGCACTCCGGCCGGGAAGTGGTCGGGAAGCGCGTCCGCCGACGGCAGAAAGGCCGTGAAGGCCGCGATCGCGACCGTGAAGGCCGCGCCGGCGGCGACCGTGGCGTTCCAGTTGCCCCAGCGCGCCGCGAGGCTCCGGCCGAGCATGACCGCGCCGATCGCCAGCAGCACGGCGAGGGCGATCATCAGGAAGAACAGTGCGGTGCGCTGGTTGAGGGTGTCCGGATCACCGACGGCCGGCGGGTTGGCCGGGTACTTCAGGAAGGGCACCAGCGCCACGGTGACGAAGCCGCCCAGGGCGACCAGGGCCGCCGTGGCCCTGGCGCCGAAGCGGCCGATACGACCCAGCGCGAAGCAGAAGGCCAGGGCGGTGATGCCGCCGAGGGCGATGCCGTAGACGAGGGCGGCGGTGGCCAGTCCCGCGGTGGACTGCACGGCGCGGCTGACCAGTTCCTCCTCGCCTCCGCCGTGGTCGTGGGAGTGTGCCGTCTCGAAGGCGATGGCGGCGTCCACGCTCGGTTCGCCGGCCAGATACGCGAATCCGAAGGCGAGCAGCCCCGCCAGGACACCCGCGATCATGCCGCGCACCAGGAGGGCGCGTACGGTTACGGAGTTCATGTGTGTGCGTCCGTCCCGTGTCAGTGGCAGGGGAAGCCGAGCAGGTGGCGGCCGTCGTGCACCCACTCGTGGACGGACTCGCCTGAGAACACGGAGAAGGCGCCCTGCTCGGCGCCGACGAAGTACAGCAGCACGAGCATCAGCAGGCCGAAGAAGACGGCCCAGGGCAGGATCGCCCGGAGCGGCAGCTTGGCCGCCGAGGGTGGGGCAAGGGGGACAGGGGTGATGGCGGTCTGGGCCACGGCGATACCTCCTCGGGAACACGCGTCCCGCATTGTGTGGAGCACGCGACGACGGCAAACGGGTCTGACTCACCGAACCGCCCCTCCTGGGACAGGAGTTGCCGCTCGGCACACAGTGGCGCGACCGTGCCGGGTTTCCACCGGGCTTCCGTGTACGCCGTCGTCCTTTCGGAGCAGAGGGTACAGCCGGTGGCACGGACCGTCGATACCGTCCCTGACCAGCCGTCCTGTGACTCGTCGCACCATGGGCACCATCACACGCACACCACCCGCACGCCCCGCGGAGGGCGGTACACGCGGGACGACACCGAGAGGTTCCCGGCCATGACCATCCGGCTCACCCTGCTGTGCGCCGCCGCCGGCCCCGCCGCGCGGCACGTCCGGTTCGGCGACGGTCCGCTTGACGAGCGAGGCAGACGAGAGGCACGTACGGCAGCGGGCGCGCTGCCCACGGCGTCGCATCACTACCGGGCACCCTCGCTCCGGTGCGAACAGACCACCGAGGCCATGGGGTTCACCGCCGTGGTCGAAACCGCCCTGCGCGACTGCGACTTCGGCCGGTGGGACGGCCGCTCGCTGGACGACGCGGCCGCGACCGATCCCGCAGGAATCACCGTCTGGATGACCGATCCCGACGCGGCACCGCACGGCGGAGAGTCCGTGGCCGCTCTGTGCGGACGCGTCGGCGACTGGCTGGACGCCCTTCCCGAGCACGCGGGCCGGGTGCTCGCCGTGACCGAGCCCGCCGTCGTGCGCGCCGCCGTCGTGCACGCCCTCGGGGCCCCGGCCGGCGCCTTCTGGCGCGTCGACGTGCCCCCGTTGTCCCTCGTCACGCTCACCGGGCGGTCGGGGCGGTGGAACCTGCGGCTGAGCGGGCCGGCGTCCTCCGCCCCGCAGCCCTCATCCTGAACGCCGGCCGCCCGCGGTGGCGACGGTCTGCGGGGCGGTGCGCTGTTCCTGCTGCCTGCGCTGTCCGTAGGGCGTCCGGCCCGGCGGCATGTGCACCGAGAGCGCCGTGGCCACGAGGAGCGCCGGCAGGGCGGCGGCGGACCGGGGCACGAACCGGGTGCGCAGGCCGTGCAGTTCACCGCCGGGCCGGGTCGTTCCCGCCGCGGCGTCGGTGATGGCCGACCCGGTCCGTGGGGGCCGGCAGGGCGATCGTGGCCAGGAGGGTGATGACGAGCTTCACGGTGACCCAGTAGTGGCGTGCCAGGCCCCAGGTGCTGCCAAGGGCGGAGACCATGCCGGTCGCCGGTGAAGCCGCGCACAGCGGCACGATGACGTACCAGCCGCTCAGTTCCCTCGCGACGCAGGCCGACCGCGCGATGCGCTCGTCCTCGCCTGCCGGACCGGTGACGGCGGGGGCCGGGAAGACGGCGGAAGCGGAGAGCCTGGATCGGCGCCCGCACCGCCACCACCCGCACGACGCCCGCTGATCGGCGGTACGCGGGCGGCCCCGTCCACGGACGTCAGCTGTCGGCGACGGCGAGCACGGCGTCGTGGCCGCGGAAGCGGACGCCTCTGACGGTGGCCGCGGACGTCCGTCGAAGTGCTGCCGGTCAGCTGTCGAGTGCCTGCCGGGCGAAGCGCAGGGCGTACGGGAGGGCGGCGCGGGTGACGGGGCAGGCGCCGGCGGCGTGAGCGGCGGCCGTGACGAGGGGTCCCGCCGAGGCGACGGCGCGCCGGAGGGCGGCAGGGGTCGGCAGGCGGCCCGCCTGCCGCAGCGCGGGGATGTCGGGGAGCGCGAGGGTGAGGGTCCGGTCGGCGGCGCCGGGGCGCGGCCAGGTGAGTTCGATGCGCATGAAGCGGCCTTCGTGGGAGGTGGGGACCCGATGCCTGCCGCCCGCCCGGCGGCGTGCCGGTGGGCCGGTCGGCGAAGCGCAGGAGCCGCGGGCGGACGGTGACGGCGATGCCGACGGTGGCGGGCGAGGGTTCGGACCATCGGCTCCGGCAGCGTCCACCGCCGGTTACCTCACTCGGCGGTAGGTGGATATGCCCAGGCTTGCCGGAGTTGCGTGATCTTGTCAAGGTTGGTGAAGGGTGAGAGCTGTCACGGCCGAGGCCGCCTGCCTCACCTGCCCTACGGAGGGAGAGCGACCATGACTGACCGTTCCCGCGCGTCCGGCTCAGGGGGCAAGAAGGGGCAGCATCCCGTTCAGGAGTCACTGGCACACCCGGTGCAGACGATGGCTACGGCCGTGGAGAAGGTCCCGGGCGCCGACCGTGTCAGGCCCGGCATGGAGCGGGTCAAGGGGGTCGTCGACGGCGTCCTGGACTCCGTCGGGATCGTCTCGCCGCACGCACGCCGTGTCGCCGCGTACACCGGTGCCGGGCTGCTCGGTGTCGCGGGTGTGGTCGAGTGGCCGGTGGCCGTGGCGGGCGCAGCGGTGGTGTGGCTCACGCAGCCGCGCCCCAAGGACGCCGCGGCGGCCGAGGCCGCGGGCGGGGCCCGCACCGAAGGGCTGAAGGCCAAGCAGGCCGCGAGGTCGGCCAAGGCGTCGACCACCACGGGGTCGGGGGCGAAGAGCCGCCCGCCCAAGGCCACGTCGGGGTCGGCGAAGACGCGCCCGACCAAGTCCACGAGCACCTCGGCCACGGCGAAGGCCCGCTCGTCGAAGCGCGCCGCCACGAGCGCCACGCAGGCCAAGGCAGGTGCCAAGGCAGGTGCCAAGGCAGGTGCCAAGGCAGGTGGGCGGAAGAAGTCCTGACGCCGGCCTTGCCCGTGTGACCACCGTTCCGCCCCGGCCCGTTCGGCAAGCCCGCGAAGGTGACAGATGCTGCTCCGCTTGCTGACCGGGCTGCCCGTCGTGGCCCTCCAGAACCTCCTTGCGGCCCCCGTCGAGGCCACGCGCCGGATCGCCTCGCCGGCCACGGACACGGCGCGCATGGCCGCTGAACTCGTGCACGCCGGTGCCGGAGGCGCGGCGAAGGGGGCGGCGGCGGCGTCCGCGACCGCGCTGCGCGTGGGAAGGGCCGCTCGTAACGCGATGACCCCTCAGGTCGGCTACTGGCGCGCCGGTTCCCGGATGCACCTCGCCCTGCGGCACCACCCGGACGCGCAGGCGCCCACCGTCGAGCGGCTCGAGGCCACCGCACGGAAGGTGGCCGTCGAGCTGGCCGAGCACCCCGACGTACTGCTCGCCTACTGGGACGGTGGGCTGGGACGGCTGGTCGTGCAGACCACGGAGGACGCGGTAGGCGACGAGTTGGCGGTCAGAGTGTCCGAACTCGCCGCCGCCCACGGGCTGGTGCACGTCGGCGAGCACACGCTGGAGCACACGCACCCCGGTGCCGCCGGTGGTGTGCGCACGAGCGCTCTCGCCCTCGCGTGCGACGCAGCGGGCATCGCCACCGCCTTTGCGGCACGGACGGCGTTTCTGCGCCGTGCGCCGGAGGTCGTGGTGGCCGCAGTCGTGGTGCTGCGCGAGGACTCGCGCGTACGCACGGCGCTGAGCCGCGCGCTGGGCGCGGACGCGGCCGATCTGGTGCTGGCCGCGGCCCATGCGGCCGTCTGCGGAATCGGGCAGTCGCCGAGTCCGCTGCTGCTCGACGCGGCCCTGCGGACCGTCCAGTTGGTGGAGTCCCTGGCCCAGCTCGCCACCTTCGACGCCGTGCACGACCGCCTGTGCGCCCCGCATCGGCTGACGGTCGCCGGAGGCGACGTCGAGCGTCCGTCGCTGCGTCCGTGCCCGGGCGAGGAGTACGCCGACGCCGCGGTCAACGGCATGCTGGGCGGCGCCGTCACCACGCTGCTGTTCACCCGCAACCTCGACGAGGCGGCCGAGACCGCACTCGGCGGTTCGCCCAAGGCCGCGCGCTACGGCCCTGCGGCGTTCACGGCAGCGCTCGGCAGTGCCCTGGCGCGCGAGGACGTCCTGGTCCGCGCCCCCGAGCGGCTGCGCCGGCTGGAGCTCGTGGACACGGTCGTCCTCCATCCCGAGGCGCTGCGCAGCACGCGGCGTACCGTGCTCGAGGTGCATCCCAGCATGCCCGGCTGGGACCACCACCGGTTGTGGCTGGAAGCCACCGCTGTACTGAGCGCACCCGAGGACACGGCCGAGGACGGGGCGACGACCGCCGACGGAACAGCACCCGAGGACAGGGCGACGACCGCCGACGGAACAGCACCCGAGGACAGGGCGACGACCGGCGACGGAACAGCACCCGAGGACAGGGCGACGACCGGCGACGGAACAGCACCCGAGGACGGGGCAACTCCGTCCCGGAAGCCACGGCTCGGCCTGCGGCCGGTGCCCGATGAGACGGCGTCGGCCACGCGACGGTCGAGGTCGGGTCCGCCGGCGTCGGAACCGCCGCCCACGGGACTGATGATCGCGTCGGTCGGCGACGCGGACGTCGGCACCGTGCTGGTCGGCTGGGAGGTCGACCCGATGGCCGAGGCAGCGCTGGACGCGGCGCGCCGGGCAGGGCTGCACGTCGTGGTGGTGGACGACCACTCGCTGGGTGAGTTCGGGACCCTGGCCGATCAACTCGCCTCATCCGACAGCCCTTTGGGCGAGGTGGTGGCCGGCCTGCAGGCCGACGGGCGGACCGTCCTCACGGTGGCGCGCGTCCCTCACGAACGGGCCGCGACCGAGCGGGAGCTGACGGAATCGAGCCGGGACGTGCTCGACGGGCTGCTCCGCAGTGACCTGGCCTTCGCCGTCACGGACGAGCGCGGCGCAGTCGTCTGGGGGGCGGACCTCCTGGCCCTTCGCGGGCTGGAGGGTGCCTGGCGGCTGCTGTCCGCCGTGCCCGCGGCGCGGGCGGTCAGCCGACGGGCCAAGTTCCTCGCCGAAGCGGGCACCACGCTCTCCGAGCTCCTGGTGCTCACCCGTGGGTCGCGGTCGCAACGCGTCCCCTTCCCTCTCGAACTGCGGCTCAGCCCCGTCAACATCGCGACCGCGGTGGCCCTGGTGTCGAGCTGGTTCGCCGCGCTGGTCGTCACCGCCGGTACGACCCCGCGCCCCCGGCCTCGGGTGCCCTGGCACGCCCTGCATCCGGACGAGGTCATGGCCCGGCTGGCGCGAGCGTCGCGGGCCGCGCCCACCGCCTGGGCGGTGGTACGGACCCGGGCCGGACACGCCGCGGGCGCGGCGGTGACGCACCCGGCCCTCACGCCCGCGCGGATGGGCGCACGTCTGGCCGGCGCCGTGTGGGCCGAACTCGACGACCCGTTCACCCCCGTCCTGGTGGTCGGTGCCACCGCGTCGACGCTACTGGGATCGGCCGTGGACGCGTTCCTCGTCATCGGTGCCGTGGCGGTGAACGCCCTGGTCGGCGGCGTGCAGCGGCTACGCGCCGAGCGGGCGCTGTCCGCGCTGGTCACCGGGCAGCGGCGGACGGCCCGGCGCCTCGCCGGCTCCGGCTCCGGCTCCGGCTCCGGCTCCGGCTCCGACGAGCCGTCCCTCGTCGCGGCCGAACGGCTGGCGCCCGGCGAGGTGATCGAGCTGCGCACCAACGACGTGGTCCCGGCCGACGCACGGCTGCTGGAGGTCAGCGGCTTCGAGGTGGACGAGTCCTCGCTGACCGGCGAGTCACTGCCCACCCGTAAGCAAGTGGCCCCGGTACCGCAGGCGTCCGTGGCCGACCGCACCTGCATGGTGTTCGAGGGCACCACGGTGGTGGCCGGCCGTGCGCGGGCGGTCGTGGTGAGCACGGGCGACCAGACAGAGGCCGGTCGCGCGGCGTCCCTCGCCGCCCGGGTCCCCACCTCGCCAGGGGTCCAGGCACGGCTGCACCAGCTGACGCGCCGGGTGCTCCCCCTCACCCTCGCCGGCGGCGCCGCGGTGGCCGGGCTGTCCCTGCTGCACGGCCGCCCGATGCGCACCGCGCTCCAGGGCGGGCTGGCGGTCGCGGTGGCCGCCGTGCCCGAGGGCATGCCCCTGGTGGCGACGGTGGCGCAGATGGCCGCGGCGCGGCGGCTCAGCAGGCTCGGTGTCCTGGTGCGCACACCGCGCAGCCTGGAGGCGCTGGGACGCGTGGACACCATGTGCTTCGACAAGACCGGCACCCTCACCGAGAACCGGTTGCGGGTCGTCCGCGTGATCACCGCCGACGGCGCCGAGCACCCGGCGTCCGGCCCCGACGCGGAGCCGGTCCTCCGCACCGCAGCCCGTGCCTGCCCCCGCGTCGTCGAGCAGGCGGGCTTCCACGCCCACGCCACCGACGAAGCCGTCCTGGCGGCAGCCCCGCGCGAGACCGGGTGGACCACGGTGCGGGCCCAGCCCTTCGAGGCGAGCCGGGGCTACGCGGCCGCCGCGGGAACGGCCGCGAAGCCCGACGGCGACGGCCGGGACCTGCTGGTGGTCAAGGGCGCGCCGGAAGTCGTGCTGCCCTGCTGCCCCGACGCGGATCCGGCAGTCGTCGACACGGCACACACGCTCGCCGCCCAGGGCCTGCGGCTGCTGGCCGTCGCTCAACGCCGCGTCGCGGCGGACGAGTCGGCGCAGGCCCTGGACAAGCCCCTCGAACTGCTGGAACTCATCGGATTCGTGGCCCTGGCCGACACGCCACGCGCCAGCTCCGCCCCGCTCGTGGCCGGACTCGGCAAGGCGGGCGTTCGGCCCGTCATGCTCACCGGCGACCACCCCGAGACCGCCCGCTCGGTGGCGGTCGCACTCGGCTGGCCACCGGACGTCACGGTCGTCACAGGGGACGATCTGGCCGCGCTGGACCGGGCAGGGCGGGCGCGCCTGCTGCGGGACTGCGGCGTCGTGGCCCGCGTCGCCCCCGAACAGAAGCTCCAGGTCGTCGAGGCGCTTCGGGAGGCGGGACGCGTCGTGGGCATGGTCGGGGACGGCGCCAACGACGCCGCCGCCATCCGCGCCGCCGATGTCGGGGTCGGTATCGCGGCACGCGGATCCGCGGCCGCGCGCAACGCCGCGGACCTCGTGATCACCAACGACGAGCTGTCGGTGCTCATCGACGCCATCGGCGAGGGCCGCGCTCTGTGGCGCAGCGTGGCCGACGCGATCAGCATCCTGCTCGGCGGGAACGCCGGCGAGGTCGGCTTCTCGGTACTCGGCACGCTGCTGTCCGGTACGTCGCCGCTGTCGACACGTCAGCTGCTGCTGGTCAACCTGCTCACCGACATGTTCCCGGCGATGGCGGTCGCGGTCACCCCCCACACCCAGGACCCCGCGGGTGAGCCCGTCGCGGCCGAGGGCATGCCCGTCGGCGTCGCCGTCCTCGGCCGGCCGCTGAACCGTCAGATCCGGCACCGTGGCGTGATCACCGGGATCGGCGCGGCCGTCGCCTGGCTGATCGGCACGCTCACTCCGGGCTCGGCGCGACGCACGAGCACCATGGCCCTGTGCGGGGTGGTCGGCGCCCAGCTCACGCAGACCGTCGTGGGACGCCGCCACAGTCCGCTGGTCCTGGTCACCGTGCTCGGCACCGCGGCCGTGCTCGTGGCACTCGTCCAGACACCCGTCGTCAGCCACTTCTTCGGGTGCACGCCGCTCGGTCCGCTGGCCTGGACCGGTGTGGCCGTCGCCGTCGGTGCCGCTTCCCTCGGTCCGTACGTACTGCCGCAGGCCGACCGGCTGCTGGCCGATCTCACCTCGCGGATGCGTCCCGTCGTGCGGGTCGTCCGCTGAAGGGCGTACGCCTCGTCCGCTGAAGGCCGTACGCCCTCGCGCCCGGCCACGGCTCGACATCGACCTCGACGAGGCGGTCGTCACCGCCCTTGTGGTGGGCCCTGATCCGGCCCTGCTCGTCGCCGGCCATGACGTTGTGTCCGCGGGGTCCGGCCACATGCCGGCGATGACCGTGGCGAACGTGGCGTGGCGGTACGCGAAGGCGGTCGCATCCTGTGCCACGCGGGGGCAGGCGCCGCCTGACTCCAGGCCACGCCGATGGGGCGACGCCTCTGCTCGGCGCCACCGCCGTACCGCCGGGGCGGGCGCCTCGCTCGCAGGCCGCCGAACAGCCGCGCCGCGTTGCGCCGCGCAGGGGCCGCGACGCGCCGGCAACCGCCGCCCCCAGCCCGGCAGTCGGGCCGGCAGCGGCAGCCGACGGCAGGCCCGGGCGCCGAAGCGCCCGGGCGCCGGGGGTCACCGTGCCGGGTGCGGCACCGCCGTGAACTCGGCGTGGAGGCTGCGGCGGTGGTCCACCTCCCGTACGGGACCGGTGAGCACGACCCGCGCCGTCAGCCGCGGGTCGGTGCTCGACGCGCTGAACCGCAGCTCCAGCTCGCCCGGCTCCACTACACGGTTGCCGTCGCGACCGGTGAAGGAGGCCAGGTCGGCGGGGACCGTCGCGTGGATCCGTACGGCCTCGCCGGGTGCGAGGTCCAGCCGGACGTAGCCGATCAGCCGCTGGAGCGGCTGGACCACCGAGGCGACGGGGTCGTGCAGATACAGCTGCACCAGCTCGGTGCCCTCGCGCGGACCGTTGTTGGTGACCGTGCAGGCAAGCCGGAACGCGCCGTCCGTGGCCGCCTCGTCGCCCTCCACGGCCAGGTCGGTCCACTCGAAGGTGGTGTACGTCAGCCCGTGGCCGAAGCCGAAGGCCGGAGTCGGGTCGATGTTGGAGACCTCGCTGGAGTGGCCGAGCCGCGCCGCCAGATACGTGGACGGCTGGGCCCCGGGGTGGCGGGGCACGCTGACCGGGAGCCGTCCCTCAGGGGCGGTTCGGCCGCTCAGCACCGAGGCGATGGCCCGGGTGCCCTCCTCGCCGGGGAAGAAGGACTGGACGGCGGCGGCGGCTTCCGTCGCCGCCCGGCCGAGCACGTAGGGCCGACCGGCCAGCATCGTCACCACGACCGGGGTGCCGGAGTCGAGGAGCAGGTCCAGCAGCTGCTGCTGGACTCCGGGCAGGGCCAGCGACTCGGCGTCGCAGCCCTCGCCGCTGGTGCCGCGGCCGAAGAGTCCGGCACGGTCGCCGAGCGCGGCGATAACGATGTCGGCGCCCCGGGCGAGTTCGGCGGCGACCGCGAAGCCGTCGGTGTCGGTGCCGTCGACGCTCGCGCCCGGGGCCACCACGATCTCGCTGCCGGGGAACTCCGCAGCCAGCGCCTCCCGCAGCGTGGGCAGTTCGATGCCGACCGGGATCTCGGGGTGCTGGACGCCGACGTGGACGGGGAAGGCGTAGCAGCCCAGGACCGCGGTCGGGACCTCGGCGTTGGGGCCGATCAGCGCGATCCGGGCCGGTGCGGTGCGGTCCTCGGCACCGGCGGCCGGGGCCAGCGGCAGGGTGCCGTCGTTGTGGAGCAGGACGACGGCCTGCTCGGCGACGCGGCGGGCGAGGGCCCTGTTGGCGTCCGTGTCGAGGCCGATCGTTCCGCGCAGCGTCTCCGAGTCGGCTCCGGCTCCGGCTCCGGCTCCGGCTCCGGCTCCGGCTCCGGCCAGCGCCTCGGGGCGCGGGCTCCAGTCCGGGTCGAGCAGGCCGAGCTGGGCCTTCTGGACGAGGACGCGCCGTACCGCGCGGTCGATCAGCGCCTCGGGCACACGGCCCGAGGCGACCGCCTCCAGCAGGGGCTCACCGAAGGTGTTGACCGTCGGCAGCTCCACGTCCACGCCTGCGGCGAGGGCGGCGCCGGCCGCCTCGCCGAAGGTGCCGGCCACTCCGTGCAGGGTCTTGAGGAAGGCGATGCCGAAGTAGTCGGCCACGACCGTTCCGGTGAAGCCCCAGGTGTCCCTCAGCAGCCCGGTCAGCAGCCGCTCGTCGGCGGCGGAGGGGATGCCGTCGGTGTCGGTGTAGGCGTGCATGACGGAGCGCACGCCGCTCTCCCGCACGGCCATCTCGAACGGCGGCAGGATGATGTCGGCGCGCTCGCGTGCACCCATGCCGACCGGCGCCAGATTGCGCCCGGCGCGGGAGGCGGAGTACCCGGCGAAGTGCTTGAGGGTGGCGACGATGCCCGCGGACTCCAGGCCCTGGACGTAGGCGGTGGCGACTGTGCCGACGAGGTACGGGTCCTCGCCGATGGTCTCCTCGACCCGGCCCCAGCGTGCGTCCCTTACGACGTCGAGTACCGGGGCGAGGCCCTGGTGGACGCCGACCGCGCGCATGTCGCGGCCGATGGCGGCGGCCATCTCACGGATCAGCGCGGGGTTGAAGGTGGCGCCCCACGACAGCGGCACCGGGTAGGCGGTGGCGCCCCAGGCGGCGAAGCCGGCGAGGCACTCCTCGTGGGCGAGGGCCGGGATGCCGAAACGGTTCGCTTCAGCGATACGGCGCTGGGTGCGCGCCAGCGAGAGCGCGCCGATCGCCGGGTCGACCGGGGCCGTGCCGAAGGGCCGGGTCAGCTGCCCGAGGCCGTACGGCAGCAGCTCGTCGAGGTCCGGCGTCTCCTCCATGTCGTGCTGGTGCGGGGCGACTTCGGCGCCCTCGTTCGACGCGCCCACCCAGACGCCGAAGAGCTGGGCGATCTTCTCCTGGAGGGTCATCTCGGCGACCAGGGCCTCGGCGCGGGTCTCCGCATCGAAGGACGGATCGCGCCAGAGAGGGCGGGCGGAATCGGTCTCCACGGCGGTCTCCACGGCCAGGTTGTCCTCTACAGCCACGTTGTCGGTCACTTTCCTCCGACGCCCATCAGCCCTTGGACCAGGGCGCGACGGGCGAACAGGTAGACGAGCAGGATGGGGAGCATGGACAGGACCACGGCGGCGAGGAGGCCCGGGATGTCGACTCCGTGTTCGGTCTGGAAGTCGTAGAGGCCCATGGTGATCACCTTCGTCTCCGCCGACTGGGTCAGGACCAGCGGGAAGAGGAAGCCGTTCCACGCCTGGAGCGCCGAGAAGACCACGATCGTCGACAGGCCGCTCTTGGAAAGCGGGACGACGAGCTGGAAGAAGGTCCGCCGGGGCGAGGCGCCGTCCATGGTCATCGCCTCGTACAGATCAGGGGTGATGTCGCGCATCACGCCGGTGAGGATGAGCGCGCACACCGGCATCGCGAAAGCCGCCGTCGGCAGGATGACGCCGATGAGGTTGTCGTAGAGACCGGCCTTGCTGATGACGTAGAACATCGGGACGATCACGGCTTGCGAGGGGATCGCGAGGCCGAGCAGGAAGAGCCGGAAGACGACGGTGGTGGTGCGGCCCTGGCTGCGGACGATCGCGTAGGCCAGCGGCGGCACGAGCAGCAGGACGATGCCGACCACCGCCACGGTGACGATCACCGTGTTGAGGAAGTACTGCCCGAAGCCCTCGTTGAGGTCGTTGATGTAGTTGTCGAGCGTGAAGTTCTTCGGGAAGGCGAGCGGGCCGTTGGCCGCGTAGTCCGCGCGGCTCTGGAACGTCGCGATCAGCATGACGTACAGCGGCAGGCCGACCAGGAAGAGCCAGACGAGCGAGCCGAACCCCGCCAGGTAGTTGGGACGGCTCTTCATCACACGCCCTCCTGGGTGCTGCGCATCTTGTCGTAGCCCGACAGCTTGACCGTGATCAGCGAGATGATCGTGGCGACCAGGACGAGGAGCAGCGCGACGGCGGAGCCCGTGCCGAAGTCGAAGCTCTTGAAGGCCTTTTGGTACATGTAGTAGGCACTGATCGTGGTGTCGGTGCCGGGGCCGCCCTGGGTGAGGATCAGCACGGTGTCGAAGGTGGTGAGACCGCCGACGACCATGAGGATCACCGAGGTGATGACGCTGTTGCGCAGCTGCGGCAGGGTGATGTGGAAGAACTTCCTGATCCTGCCGGCCCCGTCGATCTCGGCGGCCTGGTAGAGGACCTGCGGGATCGCGCGGGCCGCGCCCTGGTAGATGAGCGTGTGCAGGGGCGTGAACTGCCAGGTGGCGACGTAGACGAGGACACCGATCGCGGATGCCTGCTTGCCGAGCAGATTGCCGTCCCCGAACAGCCACTGGGCCTGCGATGGCACACCGAAGTTGGGGTCGAGCACCGCACGCCACAGCACGGAGACGGCCGTGATGGAGAGCAGCAGCGGGACGAAGTAGATGGCGGTCAGCACCGCCCGGTTCCGCTGGCGGCCCGCGGCCCAGACGCCCAGCAGGATGCTGACGAGGGTCTGGACGGCGACACCGAGCACGGTGAGCAGAACGCTCAGCCAGAGGCTCTCCAGCATGACGGGGTCGTCGAGGAGCTTCTTCCAGTTGTCGAAACCGACGAACTCGGGCTCGCCGAGGCCGTTCCAGCCGGCGAAGGACAGCACGACGAGCATGCCGAGCGGGACGATGGCGAAGAGTCCGAAGAAGAGCGCGGCCGGAGCCGCCCAGGCGAAGCCCGGGCGGCCCACTCCGGTGCCGGACCGGCCGGGGGCCCGGCCGGTCCGTTCGGACTTCTCGCTGTCCACGGCGTGTGCAGTGGCAGTGGTCATGTCAAGTGATCCGGATCAGTGGTGGGTCAGGCGGCCGGCAGGGACTGCATCTGCTCGATGAAGCCGTCCGCGTCGATCTGGCCGTTGAAGAACTGCTGGACGGCCGAGTGGATCGTGGTGGTCGCCGCGGGCGGGTACGCCTGGTCCCAGGAGAGCTGGAATGCCGGGGCCTTCGCGACCAGGTCGTACTGGAACTTCGAGTACTCCGGGCTCGCCGAGGTGTCCAGGAAGTCCGGGGTGTTCGTCGTGGTGGGCAGGTTGCCGATGGACAGCTGCGCCTTCACGAACTCGTCCGAGTACATGAGCTCGAGGAAGTCGGCGACCGCATCGGGGTGCTTGGTCTTCTTCAGCACCGAGTAGTAGTTGTTGGTGTTGCCGGCAATGTTGTTCGGGTCGCCCTTGCCGCCGGTGACGGTCGGGAAGGTGCCGTAGCCGAGGTCGCTCTTGGCGAAGTCCGGGTGGGCGTCCTGCAGGGTCGAGTACTCCCAGGAGCCCATCAGCTCGAAGGCGGCCTTGCCGGTGGCCAGCAGGGTCGGCGAGCCCTGGTCGGTGAACTTCACCGAGTCGAAGTTGGTGCCGAAGGCGCCCGCGTCGACCAGCTCCCTGATCATGGAGAGGGCCTTCTTGCTGTCGGCGCTCTCCCAGGCGCTCTTGTCCCCGGTCATGGCCTTCTGGAACAGCTCGGGCCCGGCGACGCGGTCGTAGACGTACTGGTACCACATCTGCGTCGGCCACTTGTCGCCGCCGCCGAGCGCGATCGGGGTCACACCCTTGCCCTTGAGGGTCTTGACCGCTGCGAGCAGCTCGTCCCAGGTCTTCGGCGGGGTGATACCCGCGTCCGCGAGGACCTTCTTGTTGTGGAACATCAGGACGGGCTGGGTGCCGCGCATGGGGACGCCGTACGGCTTTCCGTCGACGACGGCGGTGTTGAACACCGAGGGCAGGAACTTGTCCTTCAGGCCCGGGTCCTTGGCGATGAAGTCGTCCAGCGGCATCAGCAGGCCGGCGTCGACGAACGGCTTGATGCTGCCGCCGCCCCAGTTGAAGAAGACGTCGGGGGCCTGCTTGCTGTTGATGATCGTCTGCAGCTTGGCCTGGTAGTCCGCGCCCGGGATGGTGTCCAGGACCGCCTTGACCTCGGAGGTCTTGTTGAAGGTCTCGACCAGCTGCTTCTCGACCTTGTTGGCCGCGTCGCCGTAGACCAGGACGTGAATCTCGTCGGACCCGCCTGCCGAGTCGTCGGAGTTTCCGCCGCACGCGGCCAGTGAGAGCGCCATTGCCAGCGTCACACCGCCGATGACGGCGGTCCGCGGGAACCGTACGCGTCGCTTCATCGCCTCGCCTCTCGAAACTATTTCGGCACCACTACCGAAAGTTCACGAGAGGGGACGCTAGGGCTCCCCACCTGGGGGGTCAACCCTCGAACAACGAGTTACCAAAGCGTTACGCTGTTGCGGCAGTTGAACGTGCCTTATGCTCCCGCCATGCGCGATGACGAGGAGATTGGCCGTATCACCCTGGCCCAGGTGGCCCAGAAGGCCGGTGTCTCCATTTCGACAGTTTCGAAGGTCCTCAACGGCCGGCAGGACGTGGCCGCGCCGACGAGGGTCAAGGTGGAACGCCTCCTGGAGACCCACGCCTACCGACGCACGGCGAGGTCGTCCCGGGAGGCACCGCTCATCGAGATCGTCTTCCACGAACTCGACAGCATCTGGGCGCTGGAGCTGATCCGCGGTGTGGAGAACGTCGCCAAGGCCAACCAGGCCAGTGTGGTGCTGACCGAGAGCGGCACCCGCCACTCGCCGGGACCCGACTGGATCGAGGGCGTGCTCCAGCGCCGCCCGATCGGTGTCGTCCTGGTCTTCTCCGCCCTCCCCCAGGAGGTCAAGCAGCAACTCCGGGCGCGGTCCATCCCCTTCGTCATCGTCGACCCGGCCGGCGACCCCGACCCGGACGTACCCTCCGTGGGCTCGGCCAACTGGACCGGCGGCCTGGCGGCCACCCGCCATCTGATCGAGCTCGGCCACCGGCGGATCGGCATCATCACCGGCCCCGAGGACATGCTCTGCTCCCTGGCCCGCCTCGACGGCTACCGCTCGGCGATGAGCATGGCCGGCCTGGAGACCGGCCCCGAGCTCGTCCGGTTCGGCGACTTCCATGTGGAGGGCGGGCACGACAGGGCGATGGAGATGCTGGCGCTGCCGCGTTCGCAGCGGCCCACCGCCATCTTCGCGGGCAGCGACCTCCAGGCGCTCGGCGTCCTGGAGGCGGCGCGCGTCACGGGGCTGCGTGTCCCGCACGACCTCTCGGTCGTCGGCTACGACGACGTGCAGGTCGCCCGGTGGTCCAGCCCGGCACTGACGACGGTGCACCAGCCCCTGCGGCAGATGGCCGAGGAGGCGGTGCAGATGCTCCTGCGGCTGCGTACCGAGGAAGCCTCCGCGACCAGGCTGGAGTTGGCGACCAGCCTCGTCGTCAGGAAGAGCACCGCGGCCCCGCCGGCCGAGGACGACGCCACGGCTCCCGCACCCGCGGGCAGGACGGCGGCTGCGCTCGAGGACGTCCCGGCACCCCGTTCCGGGGACTGAGGGCGAGGGCCCGTCCGCCGGACGGGCCGGATCCGGCCCCGCGCAAACGGCGGCACCCCGGGGAGGGCCCGTCCCCGGGATGCCGCTGACGCCGACCGGTCCGCCGGAGGACGGCGCTGTCGTCAGGAGGTGGTGCAGGCCCCGATGACGGCGGCCGACGTGTCGCCGTTGGTCAGGACCGTGAAGCCGAAGCTCGTCGATGCGCCGGCCGCCAGGTTCCGTTGCCGTTCGGCCTCATCGTCGTGACGTTGCCGCTGCTGTCCCAGGTGGGCGAGCCGCTCCAGGTCGTCGAGCTCCTCTGCGGGGACGTCACGGTGACGTTCACGCTCCAGCCGCTGATCGGGGAGCTGCCCGCCGTGATCGTCACCTTGCCGTTGAAGCGGTAGCTCCACGTTGCCGTAGCCGGTGGTCCGGGACGTGCCGGAGCCCTCGATGTCCAGCTCGGTGATCCGGACGTCGACGCCGAGGTCGGCGAAGCGCTGCAGGTTCTGCTGGTAGTCGCCGGGCACCGGGGACCGGCTGTTGAAGTGCGACTGGAAGCCGACGCAGTCGCTCGGCACACCGCGCTGCTTGAAGGTGCATGGAGTTTCGAAGAAGTTTCGGAATCCCGCGCCCTACGACGCGACGCCCACCCGGCCCGGATCGGCGAAGATCTCCTCCACGATGACGTCCGCGGCGCCGCGCACCGCCGCAGTGAAGCCCAGCGCCGAGCCGGTCACCCGGCACACCGCCGAGTCGCCCGCCACAGCCCGGTCGCGCAGTTCACGCATGGCGGCAGGAAGCAGATAGGGGGCGACCGCCGCGAAGTAGCCGCCCAGCACGATCACGTCCGGGTTGAGGAGATTCACCGGGATCGACAGGCCGATGCCGAGCCAGCGACCGATCTCGTCCAGTCCGGTCAGCGCCCTCGGGTCGCCCTGCGCGGCGCGGCGCAGCAGTTCCCGGGCCTGTTCCTGGGGGTCGTCGAAGGCGGTGCCCGCCGCCTGCCGGCTCACCAGGTCGGGAGCGGCGACCCGCATCGCGGCGGGCAGCCCCACCTTGGTCTCCAGGCAGCCGGTGCGCCCGCAGGCACACGTCTCGCCCGCGGGATCGACCTGGATGTGCCCCAGTTCGCCGCTGAAGCCACCGGCGCCACGCAGCAGTCTGCCGTCCGCCACGATGCCCGCGCCGATGCCCGCCTCGCCCGTGACGTACAGGAGGTCGGCGGCCGCGGACTGGGCGTGACCGCGCTCGGCCAGGGCGGCCAGGTTGGCCTCGTTGTCGACGACGACGCTGACACCGTCCGGCAGGCCGAGCAGATCGCGCAGCAGCCCGGCGACCGGGACGTCCTTCCAGTGCAGGTTCGGCGCGGAGCGTACGAGACCGGTGGCGATGTCCACGGGGCCGGGCACGGCGACACCGATGCCCACCGTGTGGACGCCGGCGCGAAGGGCGCCGTCGACCAGTTCCCCGGCCATCGCGGCGAGCGTGCGGATCGTGACCTCGGCGTCCTCGCGCGTCGCGTCGTGCACGAGGCGCCGCTCGTGGAGCGGCCGCCCCGCGAGGTCCGTCGACCAGGCCGCCAGGTAGCGGGAGTTGATCTCCAGACCCAGCGCGGCCACTCCCCTGCCGTCGATCTCCAGACGCCGTCCCGGACGGCCGACCGTGCCGTCCTGCTGGTAGTCGGTCTCGCGCAGCAGCCGGCGCTCGATGAGCTCCGCGACGAGGCTGGAGACCGTGGCCCGGGTCAGCCCGGTGTGCCGGGCGACCGTCGCCCGGGACAACGGCCCCGCCGAGCGGACCTCGCCCAGTACACGGACGAGGTTGACGCGGCGCACCGCCATCTGGTCGACGGGGGCCGCCCCGGGGGAGCGAGCCGCCTCGGCGGCGCTCTGTGACACGTACTCACTCCCTACCTGCCCCGGCAGGGCGACCTGCTTGAAGGGTTTCGCTGTGCGCCGGCTGCGGCGCGCCGAATCGCTGATCGCCATGGGGCGACGGGTCAACATAACCCGCCGGTTCCGGGCATGTCCCGGCGCGCCGGACCACGGACGGGGACACCCGGGCCCACGGACGGCCGCGCCACGGAGGCCATGGGCGGCCGCGCTCCCCGGGGCCGTGGGCGACCGTGCCACGCGCCGGGCGCCACGGGCGGCCGTCGACCGCCCCGGGCGCCCGGCAGGGACCGGGTCAGCGCACCCCGAGCAGGTGTTCCATCGCGAGCTGGTCGAGGCGCTCGAAGGCCATCGAACGCTCGGCCGCGCCCTGCACATCGAAGTCCTCGTAAGAGGCGGTGTCGGCAAGCAGGCCCTTCAGGCCGTCGGCGGCGGTCGGCAGCGCGAGCTCGTCGAGCCGGGAGGCGGTCAGCGCCTCCTGGACCTCGGCGTCGGCACGGAAGGCGGCGGCGCGCTCCTTGAGGATCAGGTAGTTGCGCATGCAGTTCTTCGCGGACTCCCACACGCCGTCGAAGCCGTCGGTGCGCACGGGCTTGAAGTCGAAGTGGCGGGGGCCCTCGTAGCCGGCCGTCTCCAGGAGGTCGACGAGCCAGAACGCCTGGCGCAGGTCGCCCGCGCCGAAGCGGAAGTCCTGGTCGTACTTGATGCCGGACTGGCCGTTGAGGTCGATGTGGTACAGCTTGCCCGCCCACAGCGCCTGGGCGATGCCGTGCGGGAAGTTCAGGCCCGCCATCTGCTCGTGGCCGGTCTCGGGGTTGACGCCGACGAGCTCGGGACGCTCCAGACGCTCGATGAAGGCGAGGGCGTGGCCGATGGTCGGCAGGAGGATGTCGCCGCGGGGCTCGTTGGGCTTCGGCTCGATGGCGAAGCGCAGGTCGTAGCCCTGCTCGGTGACGTACTCGCCGAGGAGGTCGAAGGCCTCCTTCATACGGTCGAGCGCGACCCGCACGTCCTTGGCGGCCCCGGACTCCGCACCCTCGCGGCCGCCCCAGGCGACATAGGTGGTGGCGCCCAGCTCGACCGCGAGGTCGATGTTGCGGATGGTCTTGCGCAGTGCGTAGCGGCGCACGTCGCGGTCGTTGGCGGTGAAGGCGCCGTCCTTGAAGACGGGGTGCGTGAAGAGGTTGGTGGTCGCCATCGGCACCTTGAGCCCGGTGCGCTCGAGCGCGTCCTTGAAGCGCTTGACGACCGCCTCGCGCTGGGCTTCCGACGAGCCGAACGGGATCAGGTCGTCGTCGTGGAAGGTCACGCCGTGCGCACCGAGGCCGGCCAGGCGCTCGACGGACTCGACGGGGTCGAGGGCCGGGCGGGTGGCCTCGCCGAAGGGGTCGCGGCCCTGCCAGCCGACGGTCCACAGACCGAACGTGAACTTGTCCTGCGGGGTGGGGGTGAAGGAATCGGACATGGTGCGGCCCCTTGGGTGACGGCAGCTCGATGATTTGTTTGTCTCCTAACCAATATCTCATGAAGCAGCTCCCGCCAAGCCCTCGGCCCACGGCACAGGCTCTGAGGAATATTCGATGATTCACCCCGTATGCCCGCTTGCCTCGTCCCCGATGCCCCGCTTGACGGCCGCTCACGCCCTAGACATATTTTGTTCTTCGTACAACCAAAATCAGCCCACATCACCAGTGAGGTGCGCAGTGCCGACATCACCCGTCGTCATCGGCGTGGACAGCTCCACCCAGTCCACCAAGGCGGTCGTGACCGACGCCGCCACCGGCCGGATCCTGGCGGTCGGGCGCGCGCCCCACACCGTCACCGGTGACGGCGGCGCGCGCGAGACCGATCCCGAGGGGTGGTGGCAGGCGCTGCGCGAAGCGGTCGCCGCCGCTCTCAAGGAGTCCGGCACGGCCGCGTCGGACGTCATCGGCATCGCGGTCGCCGGCCAGCAGCACGGGCTGGTCACCCTGGACTCCGCCGGACGCCCGCTGCGCCCCGCCCTGCTGTGGAACGACACGCGCTCGGCCCCGCAGGCGGCCGCGCTCACCGAGGCGCTCGGCGGCCCGGACGCCTGGCTGGCCCGCACCGGCTCCGTGCCCGTCGCGTCCATGACCGCCGCCAAGTGGCAGTGGCTGCGGGAGCACGAGCCCGCCGTCGCCGAAGCGGCCGCCGCCGTGCGGTTGCCGCACGACTTCCTCACCGAGCGGCTGACGGGCGTCGCGGCCACCGACCCGGGCGACGCGTCGGGCACCTGCTGGTACTCCACCGCCACCGGTGCCTATGATCCCGGGCTGCTCGACCTCGTCGGCCTCGACGCGGCGCTGCTGCCGACCGTTGCCACGGGCGGTGCCGAGCGCGTGGGCCCGCTGACCCGGGCGGCCGCCGCCGCGCTGGGCCTGCCCGAGGGCATCGCCGTGGCCGCCGGGACGGGCGACAACATGGCCGCCGCGGTCGGACTCGGGTTCGGCGGCGCCGGGCTGCTCGACCATCCCGTGGTCAGCCTCGGGACCTCCGGGACCGCCTTCGCGGCCACCCGTACGCGGGCCGTATCCGCCGCGCTCGCGGGGTTCTCCGCCACGGACGGCACCCATCTGCCCCTCGCGTGCACCCTCAACTGCACGCTCGCCGTCGACAAGGTCGCGGCGCTGCTCGGCCTCGGCCGCGAGGACGCGGAGCCGGGCGGCGAGGCAGTCGTGCTCCCGTACCTCGACGGCGAGCGCACCCCCGACCTTCCGCACGCCTCTGGCCTGCTCACCGGCCTGCGGCACACGACCACGGCGGGCCAGCTCCTCGGGGCCGCCTACGAGGGAGCGGTCTTCACCGTGCTGCGCGCGCTGGACGAGCTGCTGGTCGCCGTCGGCCTCGACCCGGACGGGCCCGGCGTGCGCTCCCGGCCGCTGCGGCTCATCGGCGGCGGCGCGCAGGGTCGCACCTGGGTCGAGACCGTACGCCGGCTCTCCGGCCGGCCCGTCCTGATCCCCGAGGCCCAGGAACTCGTCGCGCTGGGCGCGGCCGCCCTCGCCACGGGCGCGGCGACCGGCGACGACCCGGTGGCCGTCGCGACGGGCTGGGGCACCGGCCGGGGCCACGAGCTGCCCGCCGTGGAACGGGACCAGGCGACGTGGGAACGGATCGAGGCGGTGCTCGGCGATGCGGGTGGGTGGTTCGCCCGGGCGGGGCGCTGAGTCCTTCTCGCACCTTCGGAGGGCGCGGCCGGTTCGGCCGGGAGGTCGTGGAGCCCGAGCGCGGCACCTACGACTGGTCGCAGGCCGACGGTCTGGTGGCCTTCGGCTCGTCCGTGGCGGGGGCGGCGGGGCCTACTTTCCCGCTTTCCGGGATCGTCCCGGACCTCGCCGCAGAGGCCGGCCCCGGCCCCGGCCGCGGGGGGGGGAACAGCTGGATCGCATCGACGACAGGACCGCATCCGACGTCCGGGCGCCGAGTTGTCACCGGGTTGCCGTAGAGGAGACTGGGAGCAGGGAAGACGTCGACGCAGGGCGAGGCTGGGTGGCCATGGGTGCACCGGACGTCGGGCAGGGGACGAGCGAGCGCGACGGGTTCACGAGGCCCGGCTGGGCTCGTGTCGTGGTCGACGCACGGGGTGTCGTGACCGGTTGGAGCGCGGCTGCCCAGCAGTTGCTCGGGTACGCCGCCGACCAGGTGCTGGGGCGCCCGGCGGCCGACCTGCTGGCCAGGGCCGAGGAGCCGGCCCGGGAGCCGGGTGGCGGTGAGAGGGGCGCGGTCCTCGTGCGGCATCGCGACGGCAGGCTCGTGCCCCTGCGGCTGACCGTCCGTACCGAGGAATCCGCCCGTGCCGGGCGCGAGGTCGGGACCAGCTGGGTGGTGATGCTCGCCCCGGCGGCGACGCGGGAGCCGGCGGGGATGCAGGAGCCGGCGGGGATGCGGGAGCGGGACTGGGACCGGGCGCTGCTGGAGTCGCTGTTCACCCAGTCGCCGGTCGGGCTCTTCGTCTTCGACGAGCAGTTGCATCTGCTGCGGTACAACGCCGCGGCGGAGGGGATGCAGGGCACGCCGGAGTCGGAGGGGATAGGGAAGCGGCTGACCGAGGTATGGCCCGAATTCAGCGCGGAGTTGGCGGAACGCGTGCTGGCACAGGTGCTGGAGTCCGGCGTACCGGTGATCGGATTCGAGAAGCACGGCAGGACCCCGGGTGACCCGGGTCGCGAGCACGTCCACTCGGTCTCCGCGTTCCGCCTCGAGGACCACGACGGCCGTGTACTCGGCGTGGCCGATGCCGCGGTCGACGTCACCGACCGCTACCTCGCGCAGCAGCGGCTGGCCGTGCTGGCCGAGGGCGGTGCCCGCATCGGATCCACCCTCGATGTGATGCGGACGGCGCAGGAGTTGGCCGAAGTGGCGGTGCCACGGCTGGCCGACAGCATCGCGGTCGAGGTCCTCGAACCAGTGCTCGCGGGCGAGGACATCGTCCCCGGCCCCGTGCGGCCCGACGCGGTGCTGCGCCGTGCGGCTTCGCGGTCCCGCCGGCACGGCGTACCGGCCGGTGCCTACGCGATCGGCGAGGAGAGCACGTTCCCCCTCGTCGCCCCGTCCGCCCGGGCCCTCTCCGATCTGCGGCCGCGCCTGATCAGCCCGGTGCACGCGGACAGCGACTGGGTGCTGCACGATCCCGTCCGCGGCCGGCGGATGCTGGACGAAAAGGTGCACTCGCTCATGTTCGTGCCGCTGGTCGCCCAGGACCGCGCCCTGGGCATCGCCACCTTCTACCGCTGGGGGGAGCAGGGTCCCTTCCAGCAGGACGACCTCACCCTGGCCAGCGACCTGAGCCATCGCACGGCCCTGTGCCTGGACAACGCCCGCCGCTACCTCCGCGAGCACAACTCCCTCGTGTCCCTGCAACGCAGCCTGCTTCCGGGGGAGCTGCCCCAGAGCAACGGGGTGGAGGTGGCCCACGAGTACATCCACGCCGGTACCGGGGGCGGCTGGGTCGACGTCGTACCGCTGTCGGGAGCCCGGGTCGCCCTGGTGGCCGGCACCGTGCCGGGACGCGGCGTGGGGTCCGCCGCCGCAGTGGGACGGCTGCGGGCTGCCGTGCACACGCTCTCGGACCTGGACCTGGAGCCCGACGAGGTGCTCGCCCGGCTGGACGACCTGGTACGCCGCCTCGGCAGCGACGACTCGCAGGGCGCGGCCGGCGAACCCCCGTCCGCCGACGGCCCAGGGCCACGCCCGGTGAGCGACGACGCCGGGTGTACCTGCCTCTATCTGGTCTACGACCCCGTCTCCCAGCTCTGCTCGGTGGCCGGTGCGGGCCATCCCGGCCCCGCTGTCGCCTTCCCGGACGGGACGGCGAAGATCCTCGGCGTCCCCGCCGCCGCCCCTCTCGGCCTGCCGGGCCCCCCGTTCGAGAAGACCGAGGTGACACTGCCCGAGGGTTCCTTGCTCGCCCTGTACACCAGCGGGTTCCTGCAGGCGCACCCCGGTGAAGGGGAGGAGTCCCGGCTCGCCGGCCTGCTCGCCCGGTCGCACGGCCCCGTGCGGGACGCCGCCCGCATGCTCACCGAGGCGCTGGTCCCGGCACGGCCCAGTGAGGACGCCGCCGTGCTCGTGGCGCGGACGCACGCCCTCGGCTCGAGCCGGGTCGTGTCGTGGGACCTGCCGACGGACCCGGCGATCGTCTCCACCGCCCGTTCGCTCGTCACCCGCCAGCTCACGTCGTGGGCCCTGGAGGAGGAGGTGTTCGCCACCGAGCTCATCGCGAGCGAGCTGGTCACCAACGCCGTACGGCACGCGAAGTCCCCCATCCGGCTGCGACTGATCCGGGACCGCGTCCTGACGTGCGAGGTCTCCGACGGCAGCAGTACCGCGCCACGGCTGCGGCATGCCCGCACGAGCGACGAAGGCGGCCGCGGGCTGTTCCTCGTGGCGCAGTGCGCCGAGCGCTGGGGAACGCGCTACACACAGCGGGGCAAGACGATCTGGACCGAGCTCAAGCTCGCCTGATCGCGCGTGACGTGGTTTGCCGGCGGCCCCGGCCCAGGGGTTGACCGGGGCCACCGGGGAACGGGCACTCCGAGGGGAGCGAAGTGTCCGAACAGGAACACCGTGGGGCCGACGAGGAGGAGTGTCGTCCGCAGTGCCAGGTGCAGTAAATATATATACCGCCAAGTAAGCAAGAGTATGAAAAATTTCATTCCGGAAGTTGGCGTGAAAGACCCGGGCCCTGCGCAGGCACGCCGTCAGTACTCGAGGAAGAAGTCGTGCTGCTCCGCGGCCTGTTCGTACTTCTCCAGCCGGGTCTGCGTGCGCTCCGGGTCGGCGTCGGCCATGGCCTGAAGGATCGCAGCGGAGAGGACTCCGGGCGCCGCGTAGGAGTCGAAGACGAGACGTGATCCGGTGCCGGCATTGAGCGTCACGTCGGCCTCGTCCACGAGCGGGCCGAGCGTCAGGTCGGTGATCAGGGCGACGCGCAGCCCGGTGCTGCGCGCGGAGCGCACAGCCGCGAGCGTCTCCTTGGCGTGCCGCGGCATCGCGAAGGCCAGCACCCAGCTCCCGCCCGCCTCCCGGGACTGCAGGAGCGCGTCGTAGGCCACGCTGCCGCCGCGGGAGACCAGACGTACGTCCGGGTGGATGCGCCGGGCCGCGTACGCGAAGTACTCCGCCAGCGACGCGGAGATCCGCAGTCCCAGGATCGTCAGGGGGACCGACCGGGCCAGCTCGCGGCCGAGCGCGAGCACCTGGTCGGTGTCGGCGAAGACGCGGCGCAGACTCTCCAGGTTGCCGATCTCGGCGTCGACGGCGGCCTGGAGCTCGTTGCGGCGGCGCTCGTCCCCCGTGTCCGGAGAACCGGCGAGCGCACTGAGGGCGATGGGCTGGAGGGCTTCCCTGAGCGCCGGGTAACCGCTGAAGCCCAGCGACGACGCGAAGCGGGTCACCGAAGGCTGGCTGACGCCCACCCGCTCCGCGAGGTCGGTGATCGACAGGAACGCGGCCTCGGTGAGGTGGTCGGTGATGTACTGCGCGATGCGCCGTTGGCCGGGAGAGAGACGGTGACCGCCGAACAGAGCGCGGACCTTGTCCGCGGGGGACGGTTCGGTGTCCGGTGACTGCCGTCCCGGCGTGATCGCAGACGCCTGTGCGCGCGCCTGCTGCCCTGATGGCACCGTGTGCCTCCTTCTTGTCCCGCTCGTGCTCAACATAGCGCGACCCGCACCGCCGCGATCGGTCCCTCGGTCCGTCGTCCGTCCGGCCCTCCCCGCCCGCCGGCGCCCGGTTCCGGGCGGCGGTCACCTGCCTGGGCGGTGCCCGCCGGCTTCACCCGCCCCGCAGCGACGGGCCCGGAAGCGCCGCCGGGGCGCCGTCGCCGGGCGGACGCCGGGTCACACTCCGGGGACGAAGCCGCACGCGGGGGGTGCGTGTCCATGGTCGCGGAGGGAGTATGGAACGCGCGCGGATCCGGTGGGGTGGGCAGGTCCGCACAAATACGCCGTGACGGCGTCGGGAGGAGCGGCTAGGGATGGGTGGCACGGACGCGTTCTCCGCCGGCCAGGCCGCGACCGGTCAGGTGGAGTTCGGGCCTGCCCCGCCGGGCGGACTGCTGGACGTCCTGCAGATGGCGGCGATCGTGCTCGACGACTCGGGCAGGATCTCCCTCTGGAGCCCCGCGGCCGAGGAGCTGCTCGGCTACACCGCGGAGGAGGCACTGGGCCAGTACGCGGCCCGGCTGCTCGTCGCCGACGAGCACATCGAGCTCGTGCTCGGCCTCTTCGCGCAGGTCATGGGCAGCGGCGAGAGCTGGGCCGGGGTCTTCCCCGTCCGGCACAAGGACGGCGGCATCCGGCTGCTCGAGATGCGCAACATGCGGCTGCAGGACGTGCACGGCAGCTACTACGCGCTCGGTCTGGCCGCCGAGCAGGCCACGCTGCGCCGCGTGGAACGGGACCTGGCGCTGTCCGTACGCCTGGTGGACCAGTCCCCCATCGGACTCGCCGTCCTGGATTCCGACCTGCGCTACGTGGCGGTCAACCCGGCACTGGAACGGCTCAACGGCATCACCGCCGCGCAGCAGATCGGCAGGCGGGCGGGCGAAATGCTGCCGTTCCGGCACGACGGGACCATCGAGGCCGCGATGCTCACGGTCCTGGAGAGCGGGAAACCGCTGCTGGACCGCCAGGTCCTGGGCCGGACCCCGGCCGACCCGGACACCGAGCGGGCCTGGTCCGTGTCCCTGTTCCGGCTGGAGGACCCCAGCGGGCGGATCCTGGGCGTCGCCGCATCGGTCGTCGACGTCACGGACCGGCACCAGGCGGCCATGGAGGCGGAGCGGGCGAGGCACCGGCTCGCCCTCGTCGCGGATGCGTCGGTGCGCATCGGCACCACCCTGGACCTGCGCGAGACCGCCCGGGAGCTCGCCGCGGTCGCCGTGCCCGAACTCGCCGACATCGCCGCCGTGGACGTCCTGGACTCCGCCGTCCAGGGCCGTCGCGAAGAGATCCCGGCGGGCGGCACCGCGGTCCTGCGCGCCCTCGCCGTCGCCGCGGCGGCCCCCACCCCCGCGGTCCGGGCGGCCGACCCGACCGGCGAGCTCGCCCGCTACGCCTCGGACCGTCTGGTCACCAAGTGCGTGCAGACGGGCGAGCCGGTCGTGGTGCCCCGTGTCGGCGAAGCGGACCTGCCCAGCATCGCCCGCGACGCCGATTCCGCCGTCCTGCTCGCCGAGGCGGGCGTCCACTCGTATCTGGCCGTGCCGCTGATCGCGCGGGGCGAGGTGCTCGGCGCGCTCGATCTCAAACGGTTCAGGAATCCGCTGCCCTTCGACTCCGACGACATCATCCTGGCATCGGAGCTCGCCGCCCGGGCGGCGGTGTGCATCGACAACGCCCGCTGGTACCAGCAGCAGCGCAACACCGCGCTCACACTGCAGCGCAGTCTGCTCCCCCAGCAGCCGCCCCCCGTGGTGGGCCTGGACGTCGCGTCGCGCTACCAGCCGGCCGGTTCCGCGGGAGAGGTCGGTGGCGACTGGTACGACATCCTCCCGCTCAGCGGGGACCGGACCGCCCTGGTGGTGGGCGACGTGATGGGCAGCGGCGTCAACGCCGCCACCGCCATGGGCCAGCTGCGCACCGCGACCCGGACGCTGTCCGTGCTCGATCTCGACCCGGCGCAGGTGCTGCACCATCTCGACGCGATCACCATCGGCCTCGAGTCGTACATCGCCACGTGCCTCTACGCCCTCTACGACCCCCATCAGGCCCAGTGCACCATCGCCACCGCCGGTCATCTGCCGCCGGTGCTGGTACGACCGGGCCACCCCCCGCGCCTGCTCGAACTGCCCACCGGCGCCCCGCTCGGCGTCGGCGGCGTCCCGTTCCGCGCCGTCACCGTCGACCTCAACCCGGGCGACCGGCTCGTGCTCTACACCGACGGCCTCGTCGAGACCCGCGACCAGGACATCGACGTGCGCCTCGACGTGCTGCTCGGGCTGCTCGACGAGCCGCGTCCGGGGCTGGAGGAGACGTGCGACCGGCTGCTCGAGGCCCTGCGCAGCGGGATGGGCCAGGACGATGTCGCGCTGCTGATCGCCGGCGTACACGACCGGCGCGACTGACGACGCACACTGCGGCCGGCTCGGTCGGCCGTCCGGTGCGCCGGGAAGGGCCCCGGCCCTGCTCGGGGCCGGGGCCCTTCCGTGGAGCGGGACCTTCGACGAAGCGGTGAGCGCTAGTGCAGCGGATCGATGTTCGAGCGGCCGCCGCGTCGGGGCTCCGCCGAGAGACGACGGCCACCGCCCTGGCCGCCCCTGGTCACGGCGGCCATGGCCAGGCCGAGGCACAGTGCCACGACGCCGACGATGATGTTGCTGACGACGCTGCGCGTTGTGGCGACGTCGCCGGCGACCAGCCACGGAGCGATGATCGTCCATGCTCCGATGACGATGGCCGACCATGCCATGGCGTGGGTCCGCTCGTACGCCGAGCCGAACCCGCCCATGCACACGGCATAGGCGACGCCGGTGATCAGGTTGCTGACGGCCAGTGTGGTGAGGCCGTTGAACCCGGCGATCCACGGCGAGGCCGCCAGGTAGAGGCCCGTGAGCAGGGCCAGAGTCTCTATCGCCTGGGCGCGGGGCGTGCTGGTCGCTCGCTCGAAGCGGGCGCGCATCTCGGCCAGGTCGGGATGCTGCTCGATGCTCGGGTGTGTGGTCATTGCCGGCCGTCCTCCCTCGGGAGCCTGAATTGACCCTTTCATCTGAAATGAAACGCTTTTTGTACCGTTCCGGTCAACGGCTTCCACGACGCTGTCGGACCGGTCTGGGAAGCTCCTGGCATGGAGACGACACTGCAGCTGACCATCGACTGCGCCGACCCGCGAAGGCTCGTCGCCTTCTGGTGCGAGGCGCTCGGCTATGTGCCCGAGCCGCCGCCCGGCGGGCATGCCACCTGGCGGGACTACTGGGCGGACATGGGGGTACCGGAGGACGAGCTGACCGACGGCGCAGGGGACGCGCCGGAGTCGATCGTCGATCCGGACGGGCGGGGACCACGCGTGTGGTTCCAGGTGGTGCCGGAGCCGAAGACGGTCAAGAACCGGGTGCATCTGGACCTGAAGGTGGGCGGCGGCCGGGGCGTGCCGGTCGCGCTCCGCACGCAGCGGGTCACGAGCACGGTGGAGCGGCTCGTGAAGGCCGGCGCCACCGTGCTCCGCGTCATGGACGAGCCGGGCATGGAGTACTACGCGGTGGTGCTCCAGGACCCCGAGGGCAACGAGTTCTGCGTCGTCTGACGCGCTCCCGGACCACCGTGCACCACCGCGTCAGGCGCCGGGGCGGCGTGGACCCGCTCGCCTCCGACGTACGTCAGCGCGACCCCGGTCTCCGCGATGGCCTCGGGCGGCCCGGCGTACGGGTCACGGTCCAGCACGATCAGATCCGCGAGGGCCCCGGTGCGTACGGCGCCGGTGTCGTCGAGGTGGTTCACGTACGCCGAGCCCGCGGTGTACGCGGTGAGTGCGGCGGTCAGCCCGATGCGCTCCTCGGGCAGGAACGCCGGTCCCGGCTCCCCCGGCAGGACGCGGTTGACGGCGACATGGATGCCCTGGAGCGGGTCGGGGCTGCTGACCGCCCGGTCGCTGCCCGCGGCCGGCGTCGCCCCGGCGCCCAGCAGCGCGCCGAACGGGTACTGCCACGGCACGGCATCTGGTGGCGGACATGAACCTCAGCGCCTGCCCGGGAGCGCTCGACATGCTGCTCACGGCAGCGGCTGCCCGGCTGGAGGAGGTGCCGAGCCGGACGCCCCGTCGGCGGCCACGAGCGACCGGGTGAACGGAACACGGGCCAGGGCGACCACGCCGAGGGCGATCAGCGCGAAGCCGAGCAGCTGCGGCAGCAGCCACCAGCCGGAGCGCACGTGCTCCTCGTACAACAGGATGCCGAGCGCCAGACTCACCGTCGCGTCGCCGAGGGTCAGCGCGGGCTGCGAGGCGACGAGCGGTCCCCCCTGCAGCGCGTTCTCCAGGAGGAAGAGCGCGGTCCCGCCGGTCACGGCGAAGGCGTAGGTCTGCCAGGTGGTGAAGAAGGCCGCGACTCCCCGGTCGTCCAGGGTGTGGGTCGCCGACTTCATGAGCGCCGCGGTCAGTGCGTAGCTGATGGCGGTGGCCGCGCCCAGGAAGGCCGCCCGGGCCCGCCCCTCGGGGCGCCTCAGCGCCACGGCGGAGAGGACCACGACCGCTGCGGCACAGACGACGAGAGCGGGCAGCCAGCGATCCATCGGTACATCCGTGCGATTGCCCGCGGGGGCCAGGGCGGCGAGGGCGACGCCGAGGCCCACCACCACACAGGTCACGGCCAGCCAGCCGGAACGGGGCAGCCGGCGCCGCATGAGCAGCGACGCGACGATCAGCGCGAGCGGCAGTTCCAGGACGAAGAGCGGCTGAACGACCGCTATCGGTCCGCTGTTCAGGGCCAGCGCCTGGCACACGCCCGCGGCGATCACGGCGGCGATGCCGGCCAACCAGAGCGGACGCCGCAGCAGATCGACCATCAGCCCCGGGCGGAAGCCGGCCGCGCTGGGCACCTTGAGGGCCTCCTGGCGCTGCAGCACGGTGGCGAAGGCGTTGCTGAGCGCCGAGGCGAGGGCGAAAAGGACCGGGAGGAAGGTGAACACCGTGCGACCTCCCGCTTCCACCCGCATCTTCTGTCCCGTACTTCTGCCATGGTGACCCCCGCCCGCCGTCCCCCGCGACCGAACCGGCCGGGCTGCGGTGCGCACGGCGCCGTCCGACAATGGGTCCAGGTCGCATGCCCCGAGCCGCATGCCCGACCCACTCACGACGTCGGACGACGTCGGCACGGCGTCGGCCGAGAGGAACGTGCTCATGCGCGCAGAGTCGTCAGCGGCCGCGCGGACGGGGGCCTTCATCGCGGTCACGGTCGCGCTGTTCTGCATCCAGCTCGACTTCTTCGCCCTGAACCTGGCCATCCCCGGTGTCTCGCACGAATTCGGTGTCACGGCCCCGGCCGCCCAGTGGACACTCTCGGCGTACATGCTCGCCATCGGCTGCTCCTTCATCGTGGGCGGCAGGCTGGGCGACGTCTTCGGGCGCCGGGGCACCCTGCTCACCGGGATCACGCTGTTCGCCGCCGGTTCCGTGGGGTGCGCACTCGCCCCCGGTCTCGGTCCGCTGGTGGCCGCGCGGATCGTGCAGGGCGTGGGCGCGGGCTTCGTCTTCCCGGTCTCCGTGTCCGTGATCAGCAACGCGTTCCCGGAGGAGACCCGCGCGCACGCCCTGGGCTGGGCGTTCGGTGTCGCGAACATCGGGACCGCCCTTGGTCCGTTCGTGGGCGGCGGCTTCACCGAGGGGCCGGGCTGGCGCTGGATCTTCTGGCTGCTCGCACCGCTCAGCGCGCTGGCACTGCTCATCGCGTTCGCGTACGTCCCCGACTCGCGCGACACATCGGCGCCCCGCCAGCTCGATCTCGTCGGCTGCTTCACGATCGTGTGCTGTCTGGGCGCCCTCACCCTGGCCGTGGAGCGCGGCAGCGCCTGGGGCTGGGACCATGCCCGCACCCTCGCCCTCCTCGGTTTCGCCGTGGTGACGGGCGGGCTCTTCCTGCTGCGCGAGCGGCTGGCGCGGCATCCGCTGATCGATCTGCGGCTGTTCCGCAACATCCCGTACGTTCTGGTGACCGGGATGGGGTCGATCGCCAACATGGGCTACGCCGTCACCGTCTTCGTCGCCACCCTCTACCTGCAGGGCGTGCGCGGGCTGTCCCCGCTGACGGCCGGCATCGTCTTCCTGGCCCCCGCCCTGCTCGTCGCCCTCAGCGGGCCGCTGGGCGGGCGGCTGGCGCTGCGGATGCGGCCGACGGCGGTGATGGCGCTCGCCGGGGCCGTCGCGGGGACCGGGATGTACGCGCTCAGCCATGTCACCGCATGGTGGCTGTACGTGCCCGTCTTCGCCTGGTGCGGGCTCGGCCTCGGCCTCGGCTGGACCTTCTCCAGCGTCGCCACCCAGCAGGTCGTACCGCCCGCGCGAGCGGGCGAGGCATCGGGCGTGCTGCTGACGTTCCTGGTCACCCTGGGTGCGATCGCCCTCGCCGGGGCGGCTGCCGCGATCACCTCGATGACCCCGGAGAGGTCGCCCGAGGAGGCGTACGACGCGATCCTGCGCTTCGGCGGCGTCGTCATCCTGGCGGCGGCCGTCGTCGTCATGGCCGTACGCCACCGGCTCGTCGCCCTCGGGAAGGCCCCACCGCTGTCCTTGCACACCGCGCCGCTGCCCGTGCCGAGCGGGGACGGAGCCGCCGACGCCCGCGGTGGTGACCGGCGGACCGGCGAGGACCGGCAGTGACCGGCGGGCCGGAGCGTACGGCGATCCTGCACCGGGCGGTCCGCGTGGCCGTCGCGGCGAGCGCCGGCTTCTACTCCTTCCTTTACGGGTTCGACCAGCCCGTCATGGCGCTGTACGCGCTGTTCGCCCCCGTCTCCCTCGGCGCGCTGTCGTCGGTCCCCGGGTCGGGCCGGCAGCGGGCCGTCGTGATGCTGAAGGCGCTGCCGATCGCCCTGGCGCTGGTGACGCTGGGAACGGCCCTGGCGGTACGGACCTGGGCCGCGGTGCTCGGGATGCTCGTCGTCGGCTTCCTCCTCGCCTTCGCGGCGGTCGCGGGCCCCCGCCCGGCCGGGGTGGCACCCGGGCTGCAGCTGTTCTACATCCTGGCGTGCTTCCCGCCGTACGCCCCCGAAACCCTGGGCCTCCGCCTCGCCGGCCTCACCGCGGGGGTCCTGCTCCTGGTCGCGTGCGAGCTCTTCCTCCTGCCCACGCCGGCGACCGCCTCCTACCGGGACCTGCTGGCGGACGCGGTCGACACCGCGGCCGCCGCGGCGGCGGATCCTTGTGCCGCGTCGCCGGCCGGCCTCCGTGAGGCCGGCAGGCTCCTGCGTCTTTCGCAGCTGCCCCCGGCCGAACGGCCCGCCGGCCCCTGGCGCACGGACCGGGCCATGTTCCAGGCGGGCAGCGCGGCCCGCCGGCTCCTCGACCAGCTGGCACACTTCGCCGACGCGAAGTCGGCCGACGGCACCGTCGCCTCCGGCGGCGGGGGCCGGGGCGGCGTGGACGCCGCTTCCGAGTCGCTCCTGCGCCGGATCGCGGCCCTGTGCACCGGCATCGCGGCCGCCCTGCGCGCCGGCAGGCCGCCCCCGGCGCCCGGGACGCTCGAGGACGCGATACGGGAATTCCAGGAGCTGCGCGTCCGGCAGGCCACGGGCCCGGCGGACACCGTGCCCGCGGTGCCCGTGCTGCGACACCAGGCCTCGGTGCTGGCCATGGCGGAGTCGGTGCGGATCCTGGAGACCGCGGTACGGGTCGGCACGGAGGGGCGGCGGACGGCACCCATCGCGCCGCAGGAACTCTTCTGGTACGCCGACGCAAGCACCGCGAGACTGTGGAAGGCGCGGCTCCTCGGGAACATGACCCTGCGCTCGGTGCAGTTCCAGAACGCCGTCCGGATCGCGCTCGGGCTCGGTGCCGCCCGGCTGGTGGCGGGATCGCTCGATCTGACGCACGGGTTCTGGGTGCTGCTCGCCGTCCTGACCCTGGGCCGGACCACCGTCGGGGCCACCTGGGCGGCCGTGCGCAAGGCCGTGGCCGGGAATCTCGTCGGCGCGGTGGCCGCCGGTTCGCTGATCCTGGGGCTCGGGCCGAACACCGAGGCGTACGCCGCCATCCTCGCGCCCGGGATGGTCCTCGCGTTCACGCTCGGGCCGCTGCTCGGAATCGCCTGGGCACAGGCGCTGTTCACGCTCGTCGTGGCGTCCGCGTTCGCCCAGATCGCGCCCGCGTCCTGGCACCTGGCCGAGGCACGCCTCGTCGACGTGGTGGCGGGCAGCGTGATCGGGCTGCTGTGCGGGCTGCTCGCGTGGCCCGCCGGCGCCCGGCGCGAGGTGCGCAGAACCATGGCCGCCCTGCTCCGCTCCTGCGGCCCGCTGATCACGGGAACGGTCGGCGTGCTGCTGGGCGACGCGTCGGGCACCAGGCCCCCGCCGCCGTCCACGTGGCCCACCCTGCACCGCCTCCGGCTCGCGGAGGCCGCGTACGACCAGTACCGGAGCGAACCGGGCCGCGACCGGGCCGCCGCCCTCGCGGACTGGCATGCCGTGCTCATCACCGCGAACCAGGTCCTCCTCGGCACCCACTGGCTTCCCTGCTTCGCTCCGCCCGTGGTCGTGGTCCCGCCGGACGCCGCCGACTGGGCCCGTACGACGGCCGACCGCCTGGCCGCGACCACCGAGCGGATCGCCGTGCTCGTCACCGAGGACGCACCGAGCCCACGGGCACCCGATCCGCCGCGTCCGGTACCGGCGGACGCCCCGCCGCTGCCGATGCTGATCGACCTCGAGACGTGGCTGCGCAGTCTCTCCGCCCAGCTCGCCCGGATCGAGGACTCGTTCCACGACACGGCGCACGCCGTGATCGTCCGCGGCGGCCCCGGCTCTTAGGGGGCGCCCTATACCTGGCCTCATGCCCGAGGGGAGTCCTCCCCGGCACCGGGGATCCTTGTCCCTGCGCCGGGGTGTCCGGGCGAGGTGCTGGTCGTCCACACGGACGGCGTGAGCGAGGCCCGCGACGCGGCCGGCACCTTCTACCCGGTCGTGGAGCGGCTCGCGGAACGCTTCGGCGGCGCCCGGTCGCCGGACCCGGAGGCGATCGTGGCGTTCCTGCGGTCGGACACGAAGCGCTGGGCGGCCGATGCGGTGGACACCGACGACGACCAGGCCGTCCTCGCGCCGACGCCGGCCCACCCTGGTCACCGAGCTGCCGTCCGGCGGTCGTGAACGGCGCCGTGCGGTGCGCCCGCGGGGGCCCGTCCTCCCACCGCTGACGTGCTCGCATCGCGGGTCGCAAGGGCCTTCGCGGACACCCTGCCGGGGTACGTGCCGGCAGCACAGAGAAGTGCGCTTCCCTCAGGTGATGCGAGCAGTGAGGCCGTGCAGCAAGCTGGGGTCACCGCCCCCTGAGGGGAGGAGGTGATCGTGTGGCAACCGATCCTCGGGACTGGTTCCAGGCCCGTGGCGGGCGCCGCACGTCCGAGGCCGACGGCGCCGGTCCCTGGGCGCTGGAGGAGGTTCTGCGGGATGCCACGGCCGGCATCGCCGTTCTGGGGACGGATCTCCGCTACCTCTTCGCCAATCCCGCCTACTGCCGGATGGCCGGGGAGCCGTCGGAGCAGGTCGCGGGCCGGTCCCCCGGTGCGTCCGCGGAACAGTACCTCGGCCCGGCCGACCTGCCGGCCGGGGTGCTCGACGACGGGATCCCCCGGGCCCGGGTCTCGGGCCCCGGAGGCAGCTGCCACACGACCTGTGTCCGGCTGGAGAACCAGGGGACGGTGACCGGCGTCCTGTGCATCGTGGTCGAGACCCCCGCCCCCGAACTGTACGAAGAGCTGGAACTGGCCCGGGCCCGCATCGCCGCCGCCGACGAGGCCGTCGAGCGAGTCGGGTCCTCCCTCGACGAGGGCGCCACCTGCCGGGAGCTGGCGGACTTCCTCGGCTCGTGGATCGCGGACGCGGCGGCCGTCGACGTACTCCCCGCTCCGCCGCCGAGGGGCTCGCTGGTGACGGACCCCGGTCCGGCCAGGCTGGTCCGCGCCGCCACGGCGGGCGCCGGCGAGCTCTTCGACGACGCGGAGCAGGACGGTGGCAGTGGCCACCCCGCGCAGTCGGCGTCCGCGAAGGCCCTCGCCTCCGGCATGCCGGCCACCGAGCACAGCGTGGGGGCCCGCGCCGCGGTGCTCGCCGTGCCGATCTCGCAGGCGGGCGGCGAGGCCGTGGGGGTGGTCCGACTGGCCCGTACACGCTCGGCGTTCGGCAGGAACGACATCCTCATCGCCCTGCACGCCGCGCGCCGCGCCGCCATCGGTATCGCACACGCCCGTCAGTTCGCCGCGGAGCAGCGGACCGCGGTCGAGCTCCAGCGCGCCCTGCTGACGGAGCCGGGCAAGCCGCACCCCAATCTGCTGTTCGCCACCCGCTATCTACCGGTCGGCACGAGCAATCTCGTGGGCGGGGACTGGTTCGAAACGGTACGCCTCCATTACGGGCGGACGCTTCTCGTCATGGGCGACGTGATGGGCCACGGCGTCGAGGCGGCCGTCGAGATGAACACGTACCGCGCGATGCTGCGCGACGTCGCCGCCGCCGACCTCCCGCCCCACCGGGTGCTGCGGCAGCTCGACATGGCCATCGCCGACACCAGCGCCCGGCCCGCGACCTGTCTGCTGGTGCGCGTGGACCCGGCCAGGATGCTCGCGTCGTTCTCCAGTGCCGGACATCTGCCGCCCGTCGTGTTCACCCACGGCGGGACAGCCGAGCTGATCGACGTACCCGCGGGACCTCCGCTGGGCACGGGCGTCGGCGGGTACGAACTCGTCACCCGCGAACTCACCCCGGACGACACGCTGCTGCTGTTCACGGACGGACTGGTCGAGCGGCGCGACGAGGACATCGACGAGTCGCTGGCGCGGCTGACCCGCGTCCGGCTGCCGTGCGCCACACCGGTGGACGAGCTGGTGGACGCGGTGGTCAGGGAACTGGGCGCGGACAAGGCGGAGGACGATGTGGCCCTGCTCGCGGCGCGCATCCGCCGGCGCGCCAAGGCCGAGGAACAGCCCTTGCTGGAGCGCCCTCGGCATTAGAGCCGGCCGTGGCATGGGCCGGGCAGGCTAGCGGGGCCGCAGCAGCAACAGCGCCACGTCGTCGGCTCGTTCACGGGCCTGATCGGTGTGCCGGACGAGACTGTCGGCGACCTCCTCGAGCGGACGGTCGCCGATCGCCGCAAGGTGCGCACCGAGGTCGGCCAGGGCCTCGTCCAGGTCGGCCCCGGGCGCCTCGACGAGTCCGTCGGTGTAGAGGGCGAGCACGGATCCGGGCAACAGGGACACCGGCGCGGTGGGGTACCGGCGTCAGGTGTTCGGTCCGGACAGCGCACCGGAGGCAGACGACACCCGATGCGACGACCACGTCTGCGGGGACACGGGCGCGCGCCGGGACTCGGGGGCGAGCGACTGCGGCGGCGGCTCCTTCGACGCGGTCCGGCCCGGGATGGGCGGAATCGGCAGGTCGGGCGGGGGCTCTGCCGGGGGAGGCTCGTTCGGGGCCGTTTCGTCGGTCCGGGGCTCCGCCGGCGGGGTCTTCGGGGGCTTGCTCTCCGGAGCCTCGCTCTTCGGGGGCTCGTCCTTCGGGGGCTCGTCCTTCGGGGGCTTGCTCTCCGGAGCCTCGCTCCTCGGGGGCTCGCTCTTCGACGACGGGTTCTTCGGGCCCTCGCTCCTGGACGACGGCGGCGTGGGCGGGCAGCCGGCGTCGCCCTTGCCCGGAGTGCAGCTCCCGGTCTTCGGCGAGTCCTCGTCCTTGGAGTTGTCGGGACGGGCGTTCCCCGGCGGGGTCGGGACATGGGTCGGTGTCAGGGGATGTTCGGGTGGCGGTACGGGCTTGTCGTGGCCGCCCGTGTCGCCGCGGCCGCGGGAGAAGTAGGTGTTCTCCCTGGGGTCGTACACGACGAAGTCGGCCACGACCTGGGGCGCCGGCCGGACGATCACGACGTTGGACTGCTCGAATCCCTCCCAGCTGTCACCGGTCCGCTTGAACGTGCTCCGGGACAGGTCGGGTGGCGTCAGCGGATTGCCGCAGGCGCAGCGCACCTGCGGCACTCCGTGGCCGTCGACGAGCACGGCCGTGCCGGCCTGCAGCACGGCCTGGTAGCCGGTCGCGGCACCGTCCTTGTAGCCGTGGTTGGTGACCCATGTGTCCACGCGCAGTTGCACGGCCGTCAGGGAGCGCAGATGGGCCGGGACGGCGGGCGGCTCGATGCGCAGGACCCCGGCGAAGGCACGGTTCTTCGCCGGATCGGCGGTGAGGAACCCGATCTGCTTCTCGATGTCGCAGCTGGCGGCGTTGCGCGTGCCGCCGTACAGACCGGGTGTCGCGCCGTCCACGTCCCGCACGTTGCCCTCGGTCGGCGACGTGGGGGGCGCCGTGGTGGGGACGGCGGCGGGCGGTTCCTCGGCAGTGCCACCGGCCGTCGACTCGGTGAAGGGGTCGCGGCCGGTGGCGTCCGCGGCCTGGAGGACGAGTTCGTCACGGGCGCCGGCGGGGCCGCCTCCGGGGCGGGTGAGGACGACGGAGATGACGACCGCCGCGACGACGAGGGCCGTGACCGCGGCGATCTTGGGGACGGACCGGTACCACGGCTCGCCACCGCCCCCCGCACCGCCGCCGGCCGCTCCCCCACCGCCGGGGCCACCGGGTCCGCCGGGGCCTCCCTGCTCCCCGGTCCCTCCCGCTCCGGGGCCGCCGGGACCTCCCGCGCCGCCCGCGCCTCCGCGAGACGGTCCGCCGCCACCGCTGGTCGGGCCGCTGGGCGGTCCGGGCGGTGAGGACGGTGGCGCCGGCTCCCGGCCTGACAGCGGGCCCGAAGGAGGTCCTGTCGGTCGGCCTGACGGCGGCTGGTCGCTCACGGGCGCTTCTTCCAGGCAGCGGAGCTCGCTTCCTCACTCCTGTTCCCCTTGCCCCAATTGTGTGCCCCTGCTCCGTACGGCCCGCAAGCCGACGCGGTCGGACCCGCCGGGCGCGCGCAGGCCCTCGGCCTTGTTTACGGTGACAGCGTGAGCGAGCACCGCGGCAGCGTGAACCGGCGGGGATCCACCGCCCGGAGCGGCGCCGCGCGCGGCGTCCGCGACTGGACCGACGCGCTGTTGGCGGTTGTCGCGGGTCTGGTCACCATGATCGTCGTGGCGGCTCTCGGGCTGTGGGCGGCGGGCGGCACCGATCTCCCCGAGAGTGCGTTCCCGCGCGTCGTCGCCGCCGTTGTCGTGATGGCGGCGGGCGGCTCCGTGGGGCTCGCCGGGGACGCGGGGGTCATCGCCGAGTCGCAGGCGGAGCTGACCGCCGTGCCGCTGTCCGTCGGCCTCGCCGGCGCGCTGGTGACCGCAGAGCTGTTCCTGCGTCCACTGCGGCACCGTGCCGTCGCGGGGACCGGCGAGCTGCTGGGCCGCTTCGCCCGGCTGGCGTTGCTGTGGCTCGCGGCGCTCGCGGGCCTGGCCGCGTTCGCGCGGCAGAGCTTCCAGATCTCGCTCGGCGAGGACTCGCTGATCGGTGACATCGGCGACCTCCTCGACGCCAGGCCGCAGGTCGGCTTCGCGGCGGACGTGGGGCTCACGCTCCTGTACGGCCTGCTGTGGCTGATCGGTGTGATCGCGGTGGCGCTCCTGGTGTCGCGTCGGGCGCCGCTGCCCACCCGGCTGGTGCGTTTCCAGGAGTCGGTGCGCCCGGCGGCGTTCGCGATGGTGGCGCTGCTGCTCGCGTACGTCGTCCTCGGCCTGTGCATCGGTCTGGTCGTCGCCGCGACACAGGGGCACGCCGCCCGGACCTTCGCGGTGATCCTGCTCGGACTGCCGAACCTGATGTGGCTCGCGCTCACGCTGGGCCTCGGCGCGTCGTGGGACGGCAAGGTGCAGGGGCCGTTCGGGTTGCCGATGCCGCAGGTGCTGGACGAGGTGCTGCGTACGCCGGAGGGCGGGACGCTCAACCTCGCCACGCTCTCCGAGCGCGACGGCCGTGCATGGTGGCTGCTGGTGGCAGCGGTGGTGCTGGTGCTCGGTGCGGCCTTCCTGATGGCCGTGCGGTCCCCGGCCCGGATGCGGCCCTGGGAGCACGCCCTGCACATGGGCATCGCGCTGGCTCTCACCACGCTGGTCGTCTGCCTCCTCGTCCGGGTCACCGCACGGTACGGGCTGTCGCTGATCGGCATCGGCGAGGTCGAGGGGCTCGGCGGGGAGGTCGCGCTGGATCCGCGGCTCTGGGGGGCGGTCGGTATCGGTCTGGCCTGGGGCCTGGTCGCCGGCCTGCTCGGCTCGGTCCTCGCCGCCCCGGTCCGCCGCCGCGGCAAGGTCCCGGCCCCACCGGACCGCCCGTAGGCACGAGGCCTTTTCGTCGAAGCGCGTCCGGCGCTGGAGGACGGACGAGCGGGCCCGTCCGGACGGTACCGGTGGCCGATCCGAACCCGTTCTGCAATTGAGGACGGACACGCGGGCCCACGCGGACCGTACGGCCCCGCCGCGGACGCGGGCACCCGCACCGTCACCCGCCGCTGCGCCAGCCCGCCGTGTCCTGGGTCGGGGACGAGGACTGCGGCGGAGGCGGGGAGGCCTGCGGGTCCGAGCCGTCCAGGGGGACGCTGCGTGTGGGGGGCGCGGGTGTGGGCAAGCCGTCGGCGGCGGTACCGGAGGGCGTGGGCGTGCCCAGGGGCGGGGAGTCCGACGCGAACGTGGCCAGCCGGGTGCCGTCGCAGTACATCCACCGCTCCTGCTCACCGTCGTACAGCCACAGCGACTCCCCGTCCACGACCACGCCCACCCGCACCCCCTGGGTGCTCCGGCGGAACGTCTCCCCGTCCGACCCGCCCCCGGCGAGGGACTCCGCCGCTCGCCGGTACTGTCCCAGCGCCTCCTCCGCGCGAGCGAGCAGCGGGCGCGGATCCACCGCGCGGTCGAGCGGCCGGCCGGCGCTCGGCGGGTCCTGCGGTACCGGGACGAGCAGCCGGCCGTCGACCCAGGCCGACCAGCCGTTGGCGCAGAGCACCCGGCCCCAGTCGCCGCGCCGGTCGACGACCTGGACCGGCAGATAGGCGTCGAGCGGCGCGCTGGGACGGCTCGCGTCGGGCGACTCCCAGGTCTGCATCCCGTCGCCGGGGACGACATGCGTGGGCCGGAACCCGGGCACGGAAGCGGAGTCGGTCATGTCGCCACCACCCTCTACTTCCGCATGACCGCGGGTTCATGGCGCCGCAGCAGCCGCGCGACGACGCCCAGGAGCACGACGCAGAACACCACCATCACGCCCATGTTCTGCAGCCAGAGCCCGGCGGAGTGCCCGAACAGCGGATCGTCGGTGTCCGGCGTCGGCACGATCCGGGCGATGTCGACCGACCCGGCCATGGCCGCGAAGCCCCACCGGGCCGGCACCAGCCACGCGAACTGCTCCAGACCCGCGACGCCGTTCAGCTTCAGCAGGGCACCGCAGAAGACGATCTGGACCATGGTGAGGAGGACCAGCAGCGGCATGGTGACCTCCTCCTTGGGGACCAGTGCGGAGATGACGAGGCCGAGCATCATCGCCGTGAGCGACAGCAGCGCGACGGCCACGGTGATCTCGAGGAGCGGCGGCATCAGGTTGCCCTGACCGCCGGGGGCGTTGAGGTCGACCCCGAACAGTCCGACGAGGGTGAGCACGACGGCCTGGGCCGCGGTGATCGTGCCCAGGACCACGACCTTCGACATCAGATACGCGGATCTGGAGAGTCCGACGGCACGCTCCCGCCGGTAGATGACGCGTTCCTTGACGAGCTCGCGCACCGCGTTCGCCGCGCCGGTCAGGACCGCGCCCACGCACAGGACGAGCAGGGCGTCCAGCGCCGTCTCCTCGGTGAATCTGCTGCCGGCCAGGCCCCGGGCCATGAGGCCCATCCCGATCGGCAGCGCGATCATGATGATGATGAAGGTGCGGTCGGCGCTCAGCACGGCCGCGTAGCGCCGTACGAGCGTGCTCAACTGGTCGAACCAGCTCTGCGACTTGGGCGGCGGCGTGAAGTCCGCGGGATGCCTGTCCTCGTCGAGCCGGGGCTGCGGGCTGCCGACGGCGATGTACTGGCGGTGGTACGAGGATACCCGGTACTCCCCCGCCCAGTCGCGGTCACGGTCGTTCTCGAACGCCTCGAAGGCCTCGGGCCAGTGATCGAAACCGAAGAACGAGAGGGCCTCGTCGGGCGGCCCGTAGTAGGCGATGCGGCCCCCGGGCGCGAGGACGAGCAGCCGGTCGCAGACGTCCAGGCTGAGCACGCTGTGGGTGACGACGATGACGGTGCGCCCGTCGTCGGCGAGCCCGCGCAGCCGGTGCATGACCGAGCGGTCCATGCCGGGGTCGAGTCCCGATGTCGGCTCGTCGAGGAACAGCAGCGACGGTTTCGTCAGCAGCTCCAGGGCGACGCTGACGCGTTTGCGCTGGCCGCCGGAGAGGGTGTGGATGGGCTGGTCCGCGCGCTGCTCAAGGCCCAGTTCCCGGATGACCTCCTCGACCCGCTCGTCGCGTTCCTCGGGCGCGCTGTCCCCGGGGAAGCGCAGTTCGGCCGCGTACTGCAGGGCCCTGCGCACCGTGAGCTGGAGGTGCAGGATGTCGTCCTGCGGTACGAGTCCGATGCGCCGGCGCAGCTCGGCGTAGTCGCGGTAGAGGTCGCGGCCGTCGTAGAGGACGGTGCCGTGATCGGCGGGGCGCAGTCCGGTGAGCGCGTTGAGCAGCGTGGACTTCCCCGCGCCGCTCGGCCCGACGACGGCGAGCAGGCACTTCTCGGCGACGGGGAAGGACACACTGTCGAGAAGGACCTTGCGTCCGCCGTCCACGGCGACGGCGAGGTTCTGCACGTCGAGCGAGATCTCGCCGGAGTCGACGAACTCCTGCAGCTCGTCGCCGATGAGGCAGAAGGTGGAGTGGCCGATGCCGATGATGTCGTTCTCGGTCACCGGGGCGCGGGCGACGGGCCGGCCGTTGAGGTAGGTCCCGTTGTGGCTGCCGAGGTCGGCGATCTCGTACGTGCCGTCCCGGTGCGCCCGCAGTTCCGCGTGCCGGCGGGAGACGATCAGATCGTCGATGACGAGGTCGTTGTCCCGGGCGCGGCCGATCCGCACGGTGCGGGTGAGCAGCGGGCGGACGGTCGTGGGCTGCTTGAAGGTGTGCGTGGCGGAGGGCAGGGAGACGGCGGACGGGTGCACGGCAGGGTGCCCGTCCGGCGGGGTTGCGGCGCGAGCGGGCTCGGCGGGGCGGACAGGCGCGGGAGGGGCGGGATGCGCAAGAGGCGTGGGGGACGCGGGTGGGGCGGGATGCGCACGAGGCGTGGGGGACGCGGGTGGGCGGGGACGCGACGCAGGAGGCGGGGGCGGCGGGGGAGGCGCGGGCTTGGGCTCGGCCTCGGACACCCTGTTGATCACGGCCCGTGGCCCGTCGGCCGGGTTGCCGAACCGCAGGACACTGCCGGGCCCCACGCCCCACTCGTTGATGCGATGGCCGTCGGCGTAGGTGCCGTTGGTGCTGTTCACGTCCTGGACGGTCCAGTGCCCTCCCTCGGTGCGCAGCACGGCGTGGTGCCAGGACACACGTGCGTCGTCCAGCACGATCTCGCTCGTGGGGTCGCGTCCGACGTGGTACTCCCGACCGGGGCTCATCAGCAAGGAGCCCCCGTCGGTCTCGAGGACGAGCTGGGGCGCGTTCGGCGCGACGGGACGCTCTCCCATGCCACGATTCTAACTTTCACCCCTTTTGGGCGCCCGATATGAGGAGCCGGAAGAGAACCGCGGCCGCTGGAGAGCGTCAGGCGACGGACCCGATGACCTGCTCCGGGGCGGGCGGCCCGTCGTGGTGGATCGGGGTGTGCGCACCGGTCAGCGAGACCCCGCTGCCTCCGCGCCGGTCGGCGACGATCTCCGCGGCGATCGACAGGGCCGTCTCCTCGGGCGTCCGGGCGCCGAGGTCGAGGCCGATCGGCGAGCGCAGCCGGGCGAGCTCGAGTTCGGTGACGCCGACCTCACGCAGCCGCGTGTTGCGGTCCTCATGGGTACGTCGGGAGCCCATCGCGCCGACGTACGCGACGGGAAGCCTCAGCGCCAGCTCCAGCAGGGGCACGTCGAACTTGGCGTCATGGGTGAGGACGCACAGCACCGTACGGCTGTCGACGTCCGTCGACGCGAGGTACTCGTGCGGCCACCGGACGACGATCTCGTCCGCCTCGGGGAAGCGCGGCCTCGTCGCGAACACGGGCCGCGCGTCGCACACGGTCACGTGGTAGCCGAGGAACTTGCCCGCCCGCACCAGCGCCGACGCGAAGTCGATGGCACCGAACACGATCATCCGGGGGGCGGGCACGCTGGATTCGACGAGCAGGGTGAGCGGCTGCCCGCAGCGCGAGCCGTCCGCACCGATCCCGACGGTGCCGGTCCGGCCGGCGTCCAGGAGGGCGCGGGCCTCGCCCGCCGCGGTGCGGTCCAGTTCGGGGTGCCCGCCCAGGCCGCCTTCGTAGGAACCGTCCGTACGGACGAGGAGGGCACGCCCCAGCAGTTCGGCCGGGCCGTCGGTGATCCGCGCGACCGCCGCCGCCTCCCCTCGCGCGGCGGCGGCCAGCGAGGCAGCGAACGTCGTCCTCGCGGGAGAGTCCGCGCGTACCGGGGTGACGAGGATGTCGATGATCCCACCGCAGGTCAGGCCGACCGCGAAGGCGTCCTCGTCGCTGTACCCGAAGCGCTCGAGAACGGTTTCGCCGTCCTCGAGCGCCTGTCGGCACAGGTCGTACACGGCGCCCTCCACGCAGCCTCCGGAGACCGACCCGATCGCCGTGCCGTCGCTGTCGACGGCGAGTGCGGCACCGGGCCGGCGGGGCGCGCTGCCGCCGACCGCCACCACGGTGGCCACGGCGAAGTCGCGTCCCTGCTCGACCCACCGGTGCAGCTCGTCGGCGATGTCCAGCATGTCGGTCTCCTCGGGGTTCTGCGGATACGTGGAGGGCGCTCGGGGGGTCAGTGGACCCCCAGCCACCCTTCGACGGGGTGGAGGGCGAAGAACACGACGAAGATCGCGGTCAGGCCCCACATGAAGCCGCCCACCTCACGGGCCTTGCCCTGGGCGACCTTGATGGCAACGTACGAGATGACACCGGCGGCCACACCCGCGGTGATGCTGTAGGTGAACGGCATCAGCACAACGGTGAGGAAGACCGGGATGGCGACCGAGCGGTCGCTCCAGTCCACGTGCTTGGCGTTCTGCATCATCATCGCGCCGATGACGACCAGGGCCGCGGAGGCGACCTGGGGCGGCACGATCGCGGTCAGCGGGGTGAAGAACAGACAGGCGGCGAAGAACAGGCCGGTGACGACCGAGGCGAGCCCGGTCCTGGCACCCTCGCCGACGCCGGTGGCCGACTCGACGAACACGGTCTGGCCGGAGCCGCCCGAGACACCGCCGATCGCACCGCCCGCACCGTCGATGAACAGGGCCTTGGACAGGCCGGGCATCCGACCCCGCTCGTCGGTGAGGTTGGCCTCGGTGCCCACGCCGATGATGGTGGCCATTGCGTCGAAGAAGCCGGCCAGCACGAGCGTGAAGACGATGAAGCCGACGGTCATCGCGCCGACGTCACCCCAGCCGCCGAACTCGACCTGGCCGAAGAGCGAGAAGTCGGGCATGGAGACCGCGCCGCCGGTCAGCTCCGGCGGGGCCATGTTCCACGCCTTGGCGTCGAGACCGGCCACGTTGTGGACGACGACGGCGACGAGCGTACCGGCCACGATGCCGACGAGGATCGCGCCGGGGATGGCGCGGGCCTGCAGCATGAAGATCAGCAGCAGGGTGAAGCAGAAGATCAGGACGGGCCAGCCGGCCAGTTCGCCGCCCACGCCGAGGGTGACGGGCGGGCCGAACTCCGGGCCCCTGCCGACGAAGCCCGACTTGACCAGGCCGATCAGGGCGATGAACAGGCCGATGCCCATGGTGATGCCGTGCTTCAGCGCGAGCGGGATCGCGTTCATGATGAGCTCGCGAAGACCGGTGACCACCAGGAGGCAGATCACGAGGCCGTACAGGACGCACATGGCCATGGCCTGCGGCCAGGTCATCTGGGGCACTACTTGCGAGGCGAGAACGCCGGACACGCTCAGACCGGCCGCGAGGGCGAGCGGAACCTTGCCGACGAAGCCCATCAACAGGGTGGTCGCCGCGGCCGCGAAGGCAGTCGCAGTGATGAGTCCCGGCTGGCCGAGGACGTTGCCCGCAACGTCCTTGCCATTGAGGATCAGTGGGTTGAGCAGGAGGATGTACGCCATCGCCATGAAGGTGGTGATGCCGCCGCGCACCTCGCGCGCGACCGTCGATCCTCGTTCGGATATGTGAAAGTACCGGTCGAGCCAAGACCTACCGGCGGGGACGTGCGAGCCGGGGCCCGCGTCCTCCGCGGCGGTCTTCGGCTCCACTGACGACTGGGTCATGGTGCCTACTCCCAAGGTTCACAGGGGCACCCGCATAAGACGTGAAGTGTCGGACAAGCTGCGGGATTTGGGATCTTGCGTGGGCTGCACGACCCGGGGGACGGCCCGAGACGAACGACTGCTGCTACCTGTTGTTGCTGATGGTGCTCGTACTGCGGGTACTGCGGATACTGCTGGTACTGCGCGGTGGTCCCGTGGCGCGAGCGGTGCGGTACGGGTTCCTCCGGACGGTGCGGGCCTGGACTCCGACGTTCCGGGCAGGACGCACCGTCCGGGGAGGTGGGCGAGCCGGTCAGGTCCCCGTGAGGTGCTCGGGGCGTACCGGCGTCCTGTTGAGCTCCAGACCGGTCGCGTTCCGGATCGCCGCGAGGACGGCCGGCGTGGACGACAGGGTCGGGGCCTCGCCGATGCCACGGAGCCCGTACGGGGCTTGGTCGTCGGCGAGTTCGAGCACGTCGACCGGGATGGTCGGCGTGTCGAGGATCGTGGGGATGAGGTAGTCCGTGAAGGAGGGGTTGCGCACCTTCGCGGTCCTGGGGTCGACGATGATCTCCTCCATGACCGCCACGCCCAGGCCCTGCGTGGTGCCACCCTGGATCTGGCCGACGACAGACAGCGGGTTGAGCGCCTTGCCGACGTCCTGGGCGCAGGCCAGCTCGATGACCTTCACCAGGCCGAGCTCGGTGTCCACCTCGACGACCGCGCGGTGCGCGGCGAACGAGTACTGGACGTGGCCGTTGCCCTGGCCGGTGCGCAGGTCGAAGGCCTCGGTCGGGCGATGCCGCCACTCGGCCTCGACCTCGACGGCCTCGCCCTCCAGGACGTCCACCAGGTCGGCGAGGACCTCGCCGCCGTCGGTGACGACCCTGCCGCCTTCGAGCCGCAACTCGGCGGTGGCCCAGGCCGGGTGGTACGTACCGAACTTGCGGCGGCCCAGCTCCAGGACCTTCTCGCGGACCAGCTCCGAGGAGTTCTTGACGGCGCCGCCGGTGACGTAGGTCTGCCGGGAGGCGGACGTCGAGCCGGCGGAGCCGACCTGCGTGTCGGCGGGGTGGATGGTCACCTGCGTGACACCCAGCTCCGTACGGGCGATCTGGGCGTGGACGGTGACACCTCCCTGGCCGACCTCGGCCATCGCGGTGTGCACGGTCGCGACCGGCTCGCCGTTGATCACCTCCATCCGCACCTTGGCGGTGGAGTAGTCGTCGAAGCCCTCGGAGAAGCCGACGTTCTTGATGCCGACGGCGTAGCCGATGCCGCGGACGACGCCCTCGCCGTGGGTGGTGTTGGACAGACCGCCGGGCAGCGCGCGCACGTCGGCGCCCTCGGTGGTCACCCACTGCTGCTCGGGCGGCAGGGGCATGGCCTTGACGCGGCGCAGCAGTTCGGCGACCGGGGCCGGGGAATCGACCCGCTGCCCCGTCGGCAGGAGCGTGCCCTGCTCCATGGCGTTGAGCTGCCGGAACTCGACCGGGTCCATGCCCAGCTCCTTGGCGAGCTTGTCCATCTGGGCCTCGTACGCGAAGCACGCCTGGACCGCGCCGAAGCCGCGCATGGCGCCGCAGGGCGGGTTGTTGGTGTAGAGCGCGATCGCCTCGATGTCGACGTCGTCCACGACGTACGGCCCGACGGAGAGCGAGGAGGCGTTGCCGACGACCGCCGGGGACGCCGACGCGTATGCGCCGCCGTCCAGGACGATCCGGCACTTCATGTGCGTGAGCTTGCCGTCCTTGGTGGCGCCGTGCTCGTAGTGGAGCTTCGCCGGGTGGCGGTGCACGTGACCGAAGAAGGACTCGAACCGGTTGTAGACGATCTTGACCGGCTTGCCGGTGCGCAGTGCCAGCAGACAGGCGTGGATCTGCATCGACAGGTCCTCGCGGCCGCCGAAGGCGCCGCCGACGCCGGAGAGCGTCATGCGGACCTTCTCCTCGGGCAGGCCGAGGACCGGGGCGATCTGGCGGAGGTCGGAGTGCAGCCACTGGGTGGCCACGTACAGGTCGACGCCGCCGTCCTCGGCCGGCACGGCGAGGCCGGACTCCGGACCGAGGAAGGCCTGGTCCTGCATGCCGAACGTGTACTCGCCCGTGACGATCACATCGGCTCGGCCGGCGGCCTCGTCGGCGTTGCCGCGGACGATCGGCTGGCGGTGGACGATGTTCGGGTGCGGGACGTGGCCCGCGTGGTGGTCGTCGCGGCCGGGGTGCAGGACCGGCGCGTCGGGCGCGGTCGCGGAGGCCTCGTCGGTGACGACGGGCAGCTCCTTGTACTCGACCCTGATCTTGGCGGCGGCGCGGCGTGCGGTCTCCGGGTGGTCGGCGGCGACGAGGGCCACCGGCTCGCCGTGGTGGCGTACGACGCCGTGGGCGAGGACCGGGGTGTCCTGGATCTCCAGGCCGTAGTTCTTCACCTCGGTCGGCAGGTCGTCGTAGGTCAGCACGGCGTAGACGCCCGCCTGGGCGAGGGCCTCGGAGATGTCGATGGAGACGATCTCGGCGTGCGCGACGGTGGAGCGCAGGATCTGACCCCACAGCATGTCCTCGTGCCACATGTCAGAGGAGTACGCGAACTCTCCGGTGACCTTGAGGGTGCCGTCGGGGCGGAGCGTGGACTCGCCGATGCCGCCCTTGGTCTGCGATCCCTGGGTGACCTTCGTGGGAGTGCCTGCCGGAGCGGCGGCGACTCGGGGATTCAGCGCCATGGTCAGACCGTCGCTTCCTGGTTTCCTTGACGTTCCTGACGGGCGGCCGCGAGGCGGACGGCGTCGAGGATCTTCTCGTAACCGGTGCAGCGGCAGAGGTTGCCGGAGAGTGCCTCACGGATGTCCGCGTCGGACGGGGAGGCGTTGCGCTCCAGCAGCTCGTCGGCCGCGACCAGCAGACCCGGGGTGCAGAAGCCGCACTGGACGGCGCCGGCGTCGATGAACGCCTGCTGGATCGGGGCGAGCTCGGTGCCCTCGCCGGTCCGGGAGTCGCTGACCCCGTCGGACGGGCGAGCGGACCACTGCCGGGCGTCCTGGAGAGAGGTGCCGGAGGAGCCGCAGGCACCCGTGCCTCCCCCACAGCCCTCCGGGCGTGGGAGGTGTCCCCATCCGCCGCCGTGCTCGGCGCGCTGCTTGGCGAAGTCCGCGAGGCCCTCGACGGTGACGACCTCGCGGCCCTCGACCTGACCGGCGGCGACCAGGCACGAACACACCGGCACACCGTCGAGACGGACCGTGCAGGAACCGCACTCGCCCTGCTCACAGGCGTTCTTCGAGCCCGGCAGGCCCAGGCGCTCACGCAGTACGTAGAGGAGGCTCTCGCCCTCCCAGACGTCGTCCGCTTCCTGCTTACGGCCGTTGACCGTGAAATTCACGCGCATGGTTATGCAGCTCCTTCAAGGGTGCGGCCGGTGCCGCGGTACTGCTCCCAGGTCCAGCCGAGCGTGCGGCGGGCCATGATGCCGACCGCGTGACGGCGGTACTTGGCAGTGCCACGGACGTCGTCGATCGGGTTGCAGGCGGCGGAGGCGAGCTCCGCGAACTGCTTGGCGATCGAAGGAGTGATGATCTTGCCGCTGTCCCAGAAGCCGCCCTCCTCGAGCGCGGCGTTCAGGAACTCCTCGGCGGCGGTCGCGCGCACCGGGGTGGGCGCGGCGGAGCCGATACCGGTCTTCACCGTGCGGGTCTCGGGGTGCAGCGCGATGCCGAAGGCGCACACGGCGATGACCATCGCGTTGCGGGTGCCGACCTTCGAGAACTGCTGCGGGCCGTCGGCCTTCTTGATGTGGATCGTCTTGATGAGCTCGTCCGGGGCGAGCGCGTTGCGCTTCACGCCCGTGTAGAAGGCGTCGATCGGGATGAAGCGCGCGCCACGCACCGACTCGACCTCGACCTCGGCGCCGGCGGCCAGCAGGGCCGGGTGCGCGTCGCCGGCCGGGGACGCGGTGCCGAGGTTGCCGCCGACGCCCCCGCGGTTGCGGATCTGCGGGGATGCGACGGTGTGCGAGGCGAGCGCGAGGCCGGGAAGCTCCGCCCGGAGGTTCTCCATGATCTGGGTGTACGGGACGGAGGCGCCCAGACGGACGTTCTCCTCGCCGACTTCCCACTCGCGCAGCTCGACGATGCGGTTCAGGTCCAGGAGGTACTCGGGCCGCCGGTGATCGAAGTTGATCTCGACCATGATGTCGGTGCCACCCGCAATGGGCGCAGCCGTGGGGTGCTCGGCCTTGGCGGCGAGCGCCTCCTCCCAGCTGGCGGGGCGAAGGAAGTCCATGAGTGGCTCTCTTCTACGTGATTCGGTCGTTCGCAGGGGCTGGGGACGGCCGGCCCTCGTCTGGACATACATGTCCTGTTAACGCGGTGTGGCCCAAGTACACAAGCACCGCCTCGCCCGGTGCAGTCACCGAAAACATGAAGGAGTTGGCTGGTCGCCACCGCCGTCTTGTAGATTCGAACGAAAGACGGGACTCGGTAACCTCTCGGCTTTCCTCCTGAAACCAACGGCCCGAACCTCACGTGGGTCCAACGGCAACAACGAGACAGATCGGCGGCGACGAGATGCGGCTGCGCGCACTGCTGGAAACCGACGCGCTGGGACTGCGGCTGCTCGGCGGCGACGACGAGCTGGACCGCACCGTCCGTGGCGTGATGACGACCGACCTCAGAGACCCGAGCCGCTATCTGTCGGGCGGTGAGCTGGTCCTCACCGGTCTCGCCTGGCGTCGCACCGCCGAAGATTCCGAGCCTTTTGTACGTATTCTCGCAAGCGCCGGGGTCGCCGGTCTCGCAGCCGGCGAGGCGGAGCTCGGGGACGTCCCGGACGACCTCGTCGAGGCCTGTGTACGGCACCGCCTGCCGCTCTTCGCCGTCAACGAGTCCGTCGCTTTCGCAACGATCACCGAGCATGTCGTACGGCAGGTGTCGGGCGAGCGTGCAGGTGACCTGGCCGCCGTCGTGGACCGGCACCGCCGGCTGATGACCTCGGGACCGGCGGGCGGCGGGCCCGAGGTGGTCCTGGACCTCCTCGGCTCCGACCTCGACCTTCACGCCTGGGTCCTCTCCCCCACCGGCCGCCGGATCGCAGGCGCGGGCGACCCGCTGCCCGCCGGGGTCAGCGCCGCGCTCGCCGGTGAGCACCTCGCCGCGACGCGCACCGGCCGGCGCGGCCCGCACCGCGCGACCGCCGCCGGCGCCCCCGGCACGACGTTTTCGCTCTTCCCGATCCGCAGCACCGGCCGGGGCGCCGCGCCCGCTGCGCGCGACGTCCGCGAGACCGTACTGTCCGAATGGCTGCTCGCCGTCGAGGCCGACGCCTCCGACTGGCCCGCCGCCCGCCTCGATCTCCTCCAGGGCGTCACCCAGCTCATCGCCGTCGAACGCGACCGGCGCGAGGCGGCGCGAACGGTACGCCGCCGACTCGCCCAGGAAGTCCTGGAACTCGTCCAGAGCGGCGCCGCGCCCGCCGAGATCGCCGCCCGGCTGCGGGTCGCCGCACCCGTGCTGCTGCCCGGCCTCGGCACCGCCCCGCACTGGCAGGTCGTCGTCGCGCGGGTGGAGTGGGAGCAGGAGGGCGGTGCGCCCATCGAGGCCGGCCCGGTCAGCCAGTCGCTGCTCGAGGAGATCCTGGTCGACCCGGCGACGACGGGCGCGGAGTCGGCCGACCGCATCGCCGTCGCGCACACGGGGGACGAGGCGATCGCGCTGGTCCCGCTGCCCGCCGTGGCGGCAGCCGCCGTCCCCGGCGCCCCCGATGCGCCCGACGACCTGCTCGAGGGTCCGGCGGCCGACATCGGCACCAGCAGCGCCGGGCTCCACGCGGACGCGCTGCTCGCCGCAGTCCGCGAGCCCCTCTCCGCGGGACTCGACGGCGACGGCCGCCTCACCTTCGGCGTCAGCGCCGCCGTCCACTCGGCGGAGGGCCTGCGCGGCGCCCTGGAGGAGGCCCGCCATGCCCGCCGCGTCGCCGCCGCCCGCCCGGGCCGGGTGTGCGCGGCCGGCCACCACGAGCTGGCCTCGCACGTCCTGCTGCTCCCCTTCGTCCCCGACGACGTCCGCCGCGCCTTCACGGCCCGCCTTCTGGACCCGCTGCGCGAATACGACCGGCGGCACAGGGCGGAGCTCATCCCGACGCTGGAGGCGTTCCTGGACTGCGACGGCTCCTGGACGCGCTGCGCGACGCGGCTCCATCTGCATGTGAACACGCTGCGGTACCGGGTGGGGCGGATCGAGCAGCTGACCGGCCGGGACCTGTCCCGGCTGGAGGACAAGCTGGACTTCTTCCTCGCGCTGCGCATGAGCTGAGCCCGACCGGGCCTGCCCTGGGGCGGCGTCCGGCACGTCGGGGGCGGCCGCGGCGAGCCTTCCTCCCACCGAGGCCTGTCCGGCGCCTGAGCGGCAGGTGAAGGTCGACCGGGCGGGTGCGCTCTTCATCAGCGCCGCCGTCCCGCTGCTGCTGATCCGGGCGCCGTCCGCGGGCGACCAGTGCGACTGGCCGGACGGACTCGCGGGCCGGCGGACGGTACCGAGCCCCCACACCCAGCCCGTCAGGCACTTGGGGACGGACACGCGGACCCACCCGCCCGGACCGGCTCACCCCGGGGATTTCGGGAAAGCTTCAAATGGCGTACGCGCAAGCGGAATCACGCCGACCGGTACGCCAGGCAGCGGTCGAACGCCCAGAGATTGTGAACTGATTCACCAGAACCCTTGGCCAGGCATGCCTGTCCATGCTGAGATTCGGTCTGACTCAACAGCACAATGGCGCGCTTGGGGAGGGCAACGTGGCGCATACCGCCATGTCTGGTTCCGGAACCACTGCAGGTGACGATCCACTCCAGACCGCGGTATGGCGGCTGCGCTCCCGCGGCTGTTGGACCGACGCAGCGGCTCTCCTCGCCCCCCACTCCGCGTCCCCGGCGCTCACGCTGCAACGCGCCGCGCTGCTCGTCGAGCGCTGCCTGTTCACCGGCAAGGGCTGGGCGGACGCCGAGGACGCGCTGCGTGCGGCGGAGGCGTCGGCCCGTGACGACGACGAGCGCGGGGCCGCGGCCTGCGAACGCGGGCAGCTCGCCTACGCGTCGACCGTGCTGGGCGTCCGCGACCGGGCCGACGAGGCCCGCGCGGCCCTGGGCAGGGCGGCGGCACTGCTCGCGCCGTCCGCCCCCGGCCGCCCTCTCCTCGACTTCCGCCGCGGCCTCGTCGCCGAACACCTCGCGGACTCCCCGCAGGCCGCCCGCGCCGCGTACCACCGGGCCCACGCGGGCGCCGTCGCCCAGGACGACGCTCTCCTGCTCTCCTTCACATGGCGCCATCTGGCCGCGCTCGCGCTCCGCGACGGTGAACTGGCCGAGGCCCGCCACGGGTTCACGGAGTCCCTCCGTATCCGTGAGGAGCTCGGCTATTTGGTCGGTACGGCCCCGGCCCTGGCCGCACTCGCCGACACCGAGCCCGAACCGGAAGCCGCCCGCCTGCGGGCCGAGGCGATGCGGCTGTTCCGGCTGCTGGGCGGCGTACCGACATGGCTGGCGGACCAGTTGAATCCGCCGGCCCAGGCCGTCAGGGCGGTGTGAGGTCGGTTCGCCGCGGCAGCATCGTCAGGGCGAGCACGAACGCCAGGGTCAGGAAGACGCCCGCCCCGACGAAACCGGCGACCGTGGCCGCGCCGGTGAAGACGCCCGCGCCGTTCGCCGTGCGGTCCTTGCCGGTGAGCGCGACCGCACCGATCACGGCGATGCCGAAGGCCCCGCCCATTTGCCGGAGCGTCTGGCGGAGCACGGAGGCGTCGGCTCTCGCGTCGTCGGGAACGGAGTTCATCATCTCGGCACTGAGTGCGGGGATGGGCATGCCCATCCCCAGGCCTGCCGCGAGCATTCCGGGGATCTGCCAGTAGGGGTCGCCGGACGCGAGGGCCGAGGTCCACACGGCCACTCCTGCCGCGGCGCACGCCAGCCCGGTCACGGTCGCCGCCCTGGCCGAGCCGAAGCGGTCCCGCAGACGACCGGACAGGTAGGTTCCGGCTCCCAGCGGAACGACCAGGGCGAGCAGCGCGACGCCGGAGGTCAGCACCGAGAGGTGCTCCACCTGCTGCAGGTGGACCGCCGCGTGCAACATCAGGCTCAGCTGTCCCGCCTGCACCAGGAACGTCAGTGCCACGGCGACAGCGAAGGCCCGAAGCCTCATGAGACGAAGGTCCAGGACCGGCCGCCGGGACCGCAGAACCACCCACCCCGCGGCGGCGAAGAGCACGACCCCGCACCGGACGGTGCGGGGGAACCCGAATCGGCGCGCAATCATTCCGACGACGGCGGCCAACGACGACAGCGACAGGACGTAGATGAGCACCACGCGGTACATGGCCGCGGCATCGAGCCCCAGATCCCGTGCCATGGGGGTCAGGGCAACAGCGACGACGGTCTGGTCGAAGAGGACCATTCCGCCGGCACATCCCATGGCGGCAAGCAGGAATCGCTTCCGGGAGCGCACCCGGCTCCGTGCGGCGAGCGAATCCATGGTGCCCTCCTGAGCCGCCGTCGACAGGTCCGGCACCGTTGAGCCGGCGGACACGGGCACCGCGAGAGAGGCAGCTCCGCGCCGAAGGATCGACCGGCGGCCCGACGAGGCTACGGCCACGGCATGGCTCCTGCGTGCAGAAATCACCGCGCCATGTCCACGAGGATGATCAGCGTGCCGGTCGACCACCCGGCCGGCGCGCCGTCGTTGCGCTCGCGCTGCTGCCGCACGGCGTAGCGTCCGGGTGGCCCTGGGCCCGGGCCGCCCGTCCGGTTTCGACGGAACCGTCGACGACGAGCAGTACGCGCCCGGGATGCCTCGGGATGCGCACGGGAAGCGGATCAGCGAGCGGATCGGGCGGTGAGGCGGATCAGGGCCTCGTCCATGCCGATGACGACCGACCGGTCGGATGCCATCGCGACGGCGCGGACCGGTGGGCCCGGACGGAAGGTCAGGGCACCGGCGGCGTCCGGGCGGTGGGGCTCGACGAGTTCCACCGGTCCCACGGGATCCATGGGTCCCACGAGTTCCACGAGGCCGTCGGCCCAGGCGATCGCGAGCGCCGCGCCCTGCGCGGCAAGGGCGACCACCGGGCAGGGGCGCTCGGCAACGGGGACCGGCTCCGGGGCCCGGCCCGGGTGCCAGGCGCGGACCGTGCCGTCCGCCCCTCCGCTGTAGGCCCGCGGCACCGGTGTGGCGTCGCTGACCGCCAAGGCGGTGACCCGGCCCCGGTGGAGGGCGGCCTGGTGCATTCCCCGGAAGCCGAAGGCATGCACCGAGCCGTGCCGGTCACCGACGAGAACGAGGCCGTCGGTCGCGGTCAGAGCCGTGCCCGGGTACTTCGCCAGCGTGGCCGCGACGGCTTCCGTGAGGGGCGTACGGCCCTGGGTGTGCAGGTGCCCCCGCTCGTCCAGCAGAAGCAGGCTGCCGTCGGCCACCGGCGCAAGTGCCTTGATCCGTACGGGCATCGGGGCGGAGCCCGGCGCGGGCGTGGCGTCGGCGGGGTGCAGCGAGCGGACCGTGCCGCGCTGGTCCGCCACGAGCAGGTGGTCCGTCCACCGGCCGGTGCCGTGGGCCAGCGCGGCCACGGCACCGGGCCAGGGCGGGGTGACGTCGCCGCGCACCCGGGTCCAGTCGACCCGCCAGGGCGCGGCGGTGGCGAGGCCGGTGAGGGCCGGGCGCAGCCGGGGGTCCGCGCCGTCGCCGAGCGCGGCCAGGAGGACGAGGGCACGGTCGGCCACCGGCTGATCGCGGACCAGGGACTGACCCGCACGCAACCACGCGGCCCGCAGACCGCCGTGGGCGTCGTGCGGGTGGCCGGTGTCGTCCGCGTGGCCGGTGTCGTCCGCGTAGGCGGCCGTCACCCGCAGCGGGTCCGCCGCGCAGACCGCGGAAGGGTCGTCGAGGTCCGGCGGGGCGCCGCCGGGAGGCTCCGTCCTGCCCGGCCTCGCCTCGGTGATCAGCCGGATGTGGCCCAGCTCCCGCAGCGCCTGCATCAGTTCGGCCAGGGCCTCGGGGTCGTGGGCGGCGGGCAGGTCCGGCAGGGCGAGCACCCTGCGGCGCGGGTCGGCCGTCAGGGCGCCGATCAGCTCACCCGGTGTCCGCGCCACCACGCCGAGCTGGTTCGCCAGTGCCCAGACGGCGCCTCGTACGCTCTGGCCCGCGAGGGGCACGATCGCGTCCGGCAAGGGCCCCGCCCCCGTCCTCAGCCGTCCGCGCCGGTGAAGTGCTCCCGCACCAGCGTCTGGACCACCATCAAGTCCTGGGCGATCAGGGCCTCCAGCAGCGCCGAGTGCTCGGCGGCGTCGGCCGCCAGCTGCGCGCGACGGGTGGCGGGGGCGCTCATGAGCGGCCACTGGGAGCGGCGGTGGAGGTCGTCGGCGACGGCGACGAGCTGCGCGTTGCCGGCGAGGGAGAGCACCGCGCGATGGAAGGCCCGGTCGGACTCGGCGTAGCCGGCGCGGTCGCCGGTCGCCGCGGCCGCGGCGGTCGCGTCGGCGAGGGGGCGCAGCTCGGTCCAGCGGGCGGCCGGGACGGTGCGGGCGAGCCGGAGCATGACCGGGACCTCGATGAGGGCGCGGACCTCGGCGAGCTCGGAGAGTTCGCGGGCGTCACGCTCGACGACCCGGAAGCCGCGGTTGGGGACGACCTCGACCGCGCCCTCGAGGGAGAGCTGCTGCATGGCCTCGCGCACGGGGGTGGCGGAGACGCCGAAGCGCTCGCCGAGCGCGGGAGCCGAGTAGATCTCGCCCGGGGCCAGCTCGCCGGTGACGAGGGCGGTGCGCAGGGCCTCCAGAATCTGGCCGCGGACCGAATGGCGCTGGACGGCGACCCGGGGCGCCGGGGGCTCGCTGTGCGTGTGCTCACCTCGGGCAGGCTCGGGCACCCCGGCCTGCTCGGCACTGCGGACCTGTTCCGGCACGCGCACCTGCGCCTCGGGCCCGTACGAGGACTCGTACGACGAGGCGTACGGCCGCGCCGCGGCGGCCCCGCGCGCTCTGCCCTGCTCCACCCGGGTCCTCCTCCGGCGTCGACGGGCCCGGCTCGCACCGCACGGGCCCCCTGTGCACGATAGGCGGACACGCCCGCAGTTCAAACATCGATCGCGTCGGGTAAGGTAAGGCTAACCTGCTGACGATCGCGATTCGGTGGTCCCTGCATGACCGTCCCCGCCGTTCTCCCCGGCTCGGGGGTTGCCGCCTCCGCCTCCGCCGCCACGCCCGTTTCGGACGCCTACGCGCGCCTGACCGAGGCGTTCCCGGGGCTGCGCATCCAGGAGCTGCGCGACGGCGAGCCGGCCCTCCGGGGCGGCGGCTGGTCGGCGGCCGCGGACCTCGCGGCCGGAGGCCCGGTACTGGACGCGTTCCTCGCCTGGGACAACGCCCAGGTGCTGCGCGACTACGGGCAGCAGGCCCGCCCCGATGTCATCGCCAGCTTCGGGCTGCACCGCTACGCCTGGCCGGCCTGTCTGCTGATCACGGTCCCCTGGTTCCTGGACCGCCGGGTGCCTCGGGTCCCCGTCGAGGAGGTCGCCATCCAGCGGGCCCTCGGGCGGCTGAGCGTCCGCGTCCGCGACTTCGCATGCCTGCCCGGCGACCCTGCCGCGGAGCTGCCCGGCGCCCGCGTCGTGCCCGACGAGGAAGCACTGCGCGCCGAGGTGCGGGACGCCGTCGCCGACCACTTCGGGCCCGTCCTCGACGGCTTCGGCCCGCGCATGCGGCGCGGCAGGCGGGCCCTGTGGGGCATGGTGACGGACGAGGTCGTCGAGGGCCTCTGGTACGTCGCGCATCTGCTGGGCGAGGAGCGGCGCGCGATCGCGGAGCTGGAGGCGCTGCTGCCGGGCACGACCAAGCCGTACGTCGGCACGGCCGGCTTCCGCGAGCTCACCGGCCCGGCCGGCGAGCCGCTGCCCACCCGCGACCGGGCGAGCTGCTGCCTGTTCTACGCGCTGCGACCCGAGGACACCTGCGTCACCTGCCCGCGCACGTGCGACGCCGACCGCGTGCGCAGGCTGACCGCGGCCACGCAGGACTGACGGCGCCCGCCCATTCTCGCGCCACTCATCAGGGTGGCGTTATTCGAACTCAATTCCCGCTCCGTGTGTGCGTGTTCGAGCAGAACGCACCTATTCGCATGCCTCGAAGGCCCTTTGGCGTTCTCTTGCCGCGAAACCCCGTGTCCGCCACCGGACTTCGGCCAATATGGGCGCCCGAATCGCCCTACCGCGACGCGGACGCAGCAGTCGCCGACGCAAGGATGCAAGGGACCCCCGCATGAGACTGACCGACATATCGCTGAACTGGCTGCTTCCGGGCGCCGTGATGCTCGCGGGGGTCGTGGCGGCGGTGGCGGTGCTCGCGCGCGGCAGGCGCGCCGGTGACGGTTCCGCGGCCGACGACTCCTGGGAACGCAGCGAGGAGCGCCGCAGGCGCAAGGAGGCGGTCTACGGCACCGCCTCCTATCTGCTCCTCTTCTGCTGTGCGGCGGTCGCCGCTGCCCTGTCCTTCCACGGCCTGGTCGGCTTCGGCCGGCAGAATCTGAACCTCTCCGGCGGCTGGGAGTACCTCGTCCCGTTCGGCCTCGACGGCGCCGCCATGTTCTGCTCGGTGCTCGCGGTGCGCGAGGCCAGCCACGGCGATGCCGCGCTCGGCTCCCGGCTGCTGGTGTGGGCGTTCGCGGGCGCCGCCGCCTGGTTCAACTGGGTCCACGCGCCGCGCGGCATCGACCACGCGGGCGCCCCGCAGTTCTTCGCGGGCATGTCGCTGTCGGCCGCGGTCCTCTTCGACCGCGCCCTGAAGCAGACCCGCAGGGCCGCACTCCGCGAGCAGGGCCTCGTGCCCCGCCCGCTGCCGCAGATCCGGGTCGTACGGTGGCTGCGGGCGCCCCGTGAAACCTTCGGCGCCTGGTCGCTGATGCTCCTCGAAGGCGTACGCACGCTGGACGAGGCCGTGGACGAGGTCCGCGAGGACCGACGCCAGAAGGAGCAGGACCGGATGCGCAGGCGCGACCGGGAGAGGCGGGAGCGGGCGCAGCTGCGGGCCCTCAGCCGGCAGCACCGGGCGTGGGGCCGCGGCCGTGGCGGCCGTCAGGTGGAGGTCACCACCATGAGCGGCGCGCCCATGACCGGATCGGCCGTGCCCGGATCGGCCACGGGCGGCCCGGTCGGCTCCGCGCAGGCCTCCGTGGGGCCGGTCGCGGAGCCTGCCATAGCCGCCGAGGCGGGACGCCCCCGGCCCTCCCTTCAGGCCGTGAAGGGCGCTGAACCCCTCACGGTCGACCTCACCGCCGAGGACGACACCCAGGCGCTGCCGCGACTCGACTCCCTGGAGCGGAAACTCAAGGATCTGGAGCGGCAGTTCGGCTGAACGGGCGGCACAGGGACCGGCGGCACACGGGCCGGCGGACGAGTGACGGCCGGCACGAGACGGGTCGGCAGGTCGGGCGGACGGCGGACAGGACGGTTCACGTCCGCACGCCGTCCAGCTCGAACCAGACCACCTTGCCCAGCGCGTGGGCCTGCACGCCCCACGCATCCGCCAGGTTCTGCACCAGGACGAGGCCCCGCCCGTGGGTGCTCTCGTCGGCCACCGGAACGCGCGGCTCCGGCAGCCCGGACGTGAAGTCCCGGACCTCGACCCGCAGTCGGCTCGGCGCCACCGTCGCCGTCACGACCGCGCCGTCGGCCGTGTGGACCAGCGCATTGGTCACCAGCTCGCTGACGAGCAGCTCGGCGACGTCCGCCGAACCCGGCTCGCCCCAGTCGCCGTGCCCCAGCAAGTCGCGCAGGGCCCGCCTCACCTCCGGCACGGCTCTCAGGTCCGCGCGCCCCACTCTGCGGCGCAGCTGCGCCGGCCGAGACCCTCCCTGACGCCTCGTCATCATCCCCCACCGCACGTCGGAACGGTCCCTTCCTTCTCGCTTGCTCGCACAGGCACTCACAAGCCCTCCCGAAATGCATGCCCCGCCCCCGTGCGGCCACGCATGTGGGATTCACCACGTGTAATGAAGACAGCACGCTCCGCTCGTCACGGTCGTGGGACGTTCCGCAGGTTGGAGCGAGCCATCTGGACCATGCGTCCCACTCCCCCGTCCAGCACGATCTTGCTGGCGGAGAGCGCGAAGCCGGTCACCATCTCGGCGCTGATCCTCGGCGGGATGGAGAGCGCGTTGGGGTCGGTCACGACGTCCACGAGGGCGGGTCCCTTGTACGCGAAGGCCTCCTTCAGCGCCCCGGCGAGCTGCTTCGGCTTCTCCACACGGATGCCGTGGGCGCCCGCCGCCCGTGCGATCGCCGAGAAGTCCGGGTTGCGGTTCGTGGTCCCGTACGAGGGCAGGCCCGCGACCAGCATCTCCAGCTCGACCATGCTCAGCGAGGAGTTGTTGAAGAGCACGACCTTCACCGGCAGGTCGTACTGGACGAGGGTGAGGAAATCGCCCATCAGCATGGCGAAGCCGCCGTCGCCGGACATCGACACGACCTGCCGGCCGCGGTCGACGAACTGTGCTCCGATGGCCTGGGGCAGGGCGTTCGCCATGGAACCGTGGCTGAACGAGCCGATGATGCGGCGGCGCCCGTTCGGCGTCAGGTAACGGGCAGCCCATACGTTGCACATGCCCGTGTCGACCGTGAACACGGCGTCCTCGTCCGCGATTTCGTCGAGGACCGATGCGACGTACTCGGGATGGACCGGAACATGCTTGTCGACGTTGCGGGTGTACGCCTTGATGACGCCCTCGAGCGCGTCGGTGTGCTTCTTCAGCATCTTGTCGAGGAAGCGCCGGTCGTTCTTGATCCGCACCCTGGGCGTGAGGCAGCGCAGCGTCTCGCGCACGTCGCCCCAGACGGCGAGGTCGAGCTTGGAGCGACGGCCCAGGTGCTCCGGACGCACGTCGACCTGGGCGATCTTGACATCGTCGGGGAGGAAGGCGTTGTACGGGAAGTCGGTGCCGAGCAGGATCAGCAGATCGCATGCGTGGGTGGCCTCGTACGCGGCGCCGTAGCCGAGGAGGCCGCTCATACCGACGTCGTACGGATTCTCGTACTGGATCCACTCCTTGCCGCGGAGCGCATGCCCGACGGGTGACTTGATGCGCTCCGCGAACTGCATGACCTCGGTGTGGGCGCCGGCCGTCCCGCTGCCGCAGAAGAGGGTGACGCGCTCCGCCTCGTCGACCAGTCGGGCGAGGGCGTCGACCTCCGCGTCGCCGGGGCGGACGGAGGGGCGTGCGGTGACGAGGGCGTGCTCGACGGACTTCTCGGGTGCCTGATGCGAGGCGATGTCGCCGGGGAGGGTGACCACGCTGACGCCACTGCGGCCGATGGCGTGCTGCACCGCCGTCTGGAGGAGGCGCGGCATCTGCTTCGGGCTGGAGATCAGCTCGCTGTAGTGGCTGCACTCGCGGAAGAGCTGGTCGGGATGGGTCTCCTGGAAGTAGCCGAGTCCGATCTCGGAGGAGGGGATGTGGGAGGCGAGGGCCAGGACGGGGGCCATCGAGCGGTGGGCGTCGTAGAGGCCGTTGATGAGGTGGAGGTTGCCGGGGCCGCAGGAGCCGGCGCAGGCGGCAAGTTTGCCGGTGATCTGCGCTTCGGCGCCCGCGGCGAAGGCGGCGGCCTCCTCGTGGCGGACCTGGATCCAGTCGATGGCGGCGTTGCGGCGGATGGCGTCGACGACGGGGTTGAGGCTGTCGCCGACGACCCCGTAAAGCCGTCGCACGCCGGCGCGGACGAGGATGTCGACGAACTGTTCTGCGACGTTCTGCTTGGCCATGGATCCATCTATCCACGGCCGAGCCGGTCACGCCTCTCGCGTTACGCCTCCCAGACGGCGCAGGCCGTGCGGTCGTCGGCGTACCCCTTCACCCTGAGCTGGGTGTCCGCGAGGTAGGCGGCGAGGCCGGGGGGCGCGTTGCCCGCCCACCGCCGGGCCAGCTCCTCGGCCAGGGAGGGTTCGCCGCGGAGCGGATCGGCGAGGCCGGTGCTGCACAGGAGGAGGGTGTCGCCGGGCCGGGCCACGGACGCGCGGAACCGGAAGGACTCGGCGGGTGGCGGTACGGGCGCGTCGACGTGCGGCGACGGGGCCGTGGTGATGCCGAGGTCCATGGTGAGCCGGTCGTCCTCGGGGGTCTCCGGGAGCTGGGAGCCGTAGCCGACGACCGGCTCACCGGTCACCGCGGAGGGCTCGGGGACCTGCGGCTCGATGTCCTGCCAGCCGCCGTCGCGAAGCCGGAAGAGCCCGCCGGGGCCGACGCCGAAGAACACGCGGGTGCGGCAGGCGGGGTCGGCGGAGAGCAGCAGGCAGCGCAGGCTCGCCGTGTACTCCTGCGGTGGGACGCCCAGTTCGGCCGCCCGGGCGCGCAGCTTTCCCAAGGAGCGGTCGGTGAGGCGCTGCAGCCCGGACTTGAGATCACCGCGCCGCCCGGCCCTGATGTCCTCGGCGAGCCGGACATGGCTGCGGCCGACGGCTCCGCCGATCCAGCGTGTCGCGTCGACGGCGGCGCGGTGCGCTCCTTCGACTGCCCGGGCCCCGCCGGCCACGGCCACCAGCACGAGCGCGCCCTCGCCCGTGCCGAAGCGTGCGGTGAGCAGCGCGTCGCGTCGCGGCTCGCCCCGGTACCGCGCGGAGTCCCCGCGCACGGAAGCCGCGCGCAGGGTGTACGCCCCGTACCGGGCGCCGTCGAGCACGGTGTCCGCGACCAGCTCGTCGAGCTCCTGGGGGTGTGCGACGGGCAGCGCAGTCGGCTCGGCGTCGTAGGTGGGCGGGCGGTCGCCGACGTACTCGGTGCGGGGGCGCGGGGACGCGGCGCTCCGGACGGCGGGCTCGGCGCCGGCGGTGGGCGGCGCAGAGGGCTGCGGCGGAACCTCGGGCGGCCGCGGCGGAACGGCCGAGGGGGGTGGCGGTACGGACACAGGTGGTGGCGGTGCGCTCGAAACCTGCGGCGGTGCGGAGGACGGCCGCGGCGGTGGGCTCGACGGCCCGGCGGGGCCCGTGTCCGTGCCTGTGCCCACGACTGCGTCACCCACGGCCGCGTTACGCGTACCCGCGTCGCCCGTACCCGCGTCCGGCTGCGGGGCCGGGGCGGACCTCCCGCCCGAACGGGCCGTGCCGGCCCGCGTGGCCTGCGGCGGAACGGTCAGGGCGGGCGGGGCCGGTGGCTCCCACGGCGCGCGGTGCGACGGCGGCCCGGAGGACGACGGCTCCCACCGGACACGAGGGCCGCTCCCGGGTGCAGGCGGTGGCGGTGCGGACTCCTGCTCCTCGCCCACGGTGTCGACCGCGGAGTGGAAGCGGTCGTCCAGTGTGTCACCCGCCGAAGGGGCGGGTGCGGTGTCCGGGGTGGACTCGTCGTACAGCCGGTGCCACCAGTCGTCGTCGGCGGTGGCGGGCTTCTCCCCCTGCTGACTCATGCCCTTATTGTCCACCGCAGGGCGCGACCGAAAACGGGTCAACGGGAGATTTTGTCGGCGAACGGATGCACGAAGAAGTCCGCCGGGCGGCCCAACCCCCCACGGGAAGGACGCCCGGCGGACGTACGGGTGGTCAGCGCACGTCGTACGCGCGCTCCACGGTCTGGGTGACGGAGTTGCCGTTGGCGTCGGTCAACTCGGCCTTGAGGGTGACCGGTTGACCGCTCCTGCCGGCGTGGTCCACGGTCGCGGTCCGGTCGCCGCCCTGCTGCGTGGTTCTGGCCTCGGTCCACGTCGTGCCGCCGTCGTACGAGTACGACACCTTGGCCGAGACCAGCGCACCCGGGGTGTACCCCGCGTGCCCCGACACCCCGAGTGTGAGCTTCTGGCCGTCGGCCGCCGGGAGGGTCTTGAGCCCGTCCTCGGGAAGGCCGATCACCGGGAAGAGGACCGGGATGCCATGAGAGTACGCGCTTTCGTCGAGAGCGGAGCGGAACGTCCACACCGTGGACAGCTGCGTCGAGCGCTGCCAGACCCTGGCGGGCGACCCGACCTTCAGGGTGTTCAGGGTGAGTTCGTACGCGGCGTCGTCCGCCGGGACCTCGAAGACCCCGTACGGGTAGGGGGAGCTGCCGATCTCCTCGCCGTTCCGCTCGAGCGTCATGTTGCCGATGTCGCCGAAGGACCCGGCCGCGCCGTCGTGCTCGCTGTCGCCCCAGAAGGCGGTCGCGACCCCGATCAGATTGCCCTGCCGCTCGCCGGCGAGCACCGGCTCACCCGACGCGTCACGCGGGGCGGTCGGGGCCACAACGCCTCCGTACCAGGACTCGCTGCGCCGCTCGCCGCTCTTGTGGACGCGGGGAGCGCCGAGCATGAACTCGCCCCAGGGGAAACTGCTGGAGACCGTTCCGGAGTAGGTCGTGTCCCCGGGCGAGTGGTACTCGGTGCGCTTGCCGGGCGCGGCGACGATGTCGACGAGCCCGCCGAGGTAGATCCGCTGGCCGGTGGCCGGGCGGACCGCGGAGACGCTGTCGAGGTAGTCGGCCGCGACGCCCATCGCCCGGTACGTCGCCTCGGTCGCCGCGAGCTTGCCGTCGCGGACCCGGTAGGTGCGGTCCGAGGTGACCGGGCCGTCCTCGGGGAAGGCGAGGTTGTAGACGTACGGGCTCGTCGCGGTGGCCTTCCAGCGCAGGGTGACCGGTCCTCCGGCGAGCCGCGTGAGCAGACCGGCGGCCTCGACGGAGGGCACGGAGAGTGCGGGCAGCGGGGCGCCGAGGAAGCCGGCGGACGGGTACCAGGCGCCGGGGGCGGCGCGGTGGGCGATCAGGGCGACGGCGCCCGCGGCCTTGGCCGCCTGGGCCTGCTGGCCGACCGACGTGGTGCCGTCGGGGACGCGGACCAGTACGACGCGGCCCTCGGCCCCGGCCGCGGCGAGTTCCGCCGCCGTGCCCGACCCGGCGTCGACGAGCTGCGCGGAGCCGGTGCCCTCGAGGTTGGCCGAGCCCACGCCGGAGGTCAGCGGGTGCAGCACGGAGCCGTCGGCGACGGCGAGTTCGGTGATCTGGGGGGCGTAGCGGCGCCAGTAGCTGCCGAACTCGAAGTCGCCTTCGCGGGCGTGACCGTCGACGGAGGCGTAGTACTGCTGGATGTCCCGGCCGCCGGTGAGCGTGCCCGCGTGCAGCCAGGCGTCGTCCCAGGAGCGGGCGAAGGCGAGCGTACCGGCGCGGTTCTCGCCCGGCCTGTCGGTCTCGACCCGGAGGCGGTGGGCCTTGCGGGCGTCCAGGACGACCGTCGTGTCCTTCGTCAGCTCCAGCTGCGGGCGGCCCAGATAGGCCACGGAGTTCTGCCCTGTGACGAAGGAGGAGAGGAAGTAGGAACCGGGGCGCAGCCGATAGAGCTGGTCGGCCGCACCGTCGTTGAAGCGGCGCTCGCCGGTGGCGGTGTCCGTGCCGATGACGTCGACCGAGGACTGGCCGGCGGCGGGCTGTCCGGAGCGGTCGACGAGCTTGACGCGCAGGGTGACGGTCTCCGGCTCGACGTACAGCGAGAACGGCGTGGAGACGGTGACACCGCGCGCGGTGGCGAGAACCCGGCCGGTGACATCGCCGTACTGGCTGCGCGCCAGGTCCGCTGAAGGGTCAAGCGTCAGCGGGACCTCTGCGGTGGCGCCGGCAGGGACGGTCACGGAACGCTGTCCGAGGCGGGCGACGGAGGAGCGGATGCGTGAGCCGTCGTTGCCGGTGACCTTCTCGACGGCGAGGTCCAGCTTCACCGCCATGTCGCCGTGGTTGGTGTAGGGCAGCGTGACGGTGGTGCGGTCGCTGCCGTCCTGCGGCCAGTTGAAGGTGCCGCCCTGGACGGCGGGGGCGCCGGTGACCGTGGTGTCGACGGCGGCCTTGACGTCGAGGCGGCCGGCGCCCGCCTCGCGCACGTCACCGGGGATCCCGGAGTCCGCCGAGGAGACGAGAGCGGCCTTGATCTGCCGGGCCGTCCACTCGGGATGGCGTTGCCTCAGGATCGCGGCGGCGCCCGCGACATGCGGGGTGGCCATCGACGTACCGGACATGGACCGGTACGCGTACACGCCGCGGCCGCCGGCGGCGGCGGCCGAGATGGCGACTCCGGGAGCGGCGATCTCGGGCTTGAGGGTGTGCGAGCCGGTCGTCGGGCCGCGGCTGGAGAAGTACGCGGTCGAGTCGTCGCGGTCGACAGCGCCGACGGTCAGGACGCTCGGCACACAGCCGGGCGAGGACACGGTGTTGAGCGTGGGGCCGGAGTTGCCCGCGGCGACCACGAACAAGGTGCCCCTGCCCTGGGAGAGTTCCTCGGCGGCGACGCTCATCGGGTCGGTGCAGTCGGTCGGTACGGAGCTGCCGAGGCTCATCGAGACGACGTCGGCCTGCTGGTCGACGGCCCACTGCATACCGGCGATGATCCAGGAGGCGGCGCCGTCGCCGTAGTCGTTCAGCACCTTGCCGTTGAGGAGCTCGGCGCCGGGGGCGGCGCCCTTCTTCCTGCCGTCGCTCGCCGCGCCGGAGCCGCCGGCGGTGGAGAGGGTGTGGGTGCCGTGGCCGTGGCGGTCGCCCGCGTCCGGGGAGTCGGTGAAGTTCTCGGAGGCGACGACCCGGCCCTTCAGGTCCGGGTGGTCGGTGTCGGCGCCGGTGTCGAGGACGGCGACCTTGGTGCCCTTGCCGTCGTACCCGGCGGCCCAGGCCTCGGGGGCGTGGACCTGCTTGGTCGAACGGTCGAGCGTGGCCCGGACCTTGCGGTCGAGCCAGAGCTTCTCGAGACCGGCGGCGGCGCGCGAGCGAGGGCTCGTGACGTCGGCCCAGAAACCGGCGGTCTGCTTCTTGTCCGCCTTGAGCGCGACGCCGTCGACGGACGGGAGCACCAACGAGCGCTCGGCGCCGCGCGGGGTGGCGGGGGCGGAGCGCGCGACATCGTTGCCGTACACGGCGATGAGCGGCAGGGTCTCACTGTGCGCGTCGTCGTAGCCCTGGCGGATCAGCCCGGTGACGTTGAACAGCTCCTGGTCGACCCGGCCCGCGGCCAGCGCACCGGTCGCGCCTTCGGGGTAGACGTACAGGTCCTTGCCCGACTGGCGGGTCTGGAGCAGCGGTACGGTCCCGTCCTCGCGGGGCAGCGCGGCCGCCGCGGGACTCGCGGTGCCGGCACCGCGCACCAGCACGCGGTCGCCGGTGACGAGGGTGACCGTGACGGCCTCTCCCGCGGCCGCCCGGGCGGCCTGACTTCCGGTCAGCGGTCTGCTGCCTGCCGGGCCGTCCTGCGGCCCGGCGGCCACGGACGGCGCGACCGCGGTGACGGCCAGGACGGCGGCGGTCGCCGCGCCCAGGGCCGTGCGCGATATCGGACGCATCGCTCTCCCCAGTGATTTTCCGGACACGGGGCACCAAAGGACCCATGTCCGGGAGCTGTTGGTGCTGCGGTGGCGCCACATTGGCAGAGGGGCGGGTGGTGCAGGGATGATGGGGGCGGCGGGTTTACGCCGTGGCCGGGTTCCGCCACGATCATGTACGTCAGATGGGAAACGCACAGGTCCGGGGAGGGGTCGTAGGTGCTGGGAGCAGTAGGTCTCGACGCGCGGCAGGAGTCGGCGTACCGGGCGCTGGTGGCGCTCGGCGCAGCGGAGGTCACCGATCTGGCGCATCGGCTCGCGCTGCCCGAGACGGACACCGAGCGCGCGCTGCGGCGGCTGGAACGGCACGGGCTGGCCGCGCAGTCCTCGGCAGGCGCGGACCGCTGGGTGGCGGCGCCGCCCGCGGTCGCGCTGGGCGCGCTGCTCACGCAGCAGCGCCACGAGCTGGAGCAGGCGGAGTTGGCGGCGGCGCTGCTCGCGGAGGAGTACCGTGCGGAGGCCACGGAGCCCGCCGTGCACGACCTGGTCGAGGTGGTGACGGGCGCGAGCGCGGTGGCGCACCGTTTTCTGCAGCTTCAGCTGGGTGCGACCGACGAGGTGTGCGCCCTCGTGACCGGCAAGCCGGTGGTGATGTCGGGCACGGACAACGAGGCGGAGGAGCAGGCCGCGCAGCGCGGCGTCGCGTACCGCATCGTCATCGAGCGCGAGGTGCTGGCGCTGCCCTCCGGGCTCACCGAGGTGTCGGCGTCGCTCGGCCGTGACGAGCAGGTCCGGGTCGTGGACCGGGTGCCGACCAAACTCGTCGTCGCCGACCGGACGCTGGCGATGGTGCCGCTCACCGGCCGCGGTTCGGAGCCCTCGGCGCTGGTGGTGCACGCGAGCGGGCTGCTGGAGTCGCTGATGGGCCTCTTCGAGGCGGTGTGGCGTGACGCGCTGCCGCTGCGGCTGGGTACGGGCGCACAGCTGACGGAGGACGCGGCGCCGGGCCCGGACGCCACCGATCTGGAGATCCTGTCACTGCTGCTGGCGGGGATGACGGACGCGAGCGTCGCCAAGCAGCTGGAGCTGGGACTGCGGACCGTACAGCGGCGGGTGAAGGGGCTGATGGAGCTGACCGGGGTGACGACGCGGCTGCAACTGGGGTGGCACGCGTACGAGAAGGGCTGGGTGGCCAGGAACCCTGCCGGCAACTAGCCGGCGGCCGGTCCGCCGGACAGGAGCGGCGGCGCGACCTGCGGAGCCGATCCCGGTCCTGCACCCTTGGCAGATGAGTGCGTGGCAGCTCTTCCTGGTCGGCATGGTGATGCTGCTCGGCCTGGTCGGGGTGCTGGTTCCGGGCGTTCCGGGCACCTGGCTCGTCTGGTCCGGCGTGCTGTGGTGGTCGCTGCACGCGCAGACCACTCTGGCGTGGTGGATCCTGGTCGGCGCCACCGCGCTGCTGCTCGTCAACCAGGTCGTCGTGTGGCAGCTGGGGCCGCGCCGGATGCGCGGCGCGGGCATCACCCCCCGGATGGCGCTCTTCGCGGGTCTGGGGGCGCTGGCCGGCTTCGTACTGCTGCCGGTCGTCGGCACGGTGGTGGGCTTCGTCGGCGGGGTGTACGTCAGCGAGCGGCTGCGGCTCGGCGGGCCCGGCGAGGCGGTGACGTCGACGCGCACAGTGATGCGGGCTGCGGGGACCAGCGTCCTGGTGGAGCTGCTCGGATGTCTGCTGGTCGTGGGTGCGTGGGTGGGGGCGGTGGCCTGGGGCTGAGGACGCGGCCCGGGACAGGGGCTGAGCCAGGGCCCGAAACAGATGTCGCCCTACACCGTTCGGCCGAATGCGGACCGTGGACCACGGTGTTGACCCAGGGACTGAACCAGGTTCTGCTATCCGACAGCACATCGGATCTCTTCCTCGTCATTGACGCCCCTCCAACCCTTCTCTACCTTCCGTCACAGGAATAGCTCGGATGAATGGGAGGCGTCATGGTCAGCCCGTCCAGAAGATCCGTTCTCGCCGGTGGCACGGCGGTCGGCAGCGCGCTGGTGGTGGGCGGCGCCGCCTCCCTCCCCGCGCAGCCCGCGGCGGCCTCGGTCCCGATCGAGGCGGACGCCGCCGTCGGCGCCGTGTCCGCCGGTCCCCGCGAGGACATCTGGCGCACGGTCCTCGACGACGCCGACCTCGTCTGGAAGCGGATGCCGCAGACCTGGTACGAGGGCCCGTTCCTCGGCAACGGGTACCTCGGCTCCGGCATCTACGCCGAGCCCGGCCTCGGCGCGAACGCCGTCCGCTTCAACGTCCAGCACTCCGAAGTGCAGGACCATCGCCCGGAGTTCGGCTCGCTCTTCGGTCTCGCGCGGCTTCCCATCGGCCATTTCACCCTCGAACCCGTCGGCACCATCACCGCCGTCGACTGGCGGCTGCGCCTGCGCGACGCCGAACTGACCGGCACCCTCACCACCACCGCGGGCACCCTGCGGCTGCGCGCCTTCGTGCACACCTCCGCTTCCGTGCTCGCCGTCGAGGTCACACCGAGCGAGGGCGAGCACGGCTTCCGGTGGGTCTTCCGTCCGGGCGAAGCGATCAGCCCGCGGGCCGCGTTCCGCCCGCTGCCGGACGGCTACCAGGGCAACCCCCCGGCCGTGATCGAGCAGCACGACGACGCGACCGCGGCCGTACAGCCCTTGCTGGCGGGGGGTCAGCACGTGACCGCCTGGCGCGAGACCACCCGCGGCCAGGGGCGTCGCACGCTGTACGTCTCCGTCGCGCACTCCTTTCCGAAGACGACGGCGCGCGACCGCGCCCTGAAGACCGTACGGGGCGCGTCGGCGGTGTCGTACGACGTGCTCGCGCTCCCCCACCGCCTCTGGTGGCAGCGCTTCTACCGCAAGAGCTTCCTGTCGGTGCCGGACGCGCGGCTGCAGCGCTTCCACTGGATCCAGCTCTACAAGACGGCCTCCGCAGCCCGCCGCGACGCGCCCGTCATGGCGACGTGCGGCCCCTGGCTGGAGTCCACCCCATGGCCCGCCACCTGGTGGAATCTCAATGTCCAGTTGGAGTACTGGCTGATCCACGGCTCGAACCATCTCGAACTCGACGCCGTGACCCGGGCGCTCGGCGAATTCAGGGAGCAGCTGACGGCCGAGGTGGCGCCCGCGTACCGCGGTGACTCGGCCGGTGTGCCGCGCACGACCGACATGCGCCTGCGCAACGGCTTCCACACCCCCACCGGCAACGGATACGGAGTCGGCGTCCCCGGCCGGAACCCCCCGACCCCCGAGGTCGGCAACCTCACCTGGGCGCTGCACAACGTCTGGCTGTCCTACCGCCACACCATGGACGAGTCGATCCTCCGCGACACCCTCTTCCCCCTCCTGCGCAAGGCGGTCAACTACTACCTGCACTTCCTGACGCCGGGCGCGGACGGCAGGCTGCATCTGCCGGCGACGTTCTCGCCCGAGTACGGGGTCGACGCGCCCGACTGCAACTACGACCTGATGCTGCTGCGCTGGGGCTGCCGCACACTCCTCGAATCGGCCCGTGAGCTGGGCCTCGACGACCCTCTGGCCGCCCGCTGGCAGGAAGTGCTCGGCAGGCTCGCGCCCTACCCGGTCGACGCCAACGGCTACATGATCGGCGCCGGGGTCCCCTTCGCGAAGTCCCACCGGCACTACTCCCATCTCCTGGCGGTCTACCCGCTGTACGAGATCACCGGCCGCACACCCGAGGAGCGGGCACTGATCGAGACCTCGCTCGACCACTGGGTGAGCTTCGAAGGCGCCCTGCAGGGCTACACGTTCACGGGCGCCGCGTCGATGTCGGCGCTGCTGGGCAAGGGCGACGACGCGCTCGCCTACTTGGGCGAGCTGATGCGCCGCTTCATCCAGGCCAACACGATGTACAAGGAGTCGGGCCCGGTCATCGAGACCCCGCTCTCCGCAGCGCAGTCGCTGCACGACATGGTCTGCCAGTCCTGGGGCGGCACCGTCCGCGTCTTCCCGGCGATCCCCGCGGTGTGGCGGGACGTGACGGTCCATGACTTCCGCACGCAGGGCGCGTTCCTGCTGAGCGCGGTACGGGAGGCGGGCGCCACGCGATGGGTGCGCCTCGTGAGCGAGGCGGGCGCGCCCTGTGTGGTACGCCATGGGATCGCGGGTGCGGTGGACGTACGCGACGGGCGGGGGCGGCCGCTCCGGTACGAGGAGCTGGGCGACGAAACCGTACGGATCCCGCTGGACCGCGGCGACTCGGCGCTCATCACCGCCCGCGGCGACCGCCCGGACCTCACGGTACGACCGGTCACGCCGAACGAGCCGGCGGCGCCGTGGGGGCTTCCCGGCTGACCGGCGGCGGACGCAGGTCCTGCGGACCAGGGCGATGAGCCGATGCGCGGCCGACCGGGGCGGGCGATGCTGACCGCATGACCGAATTCAGCGAGGCCGAGCGCGCGTATCTCAGGACCCAGCGGCTGGGGCGGATGGCGACCGTGGATGCCCAGGGGCAGCCGCAGGCCAACCCGGTCGGCTTCTTCCCCCAGGACGACGGCACGATCCTCGTCGGCGGACTGGCCATGGGGAAGACGAAGAAGTGGCGCAATCTGCAGGCGAACCCGAAGGTCGCGCTCGTCGTGGACGACATCGTGAGCACACGGCCGTGGCGGGTGCGCGGGGTCGACATCCGGGGCGAGGCGGAACTGCTGACGGGGCCTCACGCACTGGGGCCGCACTTCAGCGAGGAGGTGATCCGGATCCACCCGCAGAAGATCCACAGCTGGGGCCTGGAGGAGCCCTCCCCCTAGGCCACTCCGCAGCGCCGCTCCTGGCGGTCGGCAGTCTCCAGACACCGGACGGCGTACGAACGCCACGGACGCCAGGACTCGTCGTCGGCCCCGCCGTCGGGGGCGACGTCCGGGTCGCCGAGCGCCCGCATCCGGATCAGCGCGGCGGCGCGCGGCGACATGCCGGGCAGGGCGACCAGGGCGCGCTCGGCCTCGTCGCGGTCGGCGCCCGGGTCCAGGCGTACGCGGCCGTCGGCCAGGGCGGTCGCGAGCGGTCCTGCGACCGGGTGGCCGGTGAGAGCGGCGGGTTCGGGGAAGAGATGGGTGAGTCCGCCGCAGGGCTGGTCCAGGACCTTTCCGTACGTCTCGACGAGCCGCGCGGCCTCCTCGCGGTCGACGACGGCCCGCACCGCGAACTCCTCGGGCTCGGCGGAGCCTGGTGAGCGCAGACCCGGGCGGGCGGCGACGAGCGGGGCGAGCCGGGGGTCGGCGGACAGTCGTTCCGCGACGGCGTACGGATCGGCGTCGAGGTCGAAGAGCCGGCGCAGCCGCTGGACGGCGGTGGTCAGGTCGCGCAGATCGGTCAGCTGGATCCGGGCCTCCAGCCAGGGGCCGTCCGAGCGTTCGTCGACGGCGACGATGCCCGCGCCGTACGGAAGCCGCAGTGTGCGGCGGTAGGTGCGGGCGCCGGGTCCGCCGACGACCTCCTCGATCCGCTCGACGGCTTCACGGGCGAGCAGGTCGAAGACCTCGCGGGCGGCGTAGGCGCCGCGGTGGGCGAGGCGCAGCGGAATGCCGGCGGCGTTCGCGGCCTGCCGGGCGCGCATCTCGGCGCGGAGCTCGGTCGGCGTGCGGGCATAGATCTGCCGGATCGTGTCGTTGAACTGCCGTACGCTCGCGAACCCGGACGCGAACGCGATCTCCGTCACCGGCAGTCCGGTCGTCTGGAGCAGCGTGCGCGCGGTGTGCGCGCGCTGGGCACGGGCGAGTGCGACGGGCCCCGCGCCGAGCTCGGCGTTGAGCTGCCGCTGCACCTGCCGCGCGCTGTACCCGAGCCGCCCGGCGAGCCCGGGGACGCCTTCGCGGTCGACGACCCCGTCCGCGATCATGCGCATCGCGCGGCCCACGACGTCGGCCCGTACGTTCCATTCGGCCGACCCGGGCACGGCGTCCGGGCGGCAGCGGCGGCAGGCCCGGAAGCCGTGGCCGTGGGCGGCCGCGGCAGTGGGGAAGAAGCGCACGTTCCTGCGCTTGGGCGTGACTGCCGGGCAGCTCGGGCGGCAGAAGATGCCGGTCGTCTCGACGGCGAAGAAGAACTCGCCGTCGAAACGGGCGTCGCGGCTGCTCACGGCTTCGTACCGGGTGTCCTCGTCCATCACCCGTCCAGTGTCGGTGGTGCACGGTCCACCTTCTGGCGGTTTTCGGACACCACGCTGTCTCGCGAGTGGAGCACAGCAAGCCCGTCCGGCGTTCGAGGACGGACACCCGGGTCCCCCTGCCCGGTACCGGACGCTCACGCCGCCGGTTCCGGGCAGGGGCCAGGGTCCGCCCGCACCCCCGCGAGTGGAGCACAGCAAGCCCGTCCGGCGTTCGAGGACGGACACCCGGGTCCGCCTGCCCGGTACCGGACGCTCACGCCGCCGGTTCCGGGCAGGGGCCAGGGTCCGCCCGCACCCCGGACGTCAGCGCACATGCCCCCGTTTGGCCTGCATCGCCGCGCGTCCCTCCGCGTGCTTCAGCTTCCAGTCGCGCCGCATGTCCGCCCGCAGGCGGGCGTCGGTCTTGGCGACGATGCGCTGGTTCTCGCGCAGCAGCTTGCGGTAGCTGTGCAGGCGGCGTTCCGGCAGGGTGCCGTCCTCGATCGCGGCGCGGACGGCGCAGCCCGGCTCGGACTCGTGGGCGCAGTCGTGGAAGCGGCAGTTCTCCGCCAGTTCCTCGATCTCCGAGAAGACCTGGCCGACCCCGGTGGCCGCGTCCCAGAGACCGACGCCGCGCAGTCCGGGCGTGTCGATGAGGACCCCGCCGCCGGGGAGGGCGAGCAGGTTGCGGGTGGTGGTCGTGTGGCGGCCCTTGCCGTCGGCGTCACGGGTGGCCTGCACCTCCATGGCGTCGTCGCCGAGCAGCGCGTTCGCCAGCGTGGACTTTCCCGCACCGGAGACCCCGAGCAGCACGCTCGTGCCGCCGGCGACGATTGCGGCGAGCACCTCCGTGCCCTCGCCGGTCAGCGAGCTCACCGACAGCACCTGCACCCCGGGCGCCACGGTCTCCACGTCCTGCACCAGATACGACCTCCCGGTCGCGTCCGGCACCAGGTCGGCCTTGGTCAGCACGACGACGGGCTGCGCGCCGCTCTCCCAGGAGAGTGCCGACTTATGCAGCAGCGCATCACCACTGGAGCTGGACATCGCGAGTGCGAGGAACCGCTCGATCCGCCCGAGGTCGAGTTCGACCGCGAGGGAGACACAGATGACGATGTGATCGATGTTAGTGGCCAGTACCTGGCCTTCGGAACGCTTCGATGAGGTCGAGCGCACGAAGGCGGTACGGCGAGGCAGCAGGGTCCGCACGTACCGCGGATCACCGCCTTCGGGATCGACGGCGACCCAGTCCCCCGTGCACACGACCTTCATCGGGTCATGGGGAACAACGAACTCGGTGTCGGCCCGGACGACGCCGTCAGGGGTGGTCACATCACACTGACCGCGATCGACGCGGACGACCCGGCCCGGGACCAGGCCTTGGGCGGCATACGGGGCGAACTCGGCCTCCCAGCCCTCGTCCCAACCGTAGACGGCGAGCGGGTGCTGGACAGCAGAAGAGGAAAACGGGTGGAGCGAAGCGTTGAACAAGGGGAACCCTTCGAAGGGTGGCCCCGGCGGCGCGCTCTGCGCGCGGAAGTCGAGTGGGTGTCAGCCGGAGACCACAGGGGTGGGAACGATGAACTCCTGAATGCGGGCAGCGCCCGTCACCATGACAGTCATCAATGTCCTCACCTCCTGCTTCTTCTCGACGAACCAACACCGCTCCCTCGGGAACGGATGAGCAGCACCATAGCCCCGCCCCAGGCCACGGCACCACCGATTAAATCCGGAACCCCGCCCACCCGACACGTGCAGCAGACGAACCGGCCTCACACCGCGAGGCGTACAACGTCCTGGGTGAGGCCGGTGATGGGCTTTGCCCCGCATCACTGCGCGGTTGACACCTGCTTGGCTCATGCGCACCGCAACTGGAGGGTTCTTTTTGGTACGGCCCTGTCCCGGTGCCGCACACCCCAACTCCTCCAACAGGGCCTGGCCTGCACGGCGCCGAACCGGAAGCCGCTGCGGGCCCGCCACCTCCGGATAGGGTGGGACCGGCTCCGGAGACCGGAGCCAGATATTCAGATGAGGTGGGGAAATGCCGAAGCACCGGCTGTCCAGAAAAGGCCGTTATATAGCCCTGGCGGCGACGGGTGTCGTCGTCGTGGCCGGTGCCGGGGTCGCGGCGCAGACCTCGATGGCCGCCACGGCGTGGCCGGCGCAGAAGACCTACACGGGCCGGGCATTCGACGCCTGCACAGCCCCCTCGCTCACCACGATGAAGGCGTGGAAGAAGGACGCCTACTACGGCGGCGTCGCGGTCTACATCGGTGGCAAGAACCGCGGCTGCGCCCAGCCCAACCTGACCAACACCTGGGTGAAGTCGGTCGACACGCTCGGCTGGCGTGTCATCCCCCTGTACGTCGGCGCCCAGCCGCCCTGCCAGAAGAGTGAGAACAAGGAGCGGTTCACCGCGGCCACCGCGGCCTCGGTCGGGGCGAGCAACGCCGCCGACGCGGTCGCCAAGGCGTCGGCGCTCGGCATGAAGGCCGGCAGCCCGGTCTACCTCAACATGGAGCCGTACGACACCGCCGACAAGGCGTGCAACGACGCCACCCTCACCTACGTGCGGTCCTTCACCAAGACCCTGCGCGCCAAGACCTACCGCGCCGGCCTCTACGGCTTCAGCAGCTCCAGCGCCAAGGCGGTCGCCACGGCGAAGGACCGCACGGACCTGCCGGGCAACCTCTGGTACGCCCTGTGGAACGGCCAGGAGACCACCACCAAGGACTGGCCCTGGGACCCGAAGCTGTACACCGACCACAGCCGCGCCCACCAGTACAAGGCCAACAGCAAGGAGACCCGCGGCGGCTACACCATCACCGTCGACCGCAACGCCTGGGACGCCCCGGTCGCCATCATCGGCTGACCAGCAGCCTCCGGAACGGCACGATTCGAGCCTGCCTGCTCCCGTCGCCGACACCGTCACCCCAGGGCAGGGCGGGCTGCGGTCCGCCCTGTCGCCTGTTCGTGAAGCCCCAGGGTGTCAGTCGAAGCAGCCGGTTTTCGCCCCGTCCGTCTCGGAGCCGACCTCTATCTCGAATCCGGAGCCCGAATCGAACTCCGGCCCGGCATCGTAGCCGTAGACAAACTTCAGCTCGCTGGCCGTCGTGAACCGCACGGTCAGCAGGAGGGCTTCGCCGTCCCCCCCTTTGGTGAAGCACAGTCCCGCCGTTGTTTCGGGGGTGTTCGGGTCTGAAGGGTCGTGCTGCAGGCGCCAGCCGTCCGCCTTGGCGGTGGTGCGGTAGAAGTCCACCACCTTCTGCCGGGAGCCGGGGAAGGCGTAGACGCGTTCGGCGTACAGCCATGCGCTGCCGCTGTCGTCGACGCATTCCGCGTACACCGAGGCAAGCTTCTTCGGGGCAGTCGCCCCCTTCGGGACGGATTCCAGGATCGGCTGGGAGCGCAGGTTCTCCAGCCGCGCCGCGGTGTCGTCACAGGTGTTGAACGGGGAGAGCGCGGAACAGGCGGTCAGGCCGACGGTCATCAGGGCGGTGGCAAGGAGCAGTGCGACGGGCAGGGCGAGCGGCCGGGTGGGGTGCGTCCGGGGCGGCATAGGGTCTCCCGATGGTCGTGGGCGGGCTTCACGGTCTGACGAGGGGCAACAGCAGTCGGAGCGAGAAGAGGCGTACGGCGGTGCCGGGACCGGCCCCACGAGGGGACCGACCCCGGCACACGGTTGCCGGCAACCTGTCACGGGACGGAAGCGTCCCATGGCAGGCCCGGGATCACCCGGCCAGGTACCCGTGCCTATAGAGCCAGCTGCCGGCGGAGTACAGGAACTGGAACAGGTAGCCGCGGCTGTTGTAGTAGCGCATCAAGGACCGGTTGTGACTGCTGGCGACGAAGTTGCGCGCCACCCGGTTGTTGTACTGGTCCTTCTGGGAGTCGCGGCTTGTCTGTCCGTACTCGTGGGCGTCGCCGAGCCGCTTGGCGGCACGCCAGCCGAAGAAATAGGTCAGCGCGGACATCCAGATGAAGTGCCGCAGGGCGTTGTTCTTGGACTTGCTGCCGGGGAGCTTCCACAGCAGGATGCCGGACAACCACGTCGCGAAGGCGCAGCCGCCACTCCCCAGGGCCCAGCAGGCCTTGGCCTCCTCGTACTTCTTGCGCCAGGCCGAGACACGGCCGTCCAGGTCGAACTGGTTGACCGGGTCGGCGTTGGCGTAGTCGTAGGCGTTGGCGCTGCCGCCCCGGACCGGGTCGAGGGACAGGAAGCGTCCGATGGCCGGGTCGTACAGGCGGGCGCCCATGAGCTTCAGCCCGGTGACGGTCTCCGACGAGCGCTGGTGCGCCCCGAGCCAGTTGTAGCGGGTCGCCGGCTGCCCCGCCCGGGGGTTGCCGAACTCGTCGGCGTCCAGGACTGTCGGGGCGACCGCTGTGTCGGCCGGCAGCTGCAGGGTGATGTCACCGTGCAGGTTGGCCAGTTGCAGGACCGTACCGCCGGTCTTGGCGGTGGTCGCCGCCAGGTTGCCGTCCGGGCCGACGACGTTGCGGGTGACCGCGCCGCCGCTGGTGCTCTCCACGATCCAGCGAGGGCTGTCCCCGTCGGAGTCGTAGTGGTTCAGGCGGGAGCCGGTCTGGGTCCAGGTGCCGGAGGTGTTGGACTCCGTGGTCCAGGACCGGTAGCGGAGTGCGGCGTCCAGCGTCCAGGTCTGCCGCGCGGTGCCCGCCGTCTGCTGCTGCACCAGGTCGTTGACGTGGTACGCCAGCGTGGTGCCCGGCCTGGCGGTGGTGCGGCCGAACGCGTCGTAGACGTAGCCGGTACCGATCAGCCGGTCGCCGGTGTCGTAGGTGTACGACGTGGTGGTGGCGCCGGAGGTGGTGCAGTCGGCGTTCACCGCGGCGGTGGCCGTGGCCAGCGTCTTGCGGTTGGAGTTCTTGTCGAAGGTGTAGGCGCGGGTGGTGCAGATCGCGTCGGTGGCGGTGTCCTGCGCTTGGGTCAGCCGGCCGGCCTTGTCGTAGAAGTACGCCTGGGAGGCGGTGACGCCCGGGGTTCCGGCGTGGGTGGCCGTTTGGCCGTGCACCGTCTCGGTGACGCTGTCGGCGATCACCACGGAGTTGTCGCTGTTGCGGGTGACCGTGCGGGCAGTGGTCGTGCCCGCGGGGTCGATGACGTCCTTCGTGGTGTAGCCGCCGGGCAGGCCCTGGGTGACCAGTTCGCCGTCCTCGTCGTACCGGGCGGTGAACGTGCCGGCCACGGAGTCCGTCATCGAGGTGAGCAGACCGCGCGGGTCGACGGCGGTGTCGTAGGTGTAGGTGGTGGTCGACGGCACGGTGTCGGTGACGGTGGTCGGTCGGTCGAGCGCGTCGTACTTGGTGGTGGTGGTGCCCCCGTCCGCGTCGGTGTACGTCATCTGACGGCCGAGCTGGTCGTAGGTTCTGCTGATGGTGCCGCCGGTCGGTGAGGTGGTGCTGATCGGGAGACCGGTGGCGTCGTCGAAGGCCGTGGTGCTCACGGGGACGGCGGCGCCGACTCCGCCCGAGATGGTCAGGGTGGTGACCCGGCCCGCCGGGTCGTAGCCCGTCGTGGTGGTGCGGGTGATCCCGTTGGCCGTCTCGATGATCTTGGTGGCCTGGCCGAACAGCCCGTACTCCAGGACCTTGGTCGGCAGTTGGGCCGGGTTGGAGCCGCCGCCGGTGATGTCGGCGGCCGGGGCGAGGCGGCAGATCTGGTCCGCCCACTCCGGCCTTCCGCCACAGGTGCCGGTGCCGTCCGCGGTGTAGTAGGTGACGATCGTGGTACCGGCGTCCGAGCCGCCGGATGCGGGCTGCGATTCGCGGCTCACCCGGCCCTGGGCGTCGTATCCGGTGGTCGTGGTGATCGCCAGGCCGCCCGGGTCGACGGTGGAGCTGGTCGGCTGGCCCTTGGCCCAGTCGTAGGCCGTCGTCGTGACCCGCGGGTCCGCCGTCAGGGTGGGCCAGGAGCGGGGCTGTGCGCCCACCGTGACCTTGGTGACCTGGTCACGGACGACGGCGGTGCCGTCGGTGGGACGTCCCGAGTCGAACTCCCGGACGGTGTGCTGACGCGTCATCAGCTGGGTGCCGGCGGCTGCCAGCGTGGTGGTACCGCTGGTCAGGTTCGCCGCCAGGGTGACGCGGTGCAGCGGCCCGTAGGTGTCGGTCTCCCGTTCGCCGTTCGCGTCGAACACCGACACGTTCGACAGCAGCTGGGCGCGCTCGGCGGAGGCCAGGGACCCGATGCCCAGGTCCGTCAGCTTGTCCTTGAGCGCGTCCGTGGCACCGAGCGCGAGCTCGCGGTTGGCTGCGGACAGGGTGCGCACCACGTTGCCGAAGCGGTCGTGCTCGGTGACCGACAGGCGGTGGCCCGGTTCGGCCTTGTTCACGGCGCGGCCGCTGGCGTCCAAGTAGTGGATGCCGGCCCGGCCGTAATCACCCGCGGCGAGCGAGGAACCGTCGTTGGATGCGGGTACCTGGTCGGGCGGGAAGACGGCCGTGGCGTCGGTGGGCGTGTCCGACTGGCCCCACGAGGCCGTGGCGGCGGCGCCCAGGTTCTCCGGCGCCGCGGAGCCGGTCAGCGGCACTCCGTAGACGACGTTGGTGACGGCGGTGCCGTTGGTCTGGTCGGCGCTGCCCGGCGTGAGCGTCGCCCGGGAGACCTTGAGCAGCATGCCGGGGCCGGACGCGGGGCTGGAGCCCGCCTGGCCGTAGGTGAACGACCAGGGCAGCTGGCCCGCGGGCTTGAGCGAGGTGACCCGTCCGGCCGTGTCGTAGTCGTAGGCGGTCTTCAGCGCCGGGGAGGTCCGCGGGTCCCAGGTCTCGCGGAGCCGACCGTCGGCGTCGTAGGCGTAGCTTGCGACCGTGGTCGCGGTGGACGCCGAGCCGCCGGGGGCGGTCGCCCACAGCCTGACCGAGGACACCTGGTCCTTCACGTCGCCGAACGCCGTGGACGTGGCGGTGGTGGAGGTCGCGTAGACGAACTCCAGGACGCGGCAGCCCTTGACGGAGGAGTCGGCGGCGCAGGTGGAGTTGGCCACCGCCGAGTTGCCGGCGATGATCTTCTTGGGCCGGGCGATCTTGGTCTCGCCGACCGTGATCGTCTCCGAGACCGTGGTGGTCGTGGAGTTGTCCACGCCCTCGACCCAGGTCGTGCTGGCCCGCCAGGTGGTGCCGCCGACCTCGACGGGGACGAAGGTGGTGGTGCCGCCCTCGGTGCTCTTCAGGGTGAAGTCGCCGCCGAAGCCACCGGTGAGGGTGTAGTCCTCGGAGCCGGGCTCCGCGATCCAGCCGGTGCCCGCCGCGTTGGCGGTGAAGTGCATCTGGCTGTCGTCACCGGCGAGTCCGATGCTCAGCGAGGTCGCCGACGTCTTGTGCAGGTACGAGAACGGCGTGGTGATCTGGTCGGCCGCGGCGCTGTACAGCCACTCCTTGCCGAAGATCGGGGCCTGCTCGTTGGCGGCTCCGGCCTGCGGGGAACGGGAGGAGGCGCTGCGGGTGACGCTCATGCCGAAGAACGAGGCGTCGCCGCCGGGGAGCGTGTGGTCACCGGTCAGCAGGTTCACCGAGCCGGGGCCGATGCTCTCGCTGGCCGAGCCGTCGGCGTTGCGGTCCACCACGACGCCGACCGGGTCGGAGGCGCCAGTCGCGCCAGCGCCGCCGGTGAACTGCGCGCGGAGCTGCACGACGCCGTCGGGATCGACGGTCGAGGTGGCGTTCCAGGTGAGCTGAGGGGTCTTGCCGGCGGAGAGCGCCAGCGGCCAGGAGGCCACAGGGCTGCCGCCGGAGGTCACGTCGCCGGCCGGGATGTCCGCCCAGGCGTCGGCGTCACCGCGCCGCCACTGGAAGGTCACGGCGTCGAACTTCGGCGACTCGGCTTCCGCGGCCAGCGGCACCCGGGCCGCGGTGCGGGTTCCGTCGTCGGGCAGTGTGACGCCGCCGGGGCCGACGTGGAAGGTGTACGAGATCGGGTCGGACTTGTTCTCCGCCTTGTCCGTGGCCCGGACCTGGAGGACGTTGGTGCCGGCCTTCTCGGGCGTCAGGGTGATCTTCACGGGGGTGGTTCCGCTGGTCGGGACCTTCTCCCAGACCGCGCCGTCCAGCGACCATTCGATGCCGTTCTGGTCACCGGAGGGCGGGGTGACGGTGAAGTCGCCGCTCTGGCCGACGCCCTTGACCCAGGAGCTGCTGGGGTAGTCGGTGGAGGTCACCGCCGTGGGCGCGGAGGGGGCACTGGTGTCGACGGTGAAGTACGCGTAGGCGGACCAGCCGGTGTTGTAGTGCAGGCCGTCGTACGGCGACGTGCGGAACTTGTACGTCTTGCCGTTGACCAGCAGCCCAGCGGGCACCTTCACTGCGGCCGGCTGCCCGGACGCCACGAAGGGCGAGACCAGGACGTCCCCGACCTGCGTGCCGGTGGCATTGTCGAAGATCTGGAAGGTGCCGTTGACCTTGTCGTTGTTGGGGTCGACGAAGGTGTCCTGCAGGGTCGGCGTCGTGGTGTTGACGAACCACGTACCGCCGGAGTCCTTGAAGAACGGCGGGCCGGCCTGCTGGTCGGTGCCGGTGCGCGGCCGGTAGTTGTAGGTGACAACCAGCTTCGGCGGATTGGCGGCGGCGTTGCCGGAGTTGACGCGCTTCCACTGTCCGGTGACGTTCTCGTCGGAGGCGCGCAGGCCCATGTGGGACCTGGCGGCCTTCGCGGACGCCCACTCCTGCACCAGCGTGGTGACGTTCGCGTTGATCCAGCCGTCCGGCTGGGTGGTGCAGGAGGCGTTGCCCCGCGTCTCCGACGAGGTGGCCTTCACCGCGATCCACGCTGGCTGAGCCGTCCACCGCGAGGAGGTCGACGCGGCCCCGGCGGACCACACCTCCCACGGCTGGTTCGGGCACGACGAGCCGGTGTAGTTGCCGGAGTGGAAGTTCCACAGCGACAGCTTCGCGTCCGTCACCAGCGCGTCGGCGATCGGCGCAGTGTTCCACGAGATGAACGAACGCGCGGTGCGGAAGGTGCCGTCGGCGTTCTTCGTACCGGGGTTGCCCAGGTCCAGCTCGGTGTCGTTGGACCAGTCGACCGTCTCGCCCTGCTGCACGTACGTGTCGAACACGTTGGACAGCGCGGACGTCGAAGGGTCGACCGTCACCGGGTACTTGGTCTTCGGGTCGGCGAGGAACTTCGCGTCCGGAGTGATGACCAGGTCGATCGTGCTGCCCTTGCGGACCACCTTCATGCCGACCCTGACCCGGCGGGTGTGCTCGCCGGAGACGGGATCAACGGTGGAGTCCCACATCACCGGGGCGGGCATCACCGCGGTCTTCTTGTTGTTTCGGCCGGTGAACAGCACGCTGCCGTCGGCCTGCACCTTCGCTTGCAAGCCCTTGGCCTTGAGCGGGAGGGTGTAGGAGAAGCCGTCCTCGGCCGGCTTTTTCTTGATCTCCACGAACTGTTCGAAGCCGGTACGCGTCGCCTCGACGATGACATCGGCGCCCGGCACGGCCTCGGTGTACTCGGCCCGGGTCCCGTCCAGCTCGGGCTTGGGCAAGCCGCCCTTCCACTGGAGGGTGATGCCCTTGTCACCGTCGCCGAGGGTGACCAGGTCGACGGCCTTGGCGCCTTGGGCCGCCTCCAGCGAGCGGGCGCGGGTGCCGGACTTGCCGGAGATCCGCAGACCGCGGGGGTGGGCCTTGGGCTCGACCGCACCCGAGCCGTCGGCGACCAGGTCCAGGTCGACGGGGCGCCAGTCGCCGCTGCCCTCGTCCTTGAAACGGATCGGGCCCGCGGTGATCTCGGTGGTCAGCGAACCGTTCGCGTTGACCCAGGTGGTCGAGGTCTCGGTGCGCTCGGACAGCACCTCGACCCGCTTGCCCGAAAGCCGTGCGGCGATCCGGGCCGACGGGATGTCCGCCGCCTGCGTCGCGTACTGCTTCGGCGCGGACTGCTGCCCCTGGCGCTCGGCCGCCAGCGCGGTGCCGGCACCGTCCAGGAGAGTGACGGCCATGGCCAGGGCTATGCAGCCGGCGACATACCGGCTAGGCCCTCCACACCAGGCCTGTTCGCGCCATCTTGGCGCGAACGCGTGGTTTCTCATGAATTTTCCGATTCTGAAGACGTGAATGAACACGCCGCATGATCAAGTCTGCGGCTCAGGCGAAACTTACTGAGCGTCAAAAGACCATGAAATCAACGTTAGTTGATCAATTCAGAGCTCAACTGGTGGAGTTTCTCTATGACTTCCCTCACGTTCCAACGGGGCGCATGCCGAGGACGGCGGCGAGCACGGCAGCGGTCCGGCGACGCCGTTGCCTGCCGTCAGCACGTGAGCGGGCGCCGCCACTGTGCGGGCGGCCCTGGCGAGACTCCGCGCAGGTCGGAACGACGCCGCTGACCAGTCGGTGTCGGCGTCATTTGCCCGAGATCATGACGTCGGCTTGTGAGTGCGGCGCGTTCGCCCGGTCGGCGGGCGGAACCGCGACCATGTCGACACCGCGGCCGCTCGGTGTCGGGCCGGGCGAGGCGGGTCCTGCCGGTCCGACGGCCTCGTCGGGGAGATGGTGCCTGCCTCTCAGCCAAAGGCAGGCAGGGCGAGAGCGACGGTGCCCCAACCGATGAGGGCAGTGACCGGCCGTGAGGACGAGCGGCACGGGCAGGTGAGGACTGTTGCGTATTACTCGCGCTCTCTCAGGCCAGTGCCAGGAAGCGCTCGATCCGCCCGAGGTCGAGCTCGACGGCGAGCGAGACGGCGATGATCGCGTGGTCGACGTTGGCGGCGAGGATCTGCCCCTCGGACCGCTCGGACGACGTGGAGCGGACGAAGGCCGTACGCCGCGGCAGATACGTGCGCACATAGCGCGGGCTGCCGTCCGCGTCCACGGCTGCCCAGTCCCCGGTGCAGATCACCCGCATCGGGTCGTGCGGGGTCACGAACGCGGTGTCGGCCCGGACGATCCCGTCCGCGGTGACCACGTCGCACTGCCCCCGGTCGACGCGTACGACCCGCCCGGGCACCAGGCCCTGGTCCGTGTACGGAGCGAACTCGGCGGCGATTCCCTCGTCCCAACCGTACGGGGACAACGGGTGCGACGCGGACGAGGAAGAGAGAGAAGCGAAAGAAGTGGAAGAAGAGGAAGAAGAGGAAGAGAGGGAGGAGGACAAGGGGTAACCCTTCACAAGGGTGGCCCCGGCACACGCGCACGGTCGTGGGCGTGTGAAGTGACGAGGAAGGTCAGCCGGAGACCACGGAGACGAGATCGAGGATCTTCTGGTTCTGGGCAGCGCCCAGCGCAACGACGGTCGTCAATGTCCTCACCTCCGGTTCTTCTCGAACGGCAACGGGACACACCCTAGTCACGCCCCTCCCGGGCGCGCCAGCGAATATCCGGGCCGTCGGCCGCAGCCCGTCGAGGCGTCAGGACGTGACGGTCGCCGGGAGTTCGGGCCCCGTGGGCCGCTGCCCTGCCGCGAGCGGCAGCGTGAGCACCATCGTCATTCCCCCGCCGGGCGTGTCCTCCGCGCTCAGCGTCCCGCCCATCGCCTCCGCGAAACCGCGGGCGACGGCGAGGCCGAGCCCGACGCCGGAGCCGCGCGGGACGTCGCCGTACCGCTGGAAAGCGGCGAAGATCCGCTCCTTCGCCTCGTCCGGGACACCGCTGCCGCGGTCCACGACCCGTAGCTCGACACGGTCCGCGATCGCGCTCGCCGCCACGAGGACCCGCTCCCCGTCCGGGCAGTACTTGACGGCGTTCTCGACGACGTTGGCGACGGCCCGCTCCAGCAGCCCGCGGTCGACGGCGACCATCGGCAGCGTCTCGGGGATGTCCAGGACGACACTGCCCTCCGCCACACCGACGAGGGCCATGGGGACGACCTCGTCGAGGTCGGTCTCGCGGATCACGGGGATGACGATGCCGGTGTCCAGCCGGGACATGTCGAGCAGGTTGCCGACCAGGTTGTCGAGCCGGTCCGCGCCTGCCTCGATGCCCTCGAGGAGCTCGGCCTGATCCTCCTCGGACCACTCGACGTCGTCGGAGCGGAGCGAGCTGACCGCGGCCTTGATGGCCGCGAGCGGGGTGCGCAGATCGTGGCTGACGGCCGCGAGCAGGGACGTACGGATCTTGTTGCCCTCGGCGAGCTTGCGGGCCTCCTCGGCCTCGCCGACCAGGCGCTGGCGGTCGAGGACGACGGCGGCCTGGGCCGCGAAGGCGCCGAGCACGCGGCGGTCCTCGGCGGGCAGCACCCGCCCGGTCAGCGCGAGCGCCAGGTGGTCACCTACGGGCATGTCGACATCGGCGGCCTCGGGGCGGTCGACGGGAGCGGGTCCCACGCTGCCCGCGCACACCCAGGGATCCACGTCGCTCGAACGCTCCAGCAGGGCCACCGACTCCATGCCGAACGTCTCGCGCACCCGCTCCAGCAATGCCTCCAGGCTCGTCTCCCCGCGCAGCACATTGCCGGCCAGGAACGACAGCATCTCCGACTCGGCGCGCAGCCAGGCCGCCTGATGGGTGCGCCGGGCCGCGATGTCGACGACCCAGGCGACCGAGATCGCCACACCCACGAAGATGACGAGAGCGACGAGGTTCCTCGGGTCGGCGATCGTCAGCCGATGGATCGGTGGCGTGAAGTAGTAGTTCAGCAGCAGGGATCCGAACCCGGCGGACGCCAGAGCGGGGACGAGCCCGCCGAGCAGCGCCGCGGCCACGGTCAGCGACAGGAACAGCAGGACGTCGTTGGCAAGCCCCAGATCGGGACCGACCTCCAGCAGCAGGGTCAGCAGGGCGGGCCCCACGATGCCGACGAACCAGCCCCAGAGGATCCGGGAGCGGCCGAGCCGGGCACCCCGTTGTGCCAGGGGCCGACCACGCCCGCGGCCCGCCTCGTCGTGGGTGACGATGTGGACGTCGAGGTCGGGCCCCGACTCACGGGCGACGGTCGCGCTGACGCCGGGCCCGAAGGCGTACTGCCAGGAGCGCCGGCGGCTCACGCCGAGCACGATCTGGGTGGCGTTGACGCCCCGCGCGAAGTCCAGCAGCGCCGTGGGCACATCGTCGCCGATGACGTGGTGGAAGGTCCCGCCGAGATCCTCGACCAGGGTGCGCTGGACCGCCAGCTCCTTCGGGGAGGCGGACGTCAGGCCGTCGCTGCGGGCGATGTAGACGGCGAGCACCTCGCCACCGGCGCCCTTCTCCGCGAGCCGGGCGGCACGGCGCAGGAGAGTGCGCCCCTCGGGGCCGCCGGTGAGTCCGACGACGATGCGCTCGCGAGAGCCCCAGATCCTGGAGACCCGGTGTTCGGTCCGGTACTCCTGCAGATACTCGTCGACGCGGTCGGCGACCCAGAGCAGGGCCAGCTCGCGCAGAGCGGTGAGGTTCCCGGGCCGGAAGTAGTTGGACAGGGCCGCATCGACCTTGTCCGGCTTGTAGATGTTGCCGTGCGCCATGCGGCGGCGCAGCGCCTGCGGGGACATGTCGACCAGCTCGATCTGGTCGGCACGGCGCACGACTTCGTCGGGGACGGTCTCCCGCTGCCGCACGCCCGTTATCGACTCGACGACATCGCCGAGCGACTCCAGGTGCTGGATGTTGACGGTCGAGACGACGTCGATGCCGGCCGCGAGGAGCTCCTCGACGTCCTGCCAGCGCTTGGCGTTGCGCGAACCCGGCACGTTCGTGTGCGGCAACTCGTCCACCAGGGCGACGGCGGGACGGCGCCGAAGCACCGCGTCGACGTCCATCTCCGTGAAAGTGGTGCCGCGGTACTCCAGCGTCCGGCGCGGGATCTGCTCCAGGCCGTGCAGCATGACCTCGGTCCGCGGCCGGTCGTGGTGCTCCACGAACGCCACGACACAGTCGGTGCCTCGTTCAACCCTGCGGTGGCCCTCGGAAAGCATCGAGTACGTCTTGCCGACGCCCGGTGCCGCGCCCAGGTAGATCCGCAGTTTGCCGCGTCCCATGTGTCTCCAGCAGATGGCGTTCGGTCGGGGTCATCGGGACGTCGCTGCGCTGCCCGCGCTCCCGACCTGCTGTCACACGGACCGGCGAACGGGCCCCCAAGAGGAAACCGCTCTTCTGTCACGACACGGACGCCCTTGACACATTCCATACGGGCCGGAGGTGCTTCTTGACGCGTTCCGTATGCGCCTGCGCCGTGCCCGGGGCGTCACAGGGCTCTGCGGCCCGACGAATGCGGCTGGACACCGGTCATCAGGGTCCGCGCCTCGTGGTCGCGAGCACCACCTGGTCACCGGCGCGCACCACTCTCCCGTGCGGCGGGTGCCGGTCGAAGCCCGGCGGGCCGAGCCGGAACCGGGCGAGAGTGTCGGTCGACGAGGAGGACGCAAGGCGTGATCCGGGGGAGCCGACGGCGAGGACGCGCCATTCGTTCTTCCGGAACGCCCGCGGGCCGACGGGTTCCGTCTCGTACGCGAGTTCGCCGTCAAGGTTCCGTATGGACGCCCGGCGCACGGGCATCACCGGCTTGGCCGGCGCCTTCGGTGATGGTGACGGTGTCGGCGAAAGGCAGGGCCAGGACCATCGTCAGGCCGCCTCCCGGAGTGTCCTCCGGCGTGAGCGTGCCGTTCATCGCCTCGGCCAGGCCGCGGGCGAGGGCCAGGCCGAGGCCGATGCCGGTGGTGTTGTCGGTGTCCCCCAGCCGCTGGAACGGTTCGAAGATCCGCTCCCGGTCGGTGGGCGGGAGTCCGGGGCCGCGGTCGACGACGCGCAGTTCGACCTGGCCGGCGAGGGCGCTCGCGGTGATCAGCACCGGACGGTCGGGCGGGGCGTAGCGGGCGGCGTTGGTCACGAGGTTGGCGATCACCCGCTCGAGCAGCGGCGGATCGGCGAGCACGGGCGGGATCTCCTCCAGGTCCTGCACCACAGGCGGCGCCGCCTCCGGAGGCAGCGAGTCCAGGGCCGCGGGCAGCACCTCCTCCAGGGCGGTCGCGCGCAGGTCGAGGCTGAGCGCACCGGCCTGGAGCCTGCTCATGTCCAGAAGGTTGTCGATCAGACGGCTGAGCCGGGCCATGGACTCGTCGGCGGTGGCCAGCAGTTCGTCCTGCTCCTCCTCCGAGAACCGCACGTCCGGGCTGCGCAGCGAGCCGACGGCGGCCCAACCCGCGGCGAGCGGGGTGCGCAGGTCGTGGCTCACCGCCGCGAGCAGCGCGGTGCGCATGCGGTCGGCGGCCCTGACCGGTTCGACCTCGGCCGCGGCCTCGGCGAGCCTGGCCCGTTCGACGGCCGCGGCGACGTGAGCGGCGAAGGCGGCGAGCACCCTGCGCTCGGACGACGGCAGGGCGCGGCCGCGCAGCAGGAGGTGGAGGCCGGGGCCGACAGGGACCTGGGTCGCCGCGGGGTCGTCGACCTGCTGCTCGACGAGCTCGGCGGAGTCCATCCCGAAGGTCTCCTGGGTGCGGGTCAGCAGCGCGGGGATGGCCTGGTCGCCGCGGACGATGGACCCGGCGAGCGAGGACAGGGTCTCCGCCTCGGCGGTGGCCCGGGCCGCGCGCCGCGACAGTCGCAGGGACCGGTCGACGATCCCGGCCACCGTGCCTGCGACGACCGCGAACACGGCGAGCGCGAGCATGTTGTCCGGATCGCTGAACGAGAACTCGCCGATCGGCGGTATGAACCAGTAGTTGAGCAGCAGCGATGCGGTCAGTGCGGCGATCAGGGCGGAGACGACCCCGCCGATGCAGGCAACGCCGACCACGGTCATCAGGTACAGCAGCGTCTCGCTGGTGAGATTGAGGCTGCCGCGGAACTGGTGGAGCACGAGGGTGAGGAGGACGGGCAGGACCAGGCCCGCCACGGGACCTGCGACGAGCCGCGAGGTGGGCAGCGTACGCCGCCGGGAGGGCAGGAGCCTGCCCTGTCCGGCCCGCTCGTGCGTGACCATGTGGACGTCGATGCCGGCGGAGAGGGCGACGGTCGTCTCGCCGATGCCGCGTCCCGTGAGGAAGCGTTCGAGGCGACGGCGCCTGCTGGTGCCGAGGACGAGCTGGGTCGCGTTCTCGGCACGCGCGAACTCCACCAGCGCGGTGGACACGTCGTCCCCCACGACCGAGTGGTAGCTCCCGCCGAGACTCTCGACGAGGCGCCGCTGCCGGGCGAGCGCGGAGTGCGAGGAGCCTCCGGCCAGTCCGTCGCTGCGGGCGACGTGGACGGCGAGCAGCGCGCCGCCCCGGGCCGAGCGTGCGGCGATCCGGGCGGCCCGGCGGATCAGCGTGTCGCCCTCCGGCCCGCCGGTCAGCGCGACGACGACCCGCTCGCGGGTCTCCCACACACGGCCGATGCCGTGCTCCGAGCGGTACTTCTGGAGCGCCTCGTCGACCCGGTCGGCCACCCACATCAGCGCGAGTTCGCGCAGCGCGGTGAGATTGCCCGCCCGGAAGTAGTTGGCGAGCGCGGCGTCGTTCTTCTCGGGCGGGTAGATGTTGCCGTGGGCCATCCTGCGGCGCAGCGCCTCGGGGGGCATGTCCACGAGCTCGATCTGGTGTGCGCGGCGTACGAAGTCGTCGGGGACCGTCTCGTGCTGCGGAACCCTGGTGATCTTCTCGACGACGTCGTTGAGCGACTCGAGGTGCTGGACGTTGACGGTGGCGACGACGTCGATGCCGGCGGCCAGCAGCTCCTCGACGTCCTGCCAGCGCTTGGCGTTGCGGCAGCCGGGGACGTTGGAGTGGGCGAGTTCGTCGATCAGCACGACCTCGGGGTGGCGCCGGAGCACGGCGTCCAGGTCGAGCTCGGGGTAGGTGCCGCCCCGGTACTCGCATCGGGCCCGGTCCAGGACCTCCAGGCCGTCGAGCATGGCCTCGGTGTGAGCGCGGGCGTGGCACTCGGCGTAGCCGACGACCACGTCGGTGCCGCGCGCGGCCCTGCGCCGGCCCTCGTCGAGCATCCGGTACGTCTTGCCGACGCCGGGGGCTGCACCGAGGAAGACCTTGAGGCTTCCCGGGCGGGGCGTCTTCGGAGGGGTCGCGTGCACCGTGCCGGGCGTTGCTGCGGGCGCGGTGCCCGGCGGTTCGTCGAGCTTCAGAACTTCTCCGGGCGGATCAGGGCGGCTACCAGGTAGCCGACAAGGCAGACGGCAACGATGAGTCCGACGACGTTCTCCACGCCCATGAGCGACCAACTCCTCGTGTCCGCATGTTTCTTGGAGTATCGGATCGTGGTACAGAGAATCGCTCCCCGACCGCGGCGCACAGTCACCTTGACGGCTCTCTGGCGCCGACCGCGTCAATGCTGACGCTGTCTTGACGACTCCCATACGGATGAGGTGAGTCCGGCGTGCCGGGAAGTCTGGTCGGCGGTGGGGGACCGCATGGCCCCTGTCCGAATCCCTGCGCGCGGCATGCGCAGCGTCGGAACGGTCCTGGTCCTTGTCGTGCTCGCGACCGCCGTGGCGACCGGTGCCCGCCGCTGGCGTATCCCCGCACCCTCGCTGCTCGTCGTCACCGGTCTGGCCGTCGCCCTGATACCGGGTGTCCCCGAGGTCCGGATGAGCCCCGAGGCCATCGGCCTCGTGGTGCTTCCGCCGCTGCTGTACGCGAGCGCCGAGGAGCTGTCGTGGCGGGAGCTGCGGGCGGTGTGGAAGCCGGTCGGTGTGCCGGCGGTCGGGCTGGTACTGGCGACCGCGGCCGCGGTCGGCGCGGTGGCGTCCAGCCTCACCCCGCTGTCGTGGCAGATGGCGTTCGTGCTCGGCGCGGTGCCGGCCAGCACGGATCCGGTGGCGGTCACTGCGCTGGGGCGGCGGCCGGCGCTGCCGCCACCGCACGGTGCAGGGCAGGATCAAGCCCGTCCGGCGCTCAAGGCCGGGCACCCGGGCCGACCGGGACGGCACCCGGCTCGCCCCTCACACGGCGGAGCGCACCACAGGCGCGCTCTCAGCGGAACTCGGCGAGCCGCGGGCGCAGGCCCAGTGCCGTCAGTGCTGCCGCGGCGAGCAGGGCCGCGCCGGCCGCCGGCAGCAGCCAGGCCACCGCGCTCCTGCCGTCCCGGACCGCGTTCGCGAACGCCCCCCGGTTGATCCCGGTCACCCGGTCGAGCGCCGCCATCCACTCGCCGAAGTGCGCGTTCGACATCCCCGGCTCCCAGCTGATGCAGAACTCGACGGCCTCCCGAACCTTGCCCTGAACCACCAGGGACCTGATCGTGCGGTCGTCTCGCTGATAGACGGCGTACCGTTCGACCGTCTCCTCCGCGGCCTCCCGCTCCCCGGCGAAGGTGATGTTGTCCAGCTCTCGGCGGAACTCGCCCGTGAAGACCCGGTCCTCGTGGTCGGCCCGGTAGCGCGCCCAGGTCTCGTCGAGTTTCCTGTCGTACGTGGCGAGCTCCGCACCCTCGATGCCGTAGAGCTGCTGCGACTTGGCGAGGAAACTCTGCTCGTAGGAGTCACGGCGGGCGGGATCGAGCAGATAGCGGCTCTCGTCGGCGTTCGCGTCGTAGGCGATCGCGCGGGCGCGGGACAGGGCGACGACGGAGTCGAAGGCGTCGCGTCGGGCGACCCGCAGCTGCTCGCCGGATGCGGTGACGAATTGGAGACCGAGGACGAGGGCGGTGAGCGCGCAGACGGTGGCGGCCAGCAGGGCCGGGTTGAGGACGCGGTGGAAGCGCCGCCCCACGTACCACTGGAGCAGTACGAGGACCGCGAGCAGCGCAAGGCCCAGCCCGAGCAGCACGGCCGTCCGGTCGGCGAGGTCGGAGCGCTCGGAGGCGTAAGTCGCTTCGAACGCCGCATTGTTGGCCTCGACGAGCCGGCGCGCCTCGGGCAGAAGCCGGTCGGAGAGCAGATCGGTGGCGGCCCGGTAGTCGATGAGGGCGTCCGCCGCGCCACCGGACCGGCTCGCGTTCTCGAGTGCCCGGCCCAGCAGCTCCTGGTAGCGGGCGAAGTCGGCGGTGAGCGTCTCCACGGTGCGCTGCGCCTTCGGATCGCCCTCGGCGGCGACGGCGAGCGTGCGCAGTTCGTGGCTGATGGTGCCCCGCGCCTCGGTGTAGAGGGTGGTGGCCTTTTCGTACGGGACGGTCAGCCGGCCCTCACCCGCGTCGCCGCCTGCGAGCAGGATGTTGGCGGCCTGGGCGTCCATGTCGTTGAGTGCGAGGTTGAGATCGGCGGCGCTCACGGTCTGCGGAGCGTGCCGGCCGGCGACCGGGTCCCAGGTCCGCGAGGCGGCGAGCCCGGTGACGAGGAGCAGCACACCGCAGGCGACGGCCATGAGGAGGGTCACGGCGCGCAGCAGGCGCAACCGGGCGGGCAGGGTGGCCCAATAGCGTCGGCGTAACGTGTCCGCGAGGGCTCGGGCCCGCGTGACGACGGGGACCGAGGGCCGCCCCGGTCGCGGACCCTCTCGTGACCGCGGGCCGGGACGGACCTCTTCCAGGACGACCGGCTGTGGCTCCTGCACGACACCAGTCCTGGCCCCCGCTTCCGGACTGCGCGTACCTCCAGCGGTGATGGTCACTCGCCCTCCACGTCACGCCACGGACGGTCGTCCGCTCCCCCTTGGCGCTCAGTCTGCGGCTGCTTTCGGTCACCCCCGCAAGCGCTGACGCGTCCCTGATGCGCCTTCGGCACGACTTGACGCGTCCTTGACGAGGAATGACAGGGTGCCGTTAAGGGCGCACAAGTTCGCCCCGCATCAGGCCCTTTGAGCCCCTGCGGGGCATTAGATTCCACTGCGGCCGCCGGAGACCGTGGACGTCAGTGGCATGACAGAGCTCCGGCCGAACCTTCGGCCAGGGGGTGTCCCGAACCATCGGGACATTCGCCCGGTCTCCGGCGGACGAGCCGCGGCGGCGCCTCGTCGGCCTGCTGCTGCGCGCCCGTGAACCGCCCTGTCGTCGCCGGGGCCCAGGCGACGACAGGGCCCGGCGGCCACCCCCCGTCCCCTCGGCTCAGCCGAACCCACCAGAAGGTCTCCGCGATGCATCCCGCCGCGCCCCAACAGGCGCCCACGATCCCGAGGTCTCCCGATCCGGCCGGCCCTGCGTCCGGTCACCGCCCGAGCCGCAGGCGTGCGGGCCAGAGCGGGCTCTTCGATCCCGTACAGCTGCTGAAATCGTTCCCCGACGCGCTGCGCAAGCTCCATCCGCGGGCACTGGTGAAGAACCCGGTGCTGTTCGTCGTCGCGGTCGGATCGGTGCTCACCACGTTCTCCGCGCTGGTCCACCCGTCCGTCTTCACCTGGGTGATCAGCGTCTGGCTCTGGCTGACGGTGATCTTCGCGAATCTGGCGGAGGCGGTCGCCGAGGGCCGCGGCAAGGCACAGGCCGAGTCGCTGCGCCGGGCGCGTACGGACACGGTCGCGCTGCGGCTGCGCCACTGGCGCTACGGCACCGATCTGGATCTGGCGGACACGGAGGCCGTCGCCGCGACCGATCTCAAGCTCTTCGACTTCGTCCTCGTCGAGGCGGGCGAGCTGATCCCCGCCGACGGCGATGTCGTCGCCGGTGTCGCGGCCGTCGACGAGTCCGCCGTCACCGGTGAATCGGCGCCGGTGATCCGCGAGTCGGGCGGCGACAGGTCCGGGGTGACGGGCGGCACCACGGTGCTGTCCGACCGGATCGTCGTCCGCGTCACGTCGCGGCCCGGGCACTCGTTCCTGGACCGGATGATCGCCCTCGTCGAGGGCGCGTCCCGGCAGAAGACGCCGAACGAGATCGCGCTCAACATCCTGCTCGCCTCGCTGACCGTCATCTTCGTGCTGGTGGTCGTCACGCTCCAGCCGATGGCCGGTTTCGCGAACGCCGCCCAGTCCACCACCGTGCTGGTCGCCCTCCTGGTCACGCTGATCCCGACCACGATCGGCGCCCTGCTCTCGGCGATCGGCATCGCGGGCATGGACCGGCTCGTCCAGCGCAACGTGCTCGCCATGTCGGGCCGGGCGGTCGAGGCCGCCGGTGACGTCAACACCCTGCTCCTGGACAAGACGGGCACCATCACCCTCGGCAACCGCGAGGCGGTCTCCTTCGTCCCGCTGCCCGGTGTCGACGAGCTCGTCCTCGCGGACGCCGCCCAGTTGTCGTCGCTCGCCGACGAGACTCCGGAGGGCCGCTCGGTGGTGGTCCTGGCCAAGAAGAAGTACGGGCTGCGCGCCCCCGCCGAAGGGGAGCTCGCACACGCCCGGTTCGCGGAGTTCAGTGCCCAGACCCGGATGAGCGGCATCGATCTGCACTGGGACAACGGCGCCGCCTGCCACATCCGCAAGGGCGCGGCCGCACAGGCGATCGCCTGGGTGGAGATGCGCGGCGGGCGTGTGCCCGGCGAGGCCCGCGAATGGTCCGACGCGATCTCCACCGGGGGCGGTACGCCGCTGGTGGTGGCCGTCCACGACTGGGACGGGCCGCGCGTCCTCGGCATCATCCACCTCAAGGACGTCGTCAAGGAGGGGATCCGCGAACGCTTCGACGAGCTGCGCCGCATGGGCATCCGTACGGTGATGATCACGGGTGACAACCGGCTGACCGCCAAGGCGATCGCCGAAGAGGCGGGCGTCGACGACTTCCTCGCGGAGGCCACTCCCGAGGACAAGATGGCGCTCATCAAGCGGGAGCAGGCCGGCGGCAAGCTCGTCGCGATGACGGGTGACGGCACCAACGACGCCCCGGCGCTGGCCCAGGCGGACGTCGGTGTGGCGATGAACACCGGTACCTCGGCCGCCAAGGAGGCCGGGAACATGGTGGACCTCGACTCCAACCCGACCAAGCTCATCGAGATTGTCGAGATCGGCAAGCAGCTCCTCATCACGCGCGGCGCACTGACGACCTTCTCCATCACGAACGATGTGGCGAAGTACTTCGCGATCATCCCCGCGATGTTCGCGGGCGCCTACCCGGGCCTGGAGGCGCTCAACGTCATGGGACTGCACAGCCCGACCTCGGCGATCGCCTCCGCCATCATCTTCAACGCCCTGATCATCGTGGCGCTGATCCCGCTGGCGCTGCGCGGTGTGCGCTACACGCCGGCCTCCGCGCACGACCTGCTGCGGCGCAACCTCGCGGTGTACGGACTCGGCGGCCTGGTCCTGCCCTTCGTCGGCATCAAGCTGATCGACCTCGTGGTCTCGACGATTCCCGGGCTGGGCGGCTGAGCCGTTCCACCGTCAGGGGAACGTCAGGGGCCTGCGGTTGCGCTTGTCCCCGCACACTCCGACAGGGTTCGATGGAAAGCGTGAACAGCGAGTGGCTTCTGCTCGACCGGCCGCCGAATACGGCGCCCCGTCGTGCGCCCCGCTGCCCGGAATCGCTCGCCTCCTCCCTCCTGCGCCCTCATGGGCGCGGGGGGACACGCTGACGCGCATTCCGTAGCCCCAGGGGCGCCGTGACTCTGTCCGGCGCCCCTTTTTCATGCCCGTAGAGCATCACGTACCCATGGAAGATCCATGCCTGAATTCAACGTTTTGTCCCGTACTGTCCTGGTGACCGGAGCCACCTCCGGCATCGGCTTCGAGACCGCGCGGCTCCTCGCCGAGCGTGGCGCCACCGTTCTCGTCCACGGCCGCACCGCCGAGGAGGCGGGGGCCGCCGTCGACGCGCTCGTCGCCACCGCCGGGATCGACATGGCGCGCCTGTGCGCGTTCTCCGCGGACTTCTCCCATCTCGAAGAGGTCGAGACGATGGCCGCCCGCGTCGCCGCCGAGCACCCGCACCTGGACGTCCTCGTCAACAACGCGGCCGTCGCCGCCCCCGAGCACCACACGATCACGGCCGACGGCAACGAGCTGGCGTTCCAGGTCAACTTCCTGGCGCACTACCTCCTCACCAGCCTCCTGGAGCAGGCGCTCACCAGCGAGCCGGGCGGCCGCGTCGTCAACGTGTCCTCCTCGCTCCACCGCACCGCGTCCATCCAGTGGAGCGACCCCAACCGGGCGCGCCGCTACTCCCGGCTGGCCGCATATGCCCAGTCGCAGCTGGCGCTGACCGTCTTCGCCGCCGACCCGCGCGTGACGGCCGTCTCGATCCACCCGGGCATCTGCGAGACCGGGCTGCTCCCGCTCTACGCCCACCAGGGCGCCACGCCCGCCGAGGGCGCCGCCCACATCGTGCGGCTGTGCGACCCGTCGGTCGAGATCGTCAACGGCGCCTACTACGACCGCGACCAACGCGTCGAGCCTGCGCCCGGCTCCACCGAGGAGCGCACGGTCAAGCGCCTCACCAAGCTCGCGGACGTCCTCGTCCACCAGAACGCCTGAAGGGAAACCCCACCTCCATGTCCAAACGCGCACGCAAGAAGAGGGCCCGCCGCAAGAAGAAGGCGAACCACGGCCGCAAGGCGGGCCAGCGCTGAACCCCGCGGGGGCGGCCCCGTCCGGTCCGCCCCCGCATCCGTTCCCGCCCCACTCCCCCGTGTCCGTATCCGCTCGCCCACGAGGAGACCCGACCCCGTGATCACTCTCGCGCAGCACCAACTCCCCGACCTCGGCGGCCGCTTCCCCGCCGGAGCCCCGGGACCCGCCGCGCTGCCCGAGCACGTACGCGTCACCGGCATCGGCCGGTGGTGGGCGGACCGCGCCGTGGAGCCCCAGGCCGTCGCCGTCAGCTGCGCGGACCAGGCCGTGCTCAGCGGCAACCCCGGCGCACTGTCCCCGGAGACCGTCGTACCGCTCGCAGGCCACCGCATCGTCGCGCCCGCCTCCTTCCTTCCGGTCCTCGGCGCCGCCTTCGGACGGATCCATCCGTGGGAGCGCATGGTGTACCTGCACCGGGCACCCGCCGCCGCGCCCCGCCCGCCGCGCGGTGTGACCGTGCGTCGGCTGGCCCCGGGCGACGCCCCGGCGCTCGCCGCGATCGAGCCGGGTCTGGCGTGGATCCACGCCAGCTGGGGCGGCCCCGCGGGGCTCGCCTCCTCCGGCGTGGGCTGGGCGGCCTTCCACAGGTCCGAGATCCTTGCCGTGGCCTGCACGTACTTCCTCGGCAGCGCGTACGAGGACATCGCCTGCGCCACCGTGCCGGGAAACCGCCGCCGGCATCTGGGGCTCGCCTGCGTCACGGCGCTCTGCGAGGACATCGCCTCCCGGGGCCACTGCCCGAGCTGGACGTGCTCGCGGGACAACCGCCCGAGCCGACTGCTGGCCTGGTCCGCCGGTTTCCGGCTGGAGTACGAATACGTGCACTACGCAGCCGGGCAGCCCCTTTCCCCGTACGCGCCTGACGTCGCCGCCTGAGGGCGTCCGTACCCGGCTGTCCCGGGCTGTTCCCCGCCGTCCCAGGCAGTTCCCCGCCCGCCCCGGCCGCACCGCCGTCTGCGGTGGCGACCCTCCTGATTCTGTTGAAGGGTGTGGAGGGAGTGATTCCTGCGCGGGGATGACATGGATGAGGTGAGCGGCCTTGGCAGCCACAGCGCGTGGGGTGCAGGGCACGCCCTGCTGGGTGAGCCTGACGGCACAGGACGTGAAGGCCGCGCAGGACTTCTACGGCGCCGTCTTCGGCTGGGAGTTCGAGCCCGGCGCCCAAGGGCAGGGCTCGCACGTCGTCGCGCACGCGGACGGGATTCCGGTCGCCGGTCTGGTGGAGTCCACGCAGACCATGGGGGTGAAACTGCCGGTCACCTGGACGGCCTATTTCGCGGTGGACAGCGCGGACGCCGTGGCGTCGCGCATCAGGGAACGGGGCGGCACGGTCGCCGTGGGCCCGCTCGCGTTCGGCAGCGGGCGGATGGCGTGGGCCGCCGACCCGGTGGACGCGCTGTTCTGCATCTGGGAGGGGCCCGTCGACGTCGGCTGGCACGCCGGACGCGGGACGAACGCCGCGGCATGGCTGGAGCTCCACACCAGGGACCCGTTCGCCTCGGCCCTGTTCTACGGCGGAGTGTTCGAATGGGACTCGCAGGCGCCGAAGCGCATCGACGTGCGGTACGAGCACGACCGGGTGCTGCTGCGGGTCGACGGGCGCACGGTGGCCGGGATGTACGGCGGCGGCGTCACGGAGTCCACGGACCCGGTCATCCGGCCGCGGTGGCATGTGCACTTCTGCCGGTCCGATGTGGACGCCACGGCCGCGCGGGCGGCCGGGGCGGGCGGCACCGTCGTGGCGCCCCCGCACGACACCCCGCTCGGGCGGGCGGCGACGCTCCGCGACCCCGAGGGCGGTCTTTTCCACCTCACCTCCGGGGGGGAGAACGAGTCCGACGAGGATGCGCCGCCGTACCCCTCTGCGCCGGAGAACGCCGAGTCCTGAGCGCCGTGACATCGAGCGTGTCACGCACCACCGTGCACAGGTGAGTTGAGACGGATCCGACCAAGACATCCGATCAATCTCCTTGATTCCGCCCGGAAATCCGGACAGAAGGGTGTTGTCGGCGCCCATACATCTGATAGGCATTGCGTCGCAGAGGATCAAGGGCGGGGACGACATGATGCGCAGCACCACAGTTGGGCGGAGCGGCTGTCCGGTGACCGGGCTGGGCTTCGGGGCGGCCGGGATCGGGAATCTGTACAGCGCCGTTTCGGATGAGGCCGCGGCGGCCGCGCTCGACGCCGCCTGGGCGGCGGGTGTGCGGTACTTCGACACCGCGCCGCACTACGGCCTCGGCCTGTCCGAGCGCCGGCTCGGGGCGTCCCTGCGAGGCCGGCCACGGGATGCGTACACGGTGTCCACCAAGGCCGGGCGGATCCTGGAGCCGCGCGAGCACGTGGGCGAGGCCGCCCACGGCGAGAGTGCGTACGGTGACGATCTCGACAACGGGTTCGCGGTGCCCGCGGCGTTCCGCAGGCGCTGGGACTTCAGCGCCGAAGGGGTGCTGCGCAGTGTCGAGGAGAGCCTGGAGCGGCTCGGACTCGACCGGATCGACATCGTCTATCTGCACGACCCGGACGACCACGGCGAGCAGGCGTTCCGCGAGGCGTATCCCGCCCTGGAGCGGATGCGCGCGGAGGGGACCGTGCGGGCGATCGGCGCGGGCATGAACCAGGCGGAGATGCTCGGCCGCTTCGTCCGTGACACGGATGTCGACGTGGTGCTGTGCGCGGGCCGGTTCACGCTGCTCGACCAGCGGGCCGCGGACGAGCTGCTGCCCCTGGCCGCGGCGCGCGGTCGGAGTGTCGTCGTCGGCGGGGTCTTCAACTCCGGCCTGCTGGCCGATCCGAAGCCGGGAGCGACGTACGACTACCGCGCGGCCGACCCGGATGTGCTCGAACGGGCGCTGCGCATCAAGGCCGTGGCCGAGCGGCACGGCGTACCGCTGCGGGCCGCGGCGCTGCGCTTCCCCTTCCGGCATCCGGCCGTGGCGAGTGTGCTGGTGGGGGCGCGTTCGGCGGACGAGGTCGAGGACGCGGCCAGGATGCTGGCCGTGCCCGTGCCCGACGGACTGTGGGCCGAACTGGAGGAGGAAGGACTGGTGAAGCGGTCATGAGGGTCGCCCTGCACACGCGGGTCCGCGCCGACCGCATCGAGGAGTACGAGGCCGCGCACCGCGAGGTGCCCGAGGAGCTGCGGGAGGCGATCCGCGCCGCGGGCGCGAGCTCCTGGACGATCTGGCGCAGCGGCACCGAGCTCTTCCACCTCATCGAGTGCGACGACTACGCGCGACTGCTCGCCGCGCTCGAGAGCCTGCCGGTCAACATCTCCTGGCAGGCGCGCATGGCGGAACTGCTCGACGTGGTGCACGACTATTCCGCCGACGGCGCCGGCGCCGGGCTGCCCGTCGCCTGGGAGCTCTGACCGCCGTGCGCGTCGTCGACGCCCACCACCACTTCTGGGACCTGTCGGTACGCGACCAGGACTGGATCAATGGCCCCGAACTCGCGCCGATCCGCAGGGACTTCCTGCTGCCGGAGCTGCGTTCCGAGGCGGAGGCGGCGGGGGTGCAGGCGACCGTGCTGGTCCAGACGGTCACGGTCGCGGAGGAGACCCCCGAGTTCCTCGCCCTCGCCGGTGGACCGGGCAGCGGCCTCGTCGCAGGCGTCGTCGGCTGGACGGACCTCACCGCGCCCGATGTGGCCGGCACTCTCGCCGCGCTGCGCGAACTCCCGGGCGGCGGCCGCCTCGTGGGCATCCGCCACCAGGTGCAGGGCGAGCCCGACCCGGAGTGGCTGCTGCGCGACGACGTAGGGCGCGGACTGGCCGCGGTCGCGGACGCCGGACTCGTGTACGACCTGGTGATCCTGCCCCGCCAGCTGAAGGCCGCGACCCGGGCGGCGGCCGTGCACCCCGGGCTCACATTCGTCCTGGACCATCTGGGCAAGCCGCCGGTCGCGAGCGGCGAACTGCAGCCCTGGCAATCCTCGGTGCGCGAGCTCGCGGCGCTGCCGAACACGGTCTGCAAACTGTCCGGCATGGTGACGGAGGCGGACTGGAGGGCCTGGACGGCGGACGATCTGCGGCCGTACGCGCGAACGGTCCTGGACGCCTTCGGGCCCGGCCGGACGATGTACGGATCCGACTGGCCGGTGTGCCGGCTGGCGTCCTCGTACGGCGAGGTGCTGGACACCGCGCACACGCTCACGGAGGAGCTGACCGAGGACGAGCAGGCCCTCGTCCTCGCGGGGACGGCGGACCGCGTCTACGGGCTCGCGGACGGCTGACGGGCCCGGGTGCCGGGCGGGTGCCTGGCCGGGCGGTCGTGACGCCGGGCCACCCCGGCGTCACGACCGCCCGGACTGCCCGCGCTCCACCAGGTCGACGAGGGTCGGCAAATGGCTGGCCTCGATGTTCTTCACCGAGGTGACGAGCGCGATCCGTCCGCCGCGGGCGAGTGCGAGCAGTCGGTCGAGGGCCTCCGCGGCCGGGCCTTGCTCCAGCTCCCGCCGGTAGCGGGCGTCGAACTCCTCGTAGCGGGATGCCTCCTTGTGGTACCAGGTGCGCAACTCGCCCGAGGGGGCGACCTCCTTGAGCCATACGTCGACGGCGGCCCGCTCCTTGGACACGCCCCTGGGCCAGAGCCGGTCGACGAGGACGCGGGTGCCGTCGTCCGGACCCGGGTCGTCGTAGACCCTGCGCACGGTGATGGTGTCCATTCCGCCAGCCTGGGGCGGACGGCCGTGCGCCGCAAGCGCGGAGAACATCCTCATTTCGTCGCCTTGACGATAAGCGGCTGCCGCCAATATCGTCGTCGTGACGAAAATAGGGGGTTGTCCATGGCCGACATCACCAGGCGCTTCGGATGGCGTCATCTCCGCTCCGCACCCACCACCCATGTCCGCCACCACAAGCGCGGAGAGCTCGTCCACGACGGGCCCGGCCTCAGCTTCTGGTTCCGCGCGCTGACCTCCGCGCTCTCCGAAGTGCCGGTCGACGACCGGGAACTGGCCATGACGTTCCACGCCAGGACCTCCGACTTCCAGGACGTCTCGGTGCAGTCCACGGTCACGTACCGGATCAGCGATCCGGCCACCGCCGCCGCCCGGCTGGACTTCTCGATCCACCCGGACACCGGCGTCTGGCGCGGCTCCCCGCTGGAGCAGATCTCCACGCTGCTCACCGAGACCGCCCAGCAGCACGCGCTGGACGTCCTGGCCCGTACGGCCCTGGCGTCGGCCCTCGTCGACGGTGTCGCGGCCGTGCGCGAGCGGATCTCGGCCGGGCTCGCGGCAGAGCCGAGGCTCGCCGCCACCGGCATCGAGGTCGTGGCCGTCCGCGTCGTCGCGCTGCGGCCCGAGCCCGAGGTCGAACGCGCCCTGCGCACCCCGGCGCGCGAGCAGATCCAGCAGGAGGCCGACCGCGCCACGTACGAGCGCCGGGCCGTCGCCGTCGAGCGCGAGCGCGCCATCGCCGAGAACGAACTGGCCAGCAGGATCGAACTCGCCCGCAGGGAGGAGCAGCTGGTCGACCAGAAGGGCACCAACGCCCGGCGCGAGGCCGAGGAGAGCGCGGCAGCCGACGCCGTACGCGCGGAGGCGGAAGCCGCGCGCAAGGTGCGGCTCGCCCAGGCGGAGGCCACGGCCTCGCGCGAGGTCGGCGAGGCGCGGGCCGCCGCCCAGGCGGCCTGGCTGCGCGTGCACTCCGAGGCGGACCCGGCCACGCTCCACGCCCTGGCCCTGACCCGGCTCGCCGAGAACCTGCCGCGCGTGGACAGCATCACGCTCTCCCCCGACGTCCTCACCGGGCTGCTCGCCAGGCTCGGCGGTGCGGGGACGGAGGGGGCGTGAGCTCCGGAGGGGGCGTGGGTCACGGAGGGAGCCTGGCTCCGCGCGCGGTGCTCGTGCACCGCACCACCGAGTACGAGGAGCTGCTCGCCCGGCACGGCACGCACGGGCAGGCCGAGTTCTTCCTGTCCTCGCGCGGCCGCAGCATCCGGGAGGTCGCCGAGCGGCATCACCGCACGCGGCGGGCGCTCGGCGAGGTCGCCGCGGCCGTACCGCTGCGATGGCGGCAGACCCGGGTCGAGCGCGCCGATCTCGACCGCTTCCTCTTCGCGCCCGAGGACGTGGTGGTCGTGGTGGGGCAGGACGGGCTGGTCGCCAACACGGCGAAGTACCTCGCGGGCCAGCCCGTCGTGGGCATCGACACCGAACCCGGCCGCAATCCGGGTGTTCTCGTACGGCACCGGGTCGCGGACACCGCGCGGCTGCTGCGGGCCGCTGTCGCCCGTGGCGGCGGCACGGCGGACGAGCTGACCATGGTGGAGGCGGTCGCCGACGACACCCAGCGCCTGGTCGCGCTCAACGAGATCTACGTCGGCCGGCCCGGCCACCAGACGTCCCGCTACCGGCTCGGCCTCGACCTCTCGGACGGCCAGGGTCCTGCCGGTCCCGGCGGTTCCGCTCGCTCTGCTCGTTCTGCCCGTCTTGGTGGTCCTGCTCGCTCTGCTCGTCCTGGCGGTTCTGCCCGTTCCGGCGCTCCGGTCCCGGCGGGACGGTCCGGGCAGGACTTCGGCTCCGCCGAGGCCGCCGACCGGGCCGAGGCCCAGGCCTCGTCGGGCGTCCTGGTGGGCACCGGGACCGGGGCGACCGGCTGGCTGCGGTCGCTCTGGCGGGAACGCGGCGGCGCACAGCCGCTGCCGGCACCGGCCGACCCGCGCCTCGTCTGGTACGTCCGCGAGGCATGGCCCTCGCCGGCCACCGGAACCTCTCTGGTGGAGGGCACGCTCACGAGTGCTCAGAGGCTCCGGCTCACCGTCGAGTCGGACCGGCTGGTCGCCTTCGGCGACGGGATCGAGTCCGACGCGCTGGAGCTGACCTGGGGCCAGACGGTCCGGCTCGGTGTGTCGGACACCTCGCTGCGGCTGCTCGTCTGACGGCCGCCTCGTCCCGGCCCGGTGAACCGGACCGCTCGTGCCGACCCCGTGATCCGAACCGCTCGTCCCGACCCCGTGAACCGAACCGCTCGTCCCGGCCCCGTGAACCGAACCGCTCGTCCCGGCCCCGTGAACCGGACCGCTCGTGCCGACCCGGTTGCCGGACGGCTCGTCACGGCCTCAGCGGGACCCGGGGTCGAACGCCGTCAGCATCCTGTCCCGCTGCCGCCAGGACCCGCTGGGCTGGAAGCCACCGCCCCAGGCCCGGTCCCAGTGAGCTCTGCGTGCCCGGCGCTCGTACTCGGCGACCAGGGCGGCCTCGCGACGCGAGGTGACCATGGTGATCACCGCCAGCAGGGCCGCCAGCTCGGTTTCGTCGGGGTCCCCCTGCACAATCCGCACATCGCACTGCATGGCCATCACCAGCTGACGGGAAGGGACTTGGGCCCGCGGATCAACGCGCCCTGCTCCCACTCGATCCGCTCGGGCGGTATCGCGAGGGCGAGCCGCGGGTAGCGGTCCAGGAGCGTCGCGAGCATGATCTCGGACTCCATACGGGCCAGCATCGGGCCGACGCAGTGGTGCGGCCCGAAGCCGAAGGACAGATGCGCGACGGCTCCGCGGTCGAAGTCGAGCGTGTGCGGGTCGCGGAAGACAGCCGGATCCCGGTTCGCCGCGAGATACGAGCAGTAGACCGCCTCGCCCGCCCTGATCCGCACACCACCGACCACCAGGTCCTCGGTGGCGATCCGCGGCAGGCCCACGCCGTTGCGGTGCGGGATCCAGCGCAGCAGCTCGTCGACGGCCTGCGGCAGGAGCTCCGGCTCGGCGCGCAGCCGCGCGAGATGCTCCGGATGGGTGAGAAGTGCGTACACCATGTTTGCGCTGTTGTTGCGCACGGCGTGCGCGCCGCTCACCAGGATCGCCGTCGCAAGCGAGACGGCCTCGTCCTCACGGATCTCGCCGGCCTGCATCGCGGCCGCCAGGACTCCGGCCAGGTCGTCGCGGGGCTCGGCGCGCCGCCGGCCGATGAGGCCGACGACGACGTCACGGACCGTCTTCTTGGCCTCCTCGCTGCGGGAGGGAGCCGGGCGCGGTGTCATGATCACGTTGGCCCAGGAGGTCATCTCCGAGCGCTCGTCCTCCGGCAGTCCCAGCACGTCGCTGACGACGGAGAGCGGGAAGGGCCCGTGCAGGTGCTCCATGAGATCCGCGGGGGACCCCTGCCGCTCCATCTCGTCCAGCAGGGCGTCCGCGGTCCGCTGGGCCATGGGCCGCAGCCGCTGCATGCTCCTGCCGGTGAAGGCGCGGGCGACCACCCGGCGCAGTGTGTTGTGGTGCGGCGGGTCCGCGTAGTTGAGGGCGGCGTGCTTCGCGGCGATCGCGTGCGGCGAACCGCTCGTCACCTCGCGCTCCGCGAGGGCCTTGCGGCTGAGCCGGGGGTCCGACGCGATCCGCTTGACATCCTCGTACCGCGTCACGAGCCAGGCGCTGCCCTCGCCGTACGGCAGGCGGATCCGGGCCACCGGTTCGTCGCGGAGGAGCGAGACCAGGAAGGGGTCGAAGTCCATGGCCCGGAAGTCCTCGAGGGTCCAGTCGTGGACGGTCCCGTCGCCGGGCGGGCCATCGCATGAACCGCCATGTGACGCGCCGTGCGTGGTGATCTGCGATGTGCCGTGTGTTGTGCCGTGCGCCGCGTGACGTGGGCCGGTGCTCTGTGACATGTCGTACGAGCCGCCCTCGCGCGAGTTGCCATCGCACGAGCCGCTCTCGCGTGAGGCGTCCTTCCGCGGTCCGGCACCGGTCACCGGGCAGACCCCGACACCCGTCGATGCCTTCGGCCCGGCAGAGGTCCCGTGGTCGGGCCCGGGAACGGCCTCCGTATCGGGTTCTGACGTCATGGGGTTCATCTCCCGGATTGTGCTCACGCGCGGTCACGGATCGTGCCTGGTGAGCGCTTACGGCCCCCTTCAGGAACCCATTCCTTCCCGATCGGCGGTCCATCGGCCCGGTGAACCCCTCGCATCACCCGTTCGGCGCAGGGGGAAGCGCCTTCCCCGGCGCGCGCAACGGCCTCTCGTCGCAGATCCTTTGAGGGAACGCGAGTGAGTGTGAGGGAACGCGAGAGAGAAGGCGGCACGTCATGGCCACTCTGTGCAAACCCGCGGTGTCCGTGCCCGAGCACGTGATCACCATGGAGCAGACCCTTGATCTGGCGCGGTCTCTTCACGCGGACCACCCGGAACTGGACCTGGCACTCCGCCTGATCCAGAACACCGGGGTGGAGAAACGGCACTTGATCCGTCCCATCGAGGAGACGCTGAAGCACCCCGGCTTCGAGGAGCGCAACACCGTCTACGAAGCCGAGGCCAAGGCCCGCGTGCCCGCCGTCGTACTCAGGGCCCTCGACGACGCCGAACTCCGTCCCGTGGAAATAGACGTGATCATCTTCGTCTCGTGCACGGGCTTCATGATGCCGTCGCTCACCGCGTGGCTGATCAACACGATGGACTTCCGCACCGACGTCCGCCAGATGCCGATCGCCCAGCTCGGCTGCGCGGCCGGCGGTTCCGCGATCAACCGCGCACACGACTTCTGCACCGCCTACCCCGAGGCGAACGCCCTCATCGTGGCCTGCGAGTTCTGCTCCCTGTGCTACCAGCCGACCGATGTGAACGTCGGCAACATCCTCTCCAACGGCCTGTTCGGGGACGGTGTGGCGGCAGCGGTCGTACGTGGGCGGGGCGGCCTCGGCGTCGGCCTGGAGCGCAACGGCTCGTACCTCGTCCCGCACACCGAGGACTGGATAGCCTTCGACGTCCGCGCCACCGGCTTCCACTTCAAGCTGGACAAGCGTGTGCCCGGCACGATGGAACCGCTTGCTCCGGCCCTCAAGGAACTCGCCGCCGACCACGGCTGGGACGCCACCTCGCTGGACTTCTACATCATCCACGCGGGCGGGCCGCGGATCCTGGACGACCTCAGCAAGTTCCTCGGAGTCCCCCCCGAGGCCTTCCGCTTCAGCCGTGCCACACTCACCGAGTACGGCAACATCGCGAGCGCGGTCGTCCTGGACGCCCTGCGCAGGCTTTTCGAAGAAGGCGGCACGGAGAACGCGGCGCGCGGCATCCTCGCCGGTTTCGGTCCGGGGATCACCGCCGAGATGTCACTGGGCCGCTGGACCGTCCCCGACGGACGCCGGCCCTTCGAAGCGCTCGCGGTGGGGAGCTGACCATGCGGAACGAGACGACGACCAAGGCGGCCACCCCCCGCCCGCCGGTCCGCTACTGGCCGGCCCAGGACCTCGACGGCGTCGACTTCGATCCCGTGCTCGCCCAGCTGATGCGGGACGATCCCCTGTCCCGCGTCAGGCTCCCCAACGGGGAGGGCTGGGCGTGGCTCGCGACCCGCTACGACGACGTACGGCTGGTGACCAACGATCCGCGCTTCAGCCGCAAGGCGGTCGTGGAGCACGATGTCACCCGGCTCGCCCCGCACTTCATCCCGGTGGAGGGGGCGGTCGGCTTCGAGGACCCGCCGAACCACACCCGGCTCCGCCGGGCCGTGGCGGGGGCGTTCACCACCCGGGGCATCGAGCGACTGCGCGGGCGGGCACAGGAGATGCTCGACGCGCTCGTCGACGGCGTCCTGCGCGACGGGCCGCCGGCCGACTTCACCGAGCGGATCCTCGCCCCGTTCCCGCTGGCCGTCGTCTGCGAGTTGATGGGCGTCCCCGTGCCCGACCGTCCGAGGATGCACGAGTGGACCGCGCTGATCCTCTCCTCGTCCCAGGGCGTGGAGCGCAGCGAGCGGGCGAAGACGGAGATGTGCGCGTACTTCGCCGAAATGCTGCGGCAACGGCGGGACACGGGCGGCGACGACGTGATCGGGCTGCTCGCGACGGCCGTCGCCGACGGCGGGGTCACGGAGGCGGAGGCCGTGGGCCTCGCCCTGCTCATCCAGATCGGCGGCGAGGCGGTCACCAACAACACCGGAAACATGGTCTACATCCTCCTCACCCGCCCGGAGCTGCAGGACCGGCTGCGCGCCGAGCCGGCCCTGCGCGCCTCGGGCATCGACGAACTCCTGCGCTGGATCCCGCACCGCAACGCCGTCGGTCTCGCCCGGATCGCGAGGGAGGACGTGACCGTCTCGGGTCAGGAGATCAAGGAGGGCGAGGCGGTCCATGTCTCCTACCTGGCCGCGAACCGCGACCCGGACGTCTTCCCCGACCCGGACGAGCTCGTGCTCGGGCGCAGCCCCAACCCGCATGTGGCGTTCGGCTACGGCCCGCACTACTGCGTGGGCGGCCTGCTCGCCCGGCTCGAGACCGAACTGCTCGTCCACACCGTGCTGGACCGCTTCCCCGAACTGCGCCTCGCCGTCCCGGAGGAGGAGCTCCGCTGGCGACCGGGCGCGCTGATACGCGGTCCCGAGGGACTTCCGGTGATCTGGTGACCGCGCACGTCGACGCCCCGGACGGGGCCGCCTTCACCGAGTCGCCCGAGGGTCTGGTCGTACCGAAGGGTCACGGCCGGACACTGCGCACGGCGGCCCAGGAGGTGACGTTCAAGGTCACGGGCGAGCACTCGCGGGTCTCGTCGAGCTTCGAGGTCGTGGTGCCTCCGGGCTTCGACGTCGGCGCCCATGTGCACGCCCGCAGCGAGGAGCTGTTCTACGTGCTCGAAGGCGAGTTGGACGTCCTCGCCTTCGAGCCGCGTGTGCGCAGCGGCGACGACTGGCGGCACTGGGAGTCCCCCACGGGCCGGCGCGCGGTGCGGGCGGGCCCCGGTACGGTCCTCGTCGTCCCCCCGGGCTGTCCGCACGCCTTCGCCAACCGCAGCGGCGAACCGGCCAGGATGTTCTTCCAGGCGTCCCCGCCGCCGGACCACGAACGCTACTTCGAGGAACTCGTCGGGATCCTCGCAGCCGGCGGCCCGCCCGACCACACGGCGATCGCCGAACTGCGGGCCCGCTACGACATCGAGCAGCTCACGCCCCTGCGCCACGACGCGTGACGCCGGCGCTGTGAAGCTCCGTCACCAGGTCGAAGAGCTCGGCCTCGTTGCCCGCGAAGCCCGCCGCCGCGAGGGCCTGGTCGGCCTCCGCCATGGGTGCCGTGAGGACGAGGGGTGGCGGGGCCGCACCGGGAGGCGTGGCCAGGGCGGCGCGCACGGCGCCGAGCAGACGCAGGTACGCCTGGGCGGCGGCTCGTTCGCGGTACGTCATCACGGCGGTGACACTCATCGGTCGGCCTTCCTCTCACATGAAATACGACGGCGCACCGTCCACCCTGCCCCATGGCACTGACAACGGCCCCGACGGACGGTCCCGCGACGCGCGGAACCGCGCCGTACGAGACCGCGGAGCATCACTGCGGCGTACGGAACCGCGGCACACGGGACGGAGGTGCACAGCCCGTGGATGCGCGATGCACCAATGCACGGATGCACGGATGCACGGACCTTCACGCCGGTCCGACCAGTCGGTACGTTCTAGGGCATCGCCGGGAGTCACGGAGGAGCCATGGACCGACCAGTTGTTCCGCCGATCGAGGGTCACTGCGACGAGCGGTTCTCCGCGGTGCGCGCCGCGTTCGAGGAGAACTTCCGCGAGCGCGGCGAACTGGGCGCGGCCGTCACCGTCATGGCGGGCGACGAGACCGTCGTCGACCTGTGGGGCGGCTGGGCGGACGAGGCACGGACCCGACCCTGGGAGCGTGACACCCTGGTCAATGTGTGGTCGACGACCAAGGGCCCGACCGCGCTGTGCGCGCACATCCTCGCCGACCGCGGTCTGCTCGACCTCGACGCCCCGGTGGCCTCGTACTGGCCGGAGTTCGCCGCCGCGGGCAAGGAGACCCTTCCCGTACGGCATCTTCTCTCGCACCGTGCGGGCCTGTCCGGGCTGCGGGAGCCCCACTCCCTCGCCGACCTGTACGACTGGGAGCTGACCACGTCCAGACTGGCCGCGACGGAGCCGTGGTGGGAGCCGGGCACACGGTCCGGGTACCACGCGATGACGTACGGCTTCCTGGTCGGCGAAGTGGTGCGACGCGTCACGGGTCTGCTTCCCGGCGAGTTCCTGCACCAGGAGGTCACCGGACGGTACGGCATCGACTTCACGATCGGCCTCCCGGAGAAGGAGGCGGAGCGCGCCGCCGAGCTGGTGCATCCCCCGGCCACCGACGACAGCGAACAGGCCGCGATCTTCGCCCAGTTGGCGCCCGCGGCGCTGGCGGCGCTGGTCAACCCCGCCGTGGGCGTGGCCGATGCGAACTCCCCGCAGTGGCGGGCCGCCGAGATCCCGGCGGCCAACGGGCACGGCACCGCCCGCGCGGTCGCCGCGCTGTACGGGATCTTCGCCTCGGGCGGACTGCTCGGCGAGCACCGCGTGCTCTCCCCCGAGGCCGCGGAGCGGGTCCGGGAGGGTCAGGGCGCGTGCCGGGACCTCGTCCTCGGCGCGGGTTTCGCGCACGACACCGAGGTGGCCCTCGGTCTGTGGCTGAGCGGCCCGAACCACTCGTACGGACCGAATCCGCGCGCCTTCGGACACGACGGCTACGGCGGCTCCTGCGGACTCGCGGACCCGGAGGCGGGCGGGGCGGGGATCTCGATGGGCTACGTGATGAACCGCATGGGGGCACACATCGCCGACGACCCGCGCAAGATGGCGCTGGTCGAGGCCGTGTACGGCGCGCTCTGACCCGCGTTTGCCATTTCGGCAAGGACATTTGCCGGACGTCGGGGCGCGGGCGCACTGTCTCCGTGAAGGAGGTACGTCACATGACAGTGCAACCAGTACAACCGGTGCAATCGGCGCAGCCATTCCGACCCTATGACGTCGTGGTCGTCGGTGGCGGGGCTGCCGGACTCGGCGGGGCGCTGACCCTGGCCCGTGCGCGCCGCTCGGTCCTGGTGATCGACGCGGGCAGTCCGCGCAACGCCCCGGCGTCCCACGCCCACAACTATCCGACCCGCGACGGGGCGCCGCCGACTGCGCTCCTGGCCGCGGGCCGCGAGGAGGTGACCGGGTACGGCGGCGAGATCGTGACCGGCAGCGTCGTCTCGGTCGAGCGCATCGAGGGAGGATGCTTCCGGGTCGAAGGGGACGACGGACGGACGGTCCTGGCCCGCCGCCTGCTGGTGACGACAGGCCTGGTCGACGAGCTGCCCGAGGTGCCCGGCGTGGCCGGGCTGTGGGGACGGGACGTCCTGCACTGCCCGTACTGCCACGGCTGGGAGGTCCGCGACCGGACCATCGGCATCCTGGCCACCGGCCCCGCGAGTGTGCATCAGGCGCTGCTGTGGCGGCAGTGGAGCGACCGCATCACCCTCTTCCTGCACACCGGTCCCGAACCCGGCCAGGAGGCGTACGAACAGCTGGCCGCCCGCGGCATCTCCGTGGTGAGCGGCGAGGTGACCGGCCTGGACGTGACCGATGCGCGGCTGACCGGTGTGCAGTTGGCCGACGGCCGGGTGGTCCCCACCGAGGCGCTGGTGGTGGCCCCGCGCTTCACCGCGCGCGCCGTTGTGCTGAGCGACCTCGGCCTCCGGGCCACGGAGCAGGAGATGTTCGGGCAGGTGGTGGGCAGCCGCATCGCCGCCGACGCGACGACCGGAGCGACCGAGGTCCCCGGGGTGTGGGTCGCCGGCAATGTCGCCAACCTGTACGACACCATCGTCGGCGCCGCCGCCGCGGGGGTGCGCGCGGCCGCGGCGATCAACGCCGACCTCGTCACCGAGGAGACCCGCCGCGCCGTGGCCGCCCGCCGCGATGTCTTCTCCCCGCAGATGGAACGGGAGGTCTGCGAGCGCGTGGTCGGCGCCCGCCGCCACGGTCTGTGACCGCGAGGTCCGGGACTTCCGCGACCGACGTCCCCGGGGGCCACGCACGGAGTTCCCGGGGATTCGATTCGGCCGGGCTCGGCGAGTCGGACGCGGGTGTGGCGTCGCCGTACAGGGCGGACCGCACGAGGCACGCCACACGCCGCACCACGTCCGATTCGTACAAGACCCGCCACCGGTGCGGCTCCTACGGTGGGGCCATGACTCCACGACTCGATGCCGTCGGCCTGGTCGTCGCCGACATGGCCGCCTCTCTCGCCTTCTACCGGCGCCTCGGCCTGGACGTCCCCGCCGAGGCCGACTCGGCGCCGCACGCCGAGGCGACGCTGCCCAGCGGGCTGCGCGTACTGTTCGACACCGAGGAGACCATCCGGTCCTTCGACCCCGGCTGGACCCGGCCAGAGGGCGGCGACCGTGTCGGTCTCTGCTTCCTCTGCGACAGCCCCGCCGAGGTGGACAGGTTGTACGAAGAGCTCGTCGCGGCAGGCCAACGCGGCCACCTCAAGCCGTGGGACGCCTTCTGGGGGCAGCGCTACGCGGTCGTGCTGGACCCGGACGGCTCCGGCGTCTCGCTGTTCGCCAACGCGACATAGGCGCCGAGCGTGATCCCGGCCAGCTCCCGCATCTCCCGAGCGAGGTGCGTCTGGTCGGTGCAGCCGGCGCCGAGCGCGGCCTCCGCGTAGGGCGCTCCGGCCCGTACGAGGGCCAGCGCCCGCTGCAGCCGCAGCACCCTGGCCAGTGTCTTGGGCCCGTAGCCGAAGGCGTCCAGTGACCTGCGGTGCAGCTGCCGCGCACCCAGCCCGACGGCGTCGGCGGTCGCCGCGACGGACCGCCCGGCGTCCAGCCCTTCGGCGACGGCCCGCAGCAGCGGGTCGGGGGGCGGTCTGTCCGCGGCGTGCCGCAGCGCCACGGCCTCCAGCTCCGTCGTCGGGTCGGGCGCGTCCGTGATGCGGTCCGCCAGCCGGCGCACCTGCGCCGCGGGCCACAGGTCCGTCAGGTCCACACGGAGGTCGCGCAGCTCGTGCGCCGGCACCCCGAAGAAGGCGGGCGCGGCGCCGGGCGCGAACCGGACGCCCGCGTACCTGACGGCCGGGCCGTTGTCCGGGCCCTGTGCGTGGGTGTCGGGCCCGGCGACGAGCAGTCGGCCCTCGGTCCACAGCAGGTCCATGCATCCGTCGGGCAGCACGGGCATGACCGGCCCGGTGCCAAGATCGCTGCGGCTCCAGACGACGGCCCCGTCGAGCCGCGAGGGCCTCTCCGCGTACACGCTGTCGAGGCTAGGGCCTCGGTCAGCGCTTGTCGCGATTCTCCCGTGAGCTCTGCAGCCGGGACCTCACGTCGTCCGGGGGCAGGAACTTCGACCAGCGCTCGGGGAACTCCGACGGCATGTCGCCTTCCTCGTAGTCCTCGCTCTCCCCTTCCGCGGCCCGGGCGCGGGCCACCAGCTCCGCGGCGTGGGCGGCGCGGACCCGCTGGTTGGCGGCGCGGGCCGCGGCCGTGGCGACGGACGGCCAGACGCGGTCGATGGCGGCGTTGACCGCTGCGCCGACCAGGACCGCGAAGGCGGAGATGCCGATCCACAGCAGCACGGCGATCGGGGCGGCGAGCGAGCCGTAGATCGTGGGGCCCTCGACGGTGCTGGTGAGGTAGATCCGCAGCAGGAAGCTGCCGAGCACCCACATCGCGAGGGCGACGAGGGCGCCCGGGATGTCCTCGGCCCACGGCGAGCGGACCGGCACGGACACGTGGTACAGGGTGGTCAGGAAGGCGATGGAGAGCAGGATCACCACAGGCCAGTACAGGACGCTGACGACCTCCGTCCCGAAGGGAACGAACTCGACGACCCGGTCCGGGCCGACCACGGCGAGCGGCAGCACGACCGCACCGATCACCAGCGCGATGAGGTAGAGCAGGAACGCCAGGAGCCGCGTGGCGACGATTCCGCGGTGCCCGTCGAGCCCGTACATCACCGTGATCGTGTCGATGAAGACGTTCACGGCCCGCGATCCGGACCACAGGGCGATCGCGAAACCGATGGAGATCACGTCGGGCCGCCCACCCCGGGTGACGTCCTCCAGCAGGGGCTTGGCGACCTGGTTGACACCGCGGTCGGACAGGACGGTTCCGGCCGCGCCGAGGATGTTCTCCTGGATGGAGGCGACGGTGGTGGTGTCGGTCCAGTTGTCGACGTAGCCGAGGAGGCCGATCATGCCCAGCATCAGCGGTGGCAGCGACAGAAGGGTGAAGAATGCCGCCTCCGCGGCGAGTCCGAGGATCCGGTACTCGATGCACGAATTGACGGTGTCCTTCAGCAGCAGCCAGGCGAGCTTCCGCTTGGAGACGTTGCGGTAGAGGACCCGGACCCGGTGGAGTCGGCCGGTGGGGGGCCGCTCGGGTGTTTCATTTGCTGCCTGCACCTCCTTACCGTATCGGCATGGCGACCAGCACCCACACAGTGACCAACCAGGCTCCGCCCCTGGTGGGGTACGACGTCTTCACGGCGGACCGCGCACTGGCCGAGGCGGTGGACCGCCATCTTCCGGCCGAACTACTCGACGGCGCCCGCCAGGAGCTGTCGTTGCTGGGCCGCACCGCGGGCTCCGCCCAGGCCCAGCAGTGGGGAACGCAGGCCGACGAGAATCCTCCGGTGCTCCGCACGCACGACCGGTACGGCAACCGGATCGACGAGGTGGACTTCCATCCGGCCTGGCACCGGCTGCTGGGCAAGGCGGTCACCTCGGGTCTGACGAACGCCTGGGGCCGGCCCGGCGGGCATGTGCGGCGCGGAGCCGGGTTCCTGGTGTGGTCGCAGGTGGAGGCCGGACACGGCTGCCCGGTGTCGATGACGCACGCGGCGGTACCGGCCCTGCGCGCGGACCCTGCGCTCGCGGCCGAGTGGGAGGTCCGGCTCACCTCGCAGGTGTACGAGCAGGGGCTGCGGCCGCCGGCCCTGAAGGCCGGTGTCCTGTTCGGGATGGGCATGACGGAGAAGCAGGGCGGCAGCGACGTCCGGGCGAACACGACCCGCGCGGTGCCGCTGGCCGCGGCGGGCGAGTACGAGCTGACCGGGCACAAGTGGTTCTGCTCGGCGCCGATGAGCGACGGCTTCCTGGTGCTCGCGCAGGCTCCGGGTGGGGGTACCTCCCGTGCCGAAGGCCACGGGGGACTGACCTGCTTCCTGGTGCCGCGGGTGCTGGACGACGGCACGCGGAACGTCTTCGCGATCCAGCGGCTCAAGAACAAGCTGGGCAACAGGTCGAACGCGTCGAGCGAGGTCGAGTTCGACGGGACCTGGGCGCGCCGGGTCGGCGAGGAGGGGCGCGGGGTGAGCACCATCATCGAGATGGTGGCGGCGACCCGGCTCGACTGTGTGCTCGGCTCCGCGGCGCTGATGCGTCAGGCCGTCGCCCAGGCCGTCCACCATGCGGCGCACCGCAGCGCGTTCGGCGGTCTGCTCATCGACAAGCCGCTGATGCGCAACGTACTGGCCGATCTGGCGCTGGAGTCGGAGGCTGCGACGACGCTGGCGCTGCGGCTCGCCGCGGCGTACGACTCCGACGGCGAGGCCGACCGGGCGCTGCTGCGGCTCGCGGTGCCCGCGGCCAAGTACTGGGTCACCAAGCGGTGCACGCCGGTGACTGCCGAGGCCCTGGAGTGCCTGGGCGGCAACGGCTATGTCGAGGAGTCCGGGATGCCCCGGTTGCTGCGGGAGTCGCCGCTCAACTCGATCTGGGAGGGCTCGGGCAACGTACAGGCCCTGGACGTGCTGCGCGCGCTGCAGAGGGAGCCGCGGGCCCTGGACGCGTTCCTGCAGGAGGTCGGGCAGGCGCGGGGCGCGGACCACCGGCTGGACGGTGCGATCAAGGCGATGCTGACCGAGCTGGCGGATCTGGAGACCGCGGAGGTACGGGCGCGGCGGCTGGTCGAGCGGATGGCGATGGTGCTGCAGGGGTCGCTGCTGGTGCGCTGGGCGCCGCCCGAGGTCGCGGACGCGTTCTGTGCCTCGCGGCTGGGCGGTGACTGGGGGGCGGCCTTCGGGACGCTGCCGCACGGACTCGACCTGGCGGCGGTGGTGGAGCGGGCGCGTGTCGAGGTGTGATCGAGCCCGCGTCGAGGGGTGGGCGGCGGCCACGTCGAGGGGCGGGCGGCGGCCACGTCAGCCTCGGGAGTGACCGAGTGACCCCCGAGCGGGTGACGGGGCGATTTTGTGGGATGACGAAAGAGCTGAGGGTGGTGCTGCGCCGACACGGCACCACCCTCAGCTGATGTCACCTTCGTGCACGGGACTGTTGTTTGCCAGGGTTGCAGACCGTTGCAGAACATATGCGAACCGTCCCTCCGGGGACCTGTGCAAACGGCACGATGGGAGCCACGACCAAGCGGACACCACAACCGGCACATTCAGCGCCGCGCGCGGCGGGGGGTACCGATGAGGAACACAGCTCTCGACATGACTCGGCTCACCACCATGGACGCCGCTCATGCGAACCGCCTGCTCCATCAGGTGCGCGCCGCGACACTGGCCGGCCGGCGCCCGCCCATCGCGCCCCGCCCGGTCATCGACGCGTCCTGGCAGCGCATGTTCCGGCTGGGGCTCGACCCGGACCGGAACACCAGCAGCGTGCTGCTGGGACCCGACGAGCTGGAGCAACGGCGGCGGGCGACCGTGATCGGCGAGGTCATGCGCACGCTGAGCGGTGGACTCGGCGAGATCGCCGACGCGTCCCTGCAGATCATGGTGGTGACGGACGCTCAGGGCCGGGTGCTGTGGCGTGAAGGCAACGCGAGTGTCATGCGCAAGGCCAACGCCATCTGCCTGGAGGAGGGCGCCGCCTGGAGCGAGGAGACCACCGGTACGAACGCCATCGGCACCGCGCTGGCCGCGCGCCGGCCCGTGCAGGTCCACTCGGCCGAGCATTTCGTGCGGACCCTGCACAACTGGACCTGCGCCGCGGCCCCCGTGCACGACCCGCGCGACGGGCAGCTGCTCGGCATCGTCGACGTCAGCGGCCCGGCCTCCAGCTTCCACCCGGCGACGCTGGCCCTCGTCAACTCGGTGGCGCAGCTCGCCGAGGCGGAGATGCGGGAGCGGCATCTGCGGACCGTGGAGCGGCTGCGCTCGGTGGCCGCGCCGATCCTGTGCCGGCTCACGGACCGGGCGCTGGCCGTGGATCTGCACGGCTGGACGGCGGCGGTGACGGGTATGGCGCCCGTGGACCGGCTGCCGCTGCCCAAGTCCTTCCGGGCGGGCCTGGTCTGGCTGCCGTCGCTGGGCACGTGCACCGTGGAGCCGCTGCCGGGCGGCTGGCTGATCCGCCCCGACGAGCCCGGACCGGTGGAGACGGCGAGCCGAGTCGTCCTCGACGTCAGCCGCCCCCGCCGCTGGACGGTCGCCGTGTCCGGGCCCGCCGGCAGCTGGACCCAGGAGCTGAGCCCGCGCCACGCCGAGCTGCTGTACGTACTGGCCAGGCACCGGAAGGGGCGTACGGCGGCCGAGCTGGCGACCGACGTCTTCGGCGATCCGACGCGCACGGTGACCGTGCGCGCGGAAATGTCACGTGTGCGGCGCTATCTCGCGGGGGTGCTGGCGCACCGTCCGTACCGCTTCAGTGAAGAGGTCGAGGTGGAGGTCGTACCGCCGGACGACCTGGCGGACCTGCTGCCGCACTCGTCCGCCCCGGCGATCATGGAGGTGCGGCACGCGCCCTGACGGGACGGGACGTGGCGTACACGGAGCGCCGCGTCTCTGCGGGGCTCTCCGGCGCGAAGCTCTCCGGAACCGGAACCTGCCCGGGCGAGGCGGGCAGGGACACGGCCCACCTGCCACCCCGCCTGCCGGCCCGTCGTGCAGAGCGTCGCGGCTGACGCCGGCCGGCACCACGGACCTGCCTTTTTGGACCGGGGCCGCCGACGTGGTTCCCTGGCGGCCATGAGCATCACTGTGACCACCTGGTCCCTGGAGCAGACCTCGCCCGCCGATCTGCGACCGGCCGCAGAGCCCTCGGGCGACGTGCGGATCGTACGGGCCGAGGTGCCGTCGCCCGAGTTCAGCCGCTTCCTCTACACGGCTGTCGGCGGCGACGTCCGCTGGACCGACCGGCTCGGTCTGACGTACGCGCAGTGGGACGAGGTCGTGCGCCGGCCGGGCGTGGAGACCTGGGTGGCGTACGAGAAGGGGACGCCGGCCGGGTACATCGAGCTGGATGCGCAGGACGAGGGCGCCGTCGAGATCGTCTACTTCGGGCTCGTCCCGGCCTTCCGGGGGCGTCGGATCGGCGGTCATCTGCTGTCGTACGGCACCGCCCGCGCCTGGGACATGGCCGAGCGCCGGCCGGGCCGCACGCCGACGAAGCGGGTCTGGCTGCACACCTGCTCCAAGGACGGACCGCACGCCATGGACAACTATCTGCGACGCGGCTTCACACTGTTCGACACCAAGGTCGATGAGGAGCCGGAGGTGGAGATCCCCGGTCCCTGGCCCGGCTCCCACGCCTGACAGTGAGGATGTACGTGAGCGTTCCCCGGTGGGGTCTGACCCAACGCCGCCGGCGCCTGACCCACCACCGGACCACCCGCCCCCGGACCTGTCCGGGACCCACCCGGACGCCGCCCGGACCCCGTCCGTGACCTGCCCGGACACGGCCCGGATCCGGGCCGCCCGGCACCCGCCGGGTGACCGAGGACACAGCGTCTCGCGAAGCGGGACAGTGTTGTCCACATTTTGGATAGCGGTGGACTGACTCCAAAGCGCCGTGACACGCTTCCGTCATGTCTCGAGCTGGAATTGCCTTGGTGAGTCGGCGGCACGTCGACCTCGGCCGCATGTCCAGCGCCATCTGTCCGGCGAGCTGACAGAACAGCCCAGCCGCACTTCACGAGCACCCCCATCTTCTGCGCACCACCGCGCCGCGCCGCCCGTCCGGCATGCGAGTGCGCAGCTCAGAGCCGCCCTCCTGCAGTCCCGAAGGACATACCGCCATGGCCGCCACCCCCGAAAAGCCTGCCACCGCCACGCCCCGCCGCAAGGCCGGACGCCACCGCGGCGAGGGCCAGTGGGCCGTTGGCCACATGACACCGCTGAACGCCAACGAGCAGACCAAGAAGGACGACGACGGTCTCAACGTGCGGACACGCATTGAGACGATCTACGCCCATCGCGGCTTCGACTCGATCGACGGCGCGGACCTGCGCGGCCGGATGCGCTGGTGGGGTCTGTACACCCAGCGAAAGCCCGGGATCGACGGCGGGAAGACCGCGATCCTCGAGCCGGAGGAGCTGGACGACGAGTACTTCATGCTGCGCGTCCGGATCGACGGCGGGCGGCTGACGACGGACCAGCTGCGGGTGATCGGGGAGGTCTCCCAGGAGTTCGCGCGCGGCACCGCCGACATCACCGACCGGCAGAACGTCCAGTACCACTGGATCCGCATCGAGGACGTCCCCGAGATCTGGAACCGCCTGGAGGCTGTCGGCCTGTCGACGACCGAGGCGTGCGGTGACACGCCCCGTGTCATCCTCGGCTCGCCCGTCGCCGGCATCGCAGAGGACGAGATCATCGACGGCACTCCCGCAATCGACGAGATCCACCGCCGCATCGTCGGCAACAAGGACTTCTCCAACCTCCCCCGCAAGTTCAAGTCGGCCGTCTCCGGTTCCCCGCTGCTCGACGTGGCGCACGAGATCAACGATGTCGCCTTCGTCGGGGTGACCCACCCCGAGCACGGCCCCGGCTTCGACCTCTGGGTCGGCGGCGGCCTGTCCACCAACCCCAGGATCGGCGTCCGGCTGGGTGCCTGGGTGCCGCTGGACGAGGTCCCTGACGTGTACGAGGGCGTCATCTCGGTCTTCCGCGACTACGGCTACCGCCGGCTGCGCACCCGTGCGCGGCTGAAGTTCCTGGTCGCCGACTGGGGCGCGGAGAAGTTCCGCCAGGTGCTCGAGGACGAGTACCTGAAGCGGAAGCTCGTCGACGGCCCGGCGCCCGAGCAGCCCGTGCAGCAGTGGCGCGACCACGTCGGTGTGCACCGGCAGAAGGACGGGCGCTTCTACGTCGGCTTCGCGCCGCGCGTCGGCCGGGTCGACGGCACCACGCTCACCAAGATCGCCGAAGTGGCGGAGGCGCACGGCTCGCACCGGGTCCGTACCACCGCAGAGCAGAAGATGCTCGTCCTCGATGTCGAGGAGTCGCAGGTCGAGTCGCTCGTGGCCGGACTGGAGGCGCTGGACCTGCGGGTCAACCCGTCCCCGTTCCGGCGCGGCACGATGGCCTGCACCGGTATCGAGTTCTGCAAGCTCGCCATTGTCGAGACCAAGGCCCGCGGGGCCTCGCTGATCGACGAACTCGAGCGCCGCATCCCCGAGTTCGACCAGCCGATCACGATCAACATCAACGGCTGCCCGAACGCCTGCGCCCGTATCCAGGTCGCGGACATCGGTCTCAAGGGCCAGCTGGTCCTCGACGCCGACGGCAACCAGGTCGAGGGCTTCCAGGTGCACCTGGGCGGCGCGCTCGGGCTGGAGGCCGGGTTCGGCCGCAAGGTCCGCGGCCTCAAGGTCACCTCCGCCGAGCTGCCGGACTACGTCGAGCGTGTCCTCAAGCGCTTCCAGGCGGAGCGCGAGGACGGCGAGCGCTTCGCCACCTGGGCCGCCCGCGCAAGCGAGGAGTCACTGTCATGAGCGTCTGGGGGCACCTCCCGTGCCCGCAGGGCCACGGGGGCGAATGGCAGCGAAAGGAGGGGTCGTGAGCGAGCGCGCGGCACCGTTCTACTGCCCGTACTGCGGCGACGAGGACCTGCGTCCGAACGAGCAGGGCCACGGCGCCTGGGAGTGCGCGGCCTGCAATCGAGCCTTCCAGCTGAAGTTCCTCGGGCTGCTCGCCCGTGGGGTTCGGCACAACGACGCGGGAGGGAACGGGATATGACGGCGGTTCAGACGAACCGGACCGAGGACCGGCTGAAGTCACTCGCCGAACAGGCCGGGCGGGACCTCGAAGAGGCCTCCGCCCTCGACATCCTGCGCTGGGCGGCGGAGACCTTCGGCCCGCGCTTCTGCGTCACCTCCTCCATGGAGGACGCGGTCGTCGCGCACCTCGCCTCGCGCGCGATCCCCGGCGGCCGCCGGGTCGACGTGGTCTTCCTCGACACCGGCTACCACTTCCCCGAGACCATCGGGACCCGGGACGCGGTCGAGGCCGTGATGGACGTCAACGTCATCACACTCACCCCCCGCCGGACGGTCGAGGAGCAGGACGCCGAGTACGGCCCGAAGCTGCACGACCGCGATCCGGACCTGTGCTGCGCGCTGCGCAAGGTCAAGCCGCTGGAGGAGGGCCTGACCGCGTACGACGCATGGGCGACGGGACTGCGCCGCGACGAGTCCCCCACCCGGGCGAACACGCCGGTCGTCGGCTGGGACGAGAAGCGGCAGAAGGTCAAGATCTCGCCGATCGCCCGCTGGACGCAGGACGACGTGGACGCGTACGTGGCCGAGCACGGTGTCCTCACCAACCCGCTGCTGATGGACGGTTACGCCTCGGTCGGCTGCGCGCCCTGCACCCGCAGGGTGCTGGAGGGCGAGGACGCCCGGGCCGGCCGCTGGGCGGGCCGCGCCAAGACCGAGTGCGGGCTGCACGGCTGATGACGGACGACCGGAACTCTGGGGAGAAGCACGTGACTGGGGCCACCATCTGGCTCACCGGGCTGCCGAGCGCGGGCAAGACGACCATCGCGTACGAGCTGGCGGGCCGGCTGCGTGACGAGGGCCACCGCGTCGAGGTGCTCGACGGCGACGAGATCCGCGAGTTCCTCTCCGCGGGCCTCGGCTTCAGCCGCGAGGACCGCCACACCAACGTCCAGCGGATCGGCTTCGTCGCCGAGTTGCTGGCATCGAACGGCGTCAAGGTACTGGTCCCGGTGATCGCCCCGTACGCGGACAGCCGCGAGGCCGTCCGCAAGCGCCACGGCGCCGAGGGCACGCCCTATGTCGAGGTGCATGTGGCCACGCCGGTCGAGGTGTGCTCCGTACGCGATGTGAAGGGGCTCTACGCCAAGCAGGCCGCGGGCGAGATCAGCGGGCTGACCGGCGTCGACGACCCTTACGAGGAGCCCGAGTCGCCCGAACTGCGGATCGAGTCGCACACCCAGACCGTGCAGGAGTCCGCCTCCGCGCTCCACGCACTGCTGACTGAAAGGGGTCTGGCATGACGACCAGCATCAACGTCGTGGGCGAGAGCACGGACAGCCCGTACGCGCTGACACATCTGGACGCGCTGGAGTCCGAGGCGGTGCACATCTTCCGCGAGGTGGCGGGCGAGTTCGAGCGGCCGGTGATTCTCTTCTCCGGCGGCAAGGACTCCATCGTCATGCTGCATCTCGCGCTGAAGGCGTTCGCCCCGGCCGCGGTCCCCTTCTCGCTGCTGCACGTGGACACCGGGCACAACTTCCCCGAGGTCATCGAGTACCGCGACCGTACGGTGTCACAGCACAACCTCAGGCTTCACGTGGCATCGGTGCAGGAGTACATCGACGCGGGCAAGCTGCGCGAACGCCCGGACGGCACCCGTAACCCGCTGCAGACCGTTCCGCTGACCGAGGCCATCCAGCAGCACCGCTTCGACGCCGTCTTCGGCGGCGGGCGGCGCGACGAGGAGAAGGCCCGGGCCAAGGAACGGGTGTTCTCGCTGCGCGACGAGTTCTCGCAGTGGGACCCGCGGCGCCAGCGCCCCGAGCTGTGGCAGCTCTACAACGGCCGTCACGCCCCGGGTGAGCACGTCCGTGTCTTTCCGCTGTCCAACTGGACCGAGCTCGACGTGTGGCAGTACATCGCGCGCGAAGAGATCGAGCTGCCCGAGATCTACTTCGCGCACGAGCGCGAGGTGTTCAAGCGCGCCGGCATGTGGCTGACCGCCGGTGACTGGGGCGGTCCCAAGGAGGACGAGACGGTGGAGACGCGGCTGATCCGCTACCGCACCGTCGGCGACATGTCCTGCACCGGCGCCGTCGACTCCGGCGCGACGACGCTGGACGCCGTGATCGCCGAGATCGCCGCCTCCCGGCTCACCGAGCGGGGCGCGACCCGCGCCGACGACAAGCTGTCCGAGGCCGCGATGGAAGACCGCAAGCGCGAAGGGTACTTCTAGACATGACCAGCTCCACCGAGCAGCTGGCCGAGCAGCTGTCGGCCACCACCCTGCTGCGCTTCGCCACCGCCGGGTCCGTCGACGACGGCAAGTCCACCCTGGTGGGCCGGCTGCTGCACGACTCCAAGTCGGTGCTCGCCGACCAGCTGGAGGCCGTCGAGCACGCCTCCCGCTCCCGCGGCCAGGACGCCCCCGACCTGGCGCTGCTGACCGACGGTCTGCGGGCCGAGCGGGAGCAGGGCATCACGATCGATGTGGCGTACCGTTACTTCGCCACACCGCGGCGCCGCTTCATCCTGGCCGACACCCCGGGGCACGTGCAGTACACCCGGAACATGGTCACCGGCGCGTCGACGGCCGAGCTGACCGTGGTCCTGGTCGACGCGCGCAACGGGGTCGTCGAGCAGACCCGCCGGCACGCCGCGATCGCCGCCCTCCTGCGCGTCCCGCATGTCGTCCTCGCCGTCAACAAGATGGATCTCGTCGGCTACGAGGAGTCCGTCTTCGCGTCGATCGCCGAGGAGTTCACGGCGTACGCGAGCGAACTCGGTGTCCCGGAGATCACCGCCATCCCGATCTCGGCGCTCGCCGGCGACAACGTCGTGGCCGTGTCCGCGACCATGGACTGGTACGGGGGACCGACGGTCCTCGAGCACCTGGAGACCGTGCCGGTCAGCCACGATCTGACGAGCTGCCACGCACGCTTCCCGGTGCAGTACGTGATCCGTCCGCAGACCGCCGAGCACCCCGACTACCGCGGTTACGCGGGCCAGATCGCGGCCGGCACGTTCCGCGTCGGCGAGAGCGTGACCGTACTGCCGTCGGGACGGACCTCGAAGATCTCCGGGATCGACCTGCTCGGCGAGCCCGTGGACGTGGCCTGGACCCCGCAGTCGGTGACGCTCCTGCTGGAGGACGACATCGACATCTCGCGCGGCGACATCGTCGTGCCGAGCGGTGACGCCCCCGCGACCACGCAGGACGTCGAGGCGACCGTCTGCCATGTCGCCGACCAGCCGCTCGCCGTCGGCCAGCGCGTGCTGCTGAAGCACACCACCCGCACGGTCAAGGCGATCGTGAAGGAGATTCCTTCGCGCCTCACGCTCGACGATCTCTCCCAGCACCCGGCTCCCGGGCAGCTGGTGGCCAATGACATCGGCCGGGTCCGCGTCCGTACCGCCGAGCCCCTCGCGCTCGACGCGTACGCGGACTCCCGCCGTACCGGGTCGTTCCTGCTGATCGACCCGGCCGACGGTACGACCCTGGCGGCCGGCATGGCGGGCGAGTCCTTCGCCACCGCCGAGACCGCGCCCGTCCAGGACGACGAGGGGTGGGATTTCTGATGGCGATCGACGTGTACGCAACCTTCGCGAAGGAGGGCGGCCGCGTGGGCAGCGGCATCCTCGGCGCGGGCTCCGGAGGTGTCGCGCGATGTGCCCGATGACGAGCGCGACGCCCCGAACGCACCACAGACGACGACAGAGACCAGCCGATCTCCCGGCCACGTCCCGACACACCCGGAATCACCGGGGGACGTAAGCACCGGGCCTCCGAGAGGAACACCTCCCGTGCCTGCCACCCGTACGAGCCGCAAGCCCCGAACGCCCCTCCCCCACTCCTGGCTGCGCCGCCGTGGGGGCGCCCCGATCACCCTGCGGCGCAGCCTCGCCGCTGCCGCCGCCCTCCCGCTGCTGGCCGTGGCGCTCACCGCCTGCGGCTACGGTTCCGAGGCCAAGGACGACAAGAAGACCGAAGTGGCGGCCAAGGGCGACACGCTCTCCGTCGGCAAGGTCCGCGTCGGCTACTTCCCGAACCTCACCCACGCCACCGCGCTGGTCGGCCTCCAGGAAGGCCTGATCCAGAAGGAGCTCGGCGGCACACAGATCGCGGCGCAGGCCTTCAACGCCGGCCCGTCCGAGATCGAGGCCCTCAACGGCGGCTCGCTGGACATCGGCTTCATCGGCCCCTCGCCGTCCATCAACGCCTATGTGAAGTCCAAGGGCAAGAACCTGCGGATCGTCTCCGGCTCCGCCTCCGGCGGTGTGAAGCTCGTCGTCAACCCGGACAGGATCAAGACCCTGGACGACATCAAGGGCAAGAGGATCGCCACACCGCAGAAGGGGAACACGCAGGACGTCGCGTTCCTCAACTGGATCGCGGAGCAGGGCTGGAAGGTCGACTCCGAGAGCGGCAAGGGCGATGTCTCGGTCGTCCGCACGGACAACAAGGTGACCCCGGACGCCTACAAGTCGGGCTCGATCGACGGCGCCTGGGTGCCCGAGCCGACCGCCTCCAAGCTGGTGTCCGAAGGCGCGAAGGTCCTCCTCGACGAGGCCGCCCTGTGGCCCGACGAGAAGTTCGTGATCACGAACATCATCGTCTCGCAGACGTTCCTCAAGGAGCACCCGGACGTCGTCGAGGCCTTCCTGCGCGGCACGGTGAAGACCAACGCCTGGATCAACGCCAACCCGGACAAGGCCAAGGCGTCCGCCAACGCGGCGCTGAAGGAGGAGACCGGCAAGGAGCTCGCCGCCGAGGTCATCGACCCGGCGTGGCCCAGCATCCGGATCACCGACGACCCGCTGGCCTCCACGCTGAAGACGCAGTCCGAGTGGGCGGTCAAGGCCGAGCTGATCGATCAGCCCGACCTGAACGGCATCTACGACCTGACGCTGCTCAACAAGGTGCTGAAGGCCGAGGGCAAGCCCGAGCTCTCCGACGCCGGTCTCGGCGCCAAGTAACCCGCACACCGAATCCCCCAGGAGGTGACGACCATGGCTACCGCGATTGCCAAGGCTGCCGAGGGCGCCACGGCGGTGTCGCACGCCGCCCGCATCGAGCGTGTCTCGAAGTCCTTCTCCGGACCGGCCGGGGCCCAGCTCGTCCTGGACGACATCAGTCTCGATGTCGCGCCGGGCGAGTTCGTCACCATCCTGGGGGCCTCGGGGTGCGGCAAGTCCACCCTGCTCAACCTGGTCGCGGGGCTCGACAGGCCGACCGCCGGGTCGATCCACACGCCCGGCGGGCGGCCCGCCCTGATGTTCCAGGAGCACGCCCTCTTCCCGTGGCTGACCGCGGGCAAGAACATCGAACTCGCGCTGCGGCTGCGCGGACTCCCCAAGTCCGAGCGCCGTCCGGAGGCCGAGCGGCTGCTGGAGCTGGTCCGCCTCGGCGGCGCGTACGGAAAGCGGGTCCACGAGCTGTCCGGCGGCATGCGCCAGCGCGTGGCCCTGGCGCGGGCGCTGGCCCAGAACAGCGAACTGCTCCTGATGGACGAGCCGTTCGCGGCGCTCGACGCCATCACCCGCGATGTGCTGCACGGCGAACTGACGCGGATCTGGGCGACTGCGAACACCAGCGGCTCCGCCGCGGGGAACCTGTCGGTGCTCTTCGTCACGCACAACGTCCGCGAGGCCGTACGGCTCGCGCAGCGCGTGGTGCTGCTGTCCTCGCGGCCCGGCCGGGTGGCCCGGGAGTGGACGGTCGGCATCCCGCAGCCGCGTCGCATCGAGGACGCGGCCGTGGCGGAGCTGTCCATCGAGATCACTGAGGAACTGCGTGGGGAGATCCGCCGCCATGGCCAGCACTGACACCGCCCCGAAGCAGGACGACCTCGCCGGTCTGGAAGCAGGTCTGGACGCACTCGACACGGTCGAGATCAGCCGTACACCGGTCCGTGAGGTCCTCGTCAAGAAGGTCCTGCCACCGGCCGTGGCGATCGCGCTCGTCCTCGTCGTCTGGCAGCTCCTCGTCTCCGCGAAGGTCACCACCGAGGACAAGCTGCCCAAGCCGTCCGCGGTCTGGAACGGCCTGACCGACATGTGGCTGCAGGGCACCCTGCTGGAGGTCGTCTGGACCAGCGTCTCGCGCGGTCTGTTCGGCTTCCTGCTGGCCCTGGCCATCGGCACGCCGCTCGGCCTGCTCGTCGCCCGGGTCAAGTTCGTGCGCGCCGCGATCGGCCCGATCCTGTCGGGCCTGCAGTCGCTGCCGTCGGTGGCATGGGTGCCGCCGGCCGTCATCTGGCTCGGCCTCAACGACTCGATGATGTACGCGGTCATCCTGCTCGGCGCCGTACCGTCGATCGCCAACGGCCTCGTCTCCGGCGTCGACCAGGTGCCGCCGCTGTTCCTGCGCGCCGGGCGGACCATGGGAGCCACGGGTCTGCGGGGCACCTGGCACGTCGTCATGCCCGCGGCGCTGCCCGGCTATCTGGCGGGCCTGAAGCAGGGCTGGGCCTTCTCATGGCGCTCCCTGATGGCCGCCGAGATCATCGCGTCCTCGCCGGACCTCGGTCTGGGCCTCGGTCAGCTGCTCGAGAACGCCCGCAACAACATCGACATGCCCGGGGTGTTCCTCTCGATCATCCTCATCCTGATCGTCGGTATCGCCATCGACCTGCTCATCTTCAGCCCGCTGGAGCGACGGGTCCTGCGCAGCCGCGGTCTGCTCGTCAGGAACTGAGCGTTTCCCATGCACAGCCCTGCCCTGCTCGTCATCGCCCACGGCAGCCGCGACCCGCGGCACGCCGCGACGGTGCACGCCCTGGTGCGGCACGTACGGTCGCTGGGGGTCCCCCCGGGCGCTCAAGGGCCCGCGGGGCGGCCTGAGTTGCGCATCTCGACGGCGTTCCTCGACTTCAACGCGCCGTCCGTGCCGCAGGTCCTGGAGCGGATGGCGAACGACGGCGTGCGGGAGGTGGTGGCGCTGCCGCTGTTGCTGACCCGCGCCTTCCACGCCAAGGCAGACATCCCGTCAGTCCTGAACGAGGCCAGGGCAAGGTACCGGCGGCTGCGGATCACCCAGGCCGATGTCCTCGGTCCGTCGCCGCTGCTGATGGCCGCGGTGGAACGGCGGCTGTACGAGGCCGGGCTGACCTCGTACGACAAGCGCTCGACCGGGGTCGTCCTGGCCTCGGCGGGCTCCTCCGACCCGGAGGCGATCGCAGTGATCGCAGATGTGGCGCGGGAGCTGCGGCACACCGGATGGTGCGCCGTGCGGCCTGCGTTCGCCTCCGCTGCGTCTGCCGCGGGCTGTCCCCGTACCGAGGACGCGGTACGGGCGCTGCGCGCCGAGGGCGTCGCCCGGGTCGCGGTGGCACCGTACGTCATCGCCCCGGGCCGCCTCCCGGACCGTATCGCCCACGGCGCCGACGCGGCGGGCGCCGACGTCCTGGCCGATGTCCTGGGACCGTCGCCCGAGCTGGCGCGACTTCTTCTGGAGCGCTACGACGAGGCGCAGGTCGCGCAGCGCCTCGTGGCGGCGGGCTGAACCGCCGGCTGAACCGCCGTACGGTCCGTGCGCCGGTCCTCCGCGACGGGACTCATGGATCACCGCCCGGGATGCGGTGCCCGAACCTCCAGGAAGCGATGCCGACCGCGTCCCCGGTACAGCAGCGCGTCCCAGCCGAGCCGCTCCAGGACGCGCGCGCATTCGGTGAGCGCGCTCTCCTCCTGGGCCGCGGCCCCGCTGCCGTGCGGTCCGAGCCACTCGACCGTGACCGTGTCCGGCTCGTCCTCCCCTGCACGGACGCGGTATCCCGTCGCCATCCGCTGCCCGGACGACGCGTCGACCGCGGACGGGGCGATGCCGGATGCCTCCAGCGCGAGCGCGACGGCACGCACCATGCGGCCGCGTTCCCAGACCGCCGGTGTCGCCTCCGGGTCGGCGGCGTCGGTGTTGGTGAGGCGGCGGATCTGCAGCAGACCCTCGAAGGCGACCCGCACCTCGGCCGCGCGCGTCTCCGTCGCGCGCGGGTCGCCGGCCCGTGGCGGCCCGTCACCGTCGTCGTACATGGGATCGACGATAGGCCGCGGCACCGACATCCGGTGGCTCGGCCGCTGCGCCACTCCCCCGCGCTGTGCCCGGCCCCGGTCCCGGGCACGGGTTCGCTCGCCCATCCGGAGGAGAACCCGGACGCAGCCGCGATCCCGCTGTCGGATGAGGACATGTGTGCCCTGGAACAGCGGTAGCGGCGGAGGCGGCAGCCACGGTGACACGACCGTGGCGGTGCCGTGACAACCGTGCCGAGCTCTTCGCGCACCATGGCGACAAGGAGGCCGACATGTCGATCTATTACCACAAGCGGATCACGATCATCCCGAAGCTGGTCCATCTGAACCTCGGCACGCACGGGTGGTCGCTGAGCGTCGGCACGCGTCGGGCTCGTGTCACGCGGGACAGCGGCGGTCACAGCAGTGCTTCCGTCCGCCTGCCCGGCGGCTTCAGCTGGCGTCGGAGCTTTCGTCGGCACTGATCAGCGTGCCCTGGTGGAAGTAGAGCCGCCACACGTCACCGGTCAGACGCCACAGTGAACTGCGTTGGGCGCGGCGTCCGTTGACCTCGGTGATGAACGTCAGGTGCACGACACCGGGCGCGAGCTGGGTGCCCGTCATCTCCGACGCCGTGACGGCCTTGTACGTCTGGGAACCCTCTCCGCTGAGCAGTCCGATGATCGCGTCGCGGGTCCAGCGGCGCCCCGACGCGCCGAACTCTAGGAAATCCGGGTGCAGCAGCTCTGTGAGCAGCGCGGGTTCGGCGCGTACGACGGGGTCGAGGAGGCGGAGCTCGCCCTCGATGGCGGCGGCGACGGCAGGGCCGAAGGCAGTGGCGGAGTCGGTCATCGCGCGGTGCCTCCGGTCATCTCGGCGAGCTTGACGGCAGTGTTCCAGTTACGGGTCGTGGCGACGACACCTTTTGTGAGGCTCGGCCTGCCGAGGACGTCCGCGAGCTTGGAGCGGCCGAGCCCGCCGGGCGCGTACAGATACAGCGCGCGCTCGCCGAGCCGGAACTCCTCGGGGAGGAAGGATTTCACGTCGATGGACGCGAGCCGCCCGGGGTCGATGCGCTCCGAGAGGTACGTGACGTGGAGCTGCCTGCCCTCCAGTTCGGCTGCCGGGAAAGGGCAGTTCTCGACGACGGCCCTGAGATAGGGAGCCCCGCGGACCAGGCAGTCGACGGTGAAGCCGAAGTGCTTCTCGACAGCCTGCCCGATGTCCGCGGCGAGCGCGCCCTCGTCGCGCGTCCCGCCGGTGAAGACGGCGTTGCCGCTCTGCAGGTACGTACGGACGTCGCCGTGGCCCAGTTCCGTCAGCAGCGTGCGGAGGTCGGCCATGGGGACCTTGCGGTGTGCGCCGACGTTGATGCCGCGCAGGAGCAGCGCGTACGTGGAGGTCCTCGCCGTGGTCGCCATGGTCACACCATAGGACGGCCGCCGCGCCCCGTGGGGGAGGGCACGGCGGCCGTCGGCTCATCGGCGGTCGTCGATTCGGTTGATCAGTCGATCAGTGGATCACTCGACGACCTTCAGGAGCTTGTTGGGCGTGCCCTCGCTCGGGTTGCCGATCTTGTCGGGCGTGGCGCCGTCCGTCAGCGCCGTGGCGACCTGCTCCGGGGTGGCGTCCTGGTGGGCGGCGAGATAGACCGCTGCGGCGCCGACCACGTGCGGGGTCGCCATCGACGTGCCGGAGATGGTCTTCGTGCCTTCGTCGCTGTCGTTCCAGGCCGAGATGATGTCCGAGCCCGGAGCGTAGAGGTCCACGACCGACCCGAAGTTGGAGAAGTCCGACTGCTCGTCGTCCTTCGTCGAGGACGCGACGGTGATGGCCTCCTCGACGCGTGCAGGAGAGCCCTGGCTCGCGTCGCTCGACTCGTTGCCCGCGGCCACGCCGAAGGTGACGCCGGAGGCGACGGCCTTGCGAACGGCCTCGTCGAGCGCCGGGTCGGCACTGCCGCCGAGGCTCATGTTGGCGACGGACGGGCCCTGGTGGTTCTGGGTGACCCAGTCGATGCCCGCCACGACCTGCTCGGTCGTGCCGGAGCCGCTGTCGTCGAGGACGCGGACGGCGACGATCTTCGCCTTCTTGGCGACTCCGTGGGCCGCGCCGGCGATGGTGCCCGCCACGTGTGTACCGTGGCCGTTGCCGTCGTCGGCGGTGCCGTCGTTGTCGATGGCATCGAAGCCGTGGGTGGCCCGGCCCGTGAAGTCCTTGTGGGAGACACGGACTCCGGTGTCGATGACGTACGCGGTGACGCCCTCGCCCGCGCCGTCGGGATACGTGTACTTGCTGTCGCCCGCGGTGTCGGCCTGGTCGATCCGGTCCAGGCCCCAGGACGGCGGATTGTCCTGGGTCGCGTTGATCGTGAACTTCTTGTTCTGGACGACCTTGGCGACGGCCGGGTCTGCGGCGAGGCGCTTGGCCTCGGTCTCCGAGAGTCCGTTGGCGGAGAAGCCGTTGATGGCGGAGTTGTAGGTGCGCTGCAGCTTGCCGCCGTACTCCTTGGCCAGCTGCGCCTTGTTGGCCTTCTCGTCCAGCAGCACGATGTAGCTGCCTGCGACGGCGCCTTCGGCGTTCGCGCCGTAGACCGTGCCCTCTGCGGGAGCGGGCGTGGGGGCCGCTCCGGCGAACGAGGTGTTGAGTACGGTCACTCCGGCGGCTGCGGCCACGGCGGTTATCGCCGCGGTGAGCTTGATCCTGCTCGAGCGCTTGTGAGTTGCCATGAAGAGGGGTCTCCTCGTCATCTTTTGTGGGGGGTTGGGCCTCCGGGAGGAAAATCTCCCGGGGCTGCCTCGAAACCCTGACCGATTGACGCGCCCAGATCAAGACCTTCATACAGCTGTGACTCAGTCAACAAGTCTTTGTAATAAGAAAACGACCAGCGTGCCGCAAGTCGGACTCGGCCGCCTCAACTGCCGTTACGAATAGGGGGCTTCAGCCCGCTCCTCATTCCTGACGACGAGGTGACCGGAGCGGAAAGGAGGAGTCGGACCGGGGGCGGACTCCGCTGTCAGCACGACAGGCCCGCTCGCATCCGCCCATAGCGTCGAGGCCGGGAAGGACGGCGGCGTGCTGCGCCGGCCCAAGCTGTCCCTGGCGGTCGCGGCGGGCACGCTGGTCGCGATCACGCTCCCCGCGACGGGTACGCACACGCAGAACCTCACGCTGGACCAAGAGCTCGGCGACCCACCGTCGATCGTACAGATGCACGAGCGCGTCAACGCGGCGTTCCCCGGCGGGGCCGATCCGGCCCAGGTGGTGGTGAAGGCCGAGGACATCAATGCCGGGCCCGCGCGCCAGGCGATCGCGGACTTCCGTGCGCAGGCGGTGACTTCGGGCGCGTCGCAGGGCCCGGTGGACGTGGAGGTCCACGACAGGGAGAACGTCGCCGTCATCGGCGTACCGCTGGTCGGCGGCTCCGATCAGGACAAGGCGTCCGCCTCTCTGGACCTGCTGCCGGACACATACCGCAAGGTCGGCTCCGACCGTGCCGGCCTGCCGCGGCTGATCGGGCGGCAGGCAGGCGCCCCGCCGGCACCGGACGACTGAGGCCGGCCCGCCGTGCGGCGCGGGTCGATGCCACGCGCCCCGGGCGCCACCCGCCACCCGCCGCCCGCCACCCGCCGTCGGACCTGCGGGGATGCGAGAATTCCGACCATGGACGAGACACGCGCACGCGAGGTGCTGGAGGCGGCGGGACTGGCGGCGCAGGACGCGACGCTGCTGGCCCTCGGGGAGAACGCGGTCTTCGGCGCGGGCGACGTCGTCGTCAAGGTCGGGCGGAGCGCGGAACTGCTGGAGCGTGCGGAGCGCGAGCTGGCGGTGGCCGGGTGGCTGGAGAAGGCGGGCGTCCCTGCCGTACGAGCCGCTGAGCCGAAGGCACGGCTGGTGGAGAGCCATCCCGTGACGCTGTGGCACCGACTGCCGGAGGCCGTACGTCCTGCCGAGGCGCGGGACCTGGCGCCGCTGCTGCGGCAGGTGCATGAACTGCCCGCGGCGCCGTTCGCGCTGCAGCGACGGGAGCTGCTCGGGGGCGTCGAGCGGTGGCTGCGGCTGGCGGGGGACGCGATCGACGCCGCGGACGCGGCGTATCTGCGCGAACGGCGGGACGGATTCGCCGCGGCGGCCGCCGCACTGACCCCGCATCTGCCACCGGGTCCGATCCACGGTGACGCGCTCCCCCGCAATGTACATGTCGGCCCGGACGGACCGGTCCTGGTCGACCTGGAGACCTTCTCCTCCGACCTGCGCGAACACGACCTCGTGGTCCTCGCCCTCGCCCGCGACCGCTACGGCCTGGCCCCCGAGGCGTACGACGCCTTCGCGGCCGCCTACGGCTGGGACGTCCGCGACTGGCCCGGCTGCCCGGTCCTCCGCGGCGCCCGCGAGACGGCGAGCTGCGCATGGGTGGCGCAGCACGCTCCGTCCAACCCCAGGGCGCTGGCCGAATTCCGCCGCCGCGTGGCGTCCTTGCGCGAGGGTGACACGGAGGTGCGCTGGTACCCGTTCTGATCACCACCCTTCCACGATTGGAGTGTTGGATGCGCGTCGAACTCAGAGAGGTGACCCTCGAGGTCAGCACAGGCGGCGCGGGACCGGCCGTTCTCCTCGTGCACGGCTTCCCGGACACCCACGACTGCTGGCGCCACCAGGTGCCCGCCCTCCACGCCGCCGGATACCGCACCATCGCCCCCGACCTCCGCGGCTTCGGCGGCTCGGACCGGCCGGACGGCACCGACGCCTACGCCCCGGCCCGGTCCGTGGCCGACCTGCTGGAACTGCTCGACCGGCTGGAGGTGGAGCGGGTCCATCTCGTCGGTCACGACTGGGGCTCCGGCATGGTCCAGCAGCTGGCCATGGCCGCGCCCGAGCGGGTGACCGGCCTGAGCATTCTGTCCGTGGGCCACCTCGGGGCGCTGCGGGATGCGGGCTGGGAACAGCGCCAGAGGTCCTGGTACATGCTGCTGTTCCAGCTGCCGGGCATCGCCGAGGAGTGGCTCTCCCGCGACGATTTCGCGCAATTCCGCGAGATGCTCGCCGAGCACCCGGACGCCGACGCGATCGTCGACCGCCTGCGCGCGCCGGGCGCGCTCACCGCCGCTCTGTCGGTGTACCGTGCGGGCCTGCCGCCCGAGGTGATGTTCGGCCCCGAGCTGCCGCTGCCGTCGCTGCCCGGGCCCGTGCTGGGGATGTGGAGCACGGGTGACCGCTTCCTGACCGAGCGGTCGATGACCGGCACGGAGAAGCATGTGGCCGGTTCCTGGCGGTACGAACGGGTCGAGGACGCGGGGCACTGGCTCCAACTGGACGCTCCGGAGCGGGTCAACGCGGTGCTGCTCGACTTCATCGGCGAGGCGGAGTCCCGGCGCGGGGCTGCGGGATAGCACGTCCGGGCGGCACCTGCGCGCCTGCGGCGGGCCCACGCAGACCAAGCCCGCGCCGTGTGAGGACGGCCGCCCGGGCCGACCGGGCGGCCACCGGTTGCATCTGCCCGTCCGGCGCTTGAGGACGGACACCCGGGCCGACCGGCCGGTACCGGCTGCGATTCAGCCCGTCCGGCGCTTGAGGACGGACATCCCGGACGGACACCCCGGCCACCCAGCCGGCACCGGGCACGGGGCAGGCTTGCCCCCGCAGTGGAGCCGCCGCGCGGGCACGGCCGCCGTCAGCGGACGGTGGCCGCCGGCTGTCGCAGGGGCCAGGACGCGTCGACCACCGCGTCCGGTGTGCCCTTGCGCCGGAGGAAGTCCTGGAAGTCCGCCGCCCATTCGGCGTACCAGCGCACCTGCCGGGCGTGCAGCTCCGCAGGCGTGAGCGCCGCGACCGACCCGTGCCGGACGGCTATCGCGTGGGCGACCCGCACCGCGGCGAGTGCGTCCGCCAGGGCCTCGTGAGCGTCGTCCAGGACGACGCCGTACTCCCCGCAGACCGCTTCGAGGGTGCGCTTGCCGCGCCGGTAGCGGTCGACGGCGCGGTCGATCGTGTACGGATCGACGACGGGGCCGATCTCCGTGCCGCCGAGGCGCTCCGGCAGGGACGGCAGCCCGTGGCGGGCGAGCTCCGCCGAGAGCAGGGTGAGGTCGAAGGCCGCGTTGTACGCCACGACCGGAGTGCCCTGGGCCCAGTGACCCGCGAGGGCCGAGGCGATCTCGTCCGCGACCTCGCGCGCCGGGCGGCCTTCCGCCGCCGCCCGCTCGCTGCTGATGCCGTGGATCGCGGACGCCTGCGCCGGGATGCGGATCCCCGGGTCCGCCAGCCAGGTCCGCTGCTCGGTCGTCTCGCCGTCCCGCAGGACCACGACCGCCGCGGTCACGATGCGCGCGTCCAGCGGATCGGTGCCTGTCGTCTCCAGGTCGAAGCCGGCCAGCGGTTCACGGTGCCACGTCATGGTGCGGTGCTCCCCCCTCATCGTGGTGCTGACGGAAACTCTCGCACGTGGCACTGACAGTCAGGACACCGGGCGCGAGTCGGTCCACACCGACTCGAACTCCTCCCGGTACGTCTGGAACAGCCCGTGCTCGGCGTCCTGCCCCGACCTCACCACGGCCCGGCCCCCGCCCCGCAGCACGAGAACCGGCGCCTCCATGCCGCGCGCATGCCGCAGATACGACTGCACGACCGCCAGCCCGTCGGGTCCGTCCCCGTCCACCAGATAGGCCGTGAACCGGGGTGTCTCGTCGAAGACATGGATCTCGAATGCCCCGGGGTCGCGCAGCTTCGACCGCACCCGCCGCATGTGGAGGATGTTCATCTCCACCGTGCGGCTCAGCTCGCCCTTCTTCAGGCCGAGTTCGCGCTCGCGCCGCTTCACCGCGCTGCTCGCCGGGTTGAGGAAGAGCAGCCGCACCCGGCACCCTGACTCGGCGAGCCGGACCAGCCGTCGCCCGGAGAAGTTCTGCACGAGCAGGTTCAGGCCTATGCCGATGGCGTCGAGCCGCCGCGCGCCCCCGAAGAGGTCCTCGGCCGGCAGCTGCCGCTGCAGTCGCACCCGGTCGGGGTGCACGGACACCACGTCCGCGTACCGGTCGCCCACCAGGTCCTCGACCGCGTCCACGGGCAGCCGGTCCGCCGAGGGCACCCCGGCGCCGCTGCCGAGGATCTCCAGCAACCGCGCCGAGGCCCGTTCGGCCTGGGCGAGCACGGTCTCGTTCAGTGCGCGGTTGCGGGAGACGACGTTGCGCGCCACCTCCAGCTCGTCCAGGGCCAGCTCCACGTCGCGCCGGTCGTCGAAGTACGGCTCGAAGCACGGCCAGTGCTGGACCATCAGCTCCCGCAGCTGCGGGAGAGTGAGGAAGCTCAGCACGTTGTCGTCGGCGGGGTCCAGCAGATAGCCCTTGCGCCGGGACACCTCCCGCACGGCGACGGCCCGCTGCACCCACTCCTGGCCCGCGGGGCCCGCGGCCGCGACGACCCACTCGTCGCCGTGCACGGGCTCGTAGATCGGCCGGAGCACAGCGGCCACGACGGCCCGCAGCCGCTGCTCCACCAGGTTCAGCCAGATATAGGCCCGCCCCGCCCGTTGCGCGCGCGTACGCACCTCGCTCCAGGCGTCCGCACCCCAGTCCAGTTCCGCTCCGATCTCGACCGGCCGGGCGAGCGACACCGCGCCGGGCGGGACGTCGGCGGAGTCCCCCTCGTGACCGGCGTCACCGGGGGGTAGCTCCAGCCCTCCCGAGCTCACCCGCGCACCGCCTCCAGCTCCTGGACACCCGTCTTCAACGATCAAGGAAGGGTACTCCGCGAGCGGGAGCCGGTGCAGCCGGATCGACAGGCTGGTCCCTCAACTCCCCAACGGAGGCGCACCGTTCTGACTGGCGAGTTCGGCCGGAGTGAGCGGATTCATAGCGGTTACGTCCCTGGGCGCGAGCTGGAAGCCCTGCCAGTGGACCGGCATCGGCTGCTGGTCCTCGTCACGGGCGATGTGGTGGAACCCGATGTTGACCCACACCACCGGGTTGCTCAGCATCTCCGCGTTGACCCATTTGTCCACACTGTCGGGCGCACCCCGCCCGCAGTCGAGGGTGTTGTTGCTGGCGAACTGCTCACAGGCACGGTTCTGCGTGAAGTAGACGTCGTGCTTGGTGAAGGCGCGGCCGGGGTGCTTCGCCGACGGGCCGGGCACGATCTCGTACGAGCGCGCGTGGCCGTCCTTGTTCTTGCCGATCGCACTGACGACACGCCACCAGCGCATCCCCTTGGCGTCCCCGGCCAGTTCCTTCGTGACCGGCGTGCGCGTGGTCTTCGTCTTCGGGCTGCCGTTGCCGGTGGGCGGGGTGACCTTCGAGTCGTACTGCTCGATCCGGTCCTTGCTGCTGCCGTCCAGGCCGAAGTTCAGCCGCCAGAAGACGTTGTGGCTGTGGCTGGTGGCGTAGTCCTTCGCACCCTTGCCGATGGGCCAGCCGCGGCCGTCGCCCGCGTCGTAGTCGCCCGGCGAGAGGCTGCCGGTGGCGCCGACGTTGGCGGATATCGTCCCGTCGGACGAGAACCGCCACTCGGTGATGTACTCGTACCAGGAGACCTTGTTGACGGTGTAGAGCAGCAGGTCCTTGCCCTCCGCCTGCCACACCTTGGTGCCCTCGTCGTTGGCGAGACGGTAGGCGTGGCCGCGGGAGCGGGTGGTCTGGCACAGGCCGTCGACCTGGCCGACGTCGGGGACCTTGACCTTCTTGATGGTGCCGCCGGGGCATTCGGTGGGCTTGAGGTTCTGCAGGCCGAATCCGAAGCCGAAGCCGGTGAGGTCGTCGTACTCGGCCTGCCCGTCGTCGTACGGGACGTGGATCTGCGCGAGCTTGGCACTGGTGAGAACCTGGATCGGGCGGGGCTCGCCCTTCGGCTGGTAGCTGACCTTGTCCAGGACGAGGCCGGCGGAGGAGTCGTAGCGCCAGCACATGCGCCAGGTGGTGCCGCCCGCGAGGGTGGACGTGACCTGGTAGGGCGCGCTGCACGGCAGCGCCGGGGCGGGTGCCTGCGGCGCCCTGGCGGTGGCGGCGGTCGCGGCGCCCGGGCCCGCGGCGGTCAGTGCGCCGCCGAGCAGAACGGCGGCGGCGAGCACCGAGGCCGGCTTGCGGGCATGCGGAAATCTGCTCTTGTCCATGCGAAGAGGAACTCCCTCAAACGTTCGTGCGGAAGAAGACGTACGGACGGGAATGCGATCGGCCGCGACGGTGGTCGGACCGGATGCGGCGTCAGCCGGCCTCCGGCAGCAGACCCCGGCCGGCCGGTGTCAGGCGGCGGTGTCAGGCGGCCGGTGTACGGACGACCGTTCGGGCGCTCAGATCCACGGCCAGGTCCCGCGTGTCGATCCACGGCCCGTTCGTGATCTTGGTGATGACGCGCACGCAGCGGTGCACCCCGCAGTCGGCGAGCTGCTCCGGAATCCGCGCCTCCCGGTCCTTGCGGTAGACGAACCCGCTCAGGGTGAGCGGCTCCGACGAGGTGAGCGCGCTGCCGGTGGCGTCCTTGTAGTCCGCCTTCAGCCCCGACCCGAGCCGGCTCGCCAGGATCAGCCCGACCGCCTCCCGCAGCTCCTCGCGGTGCGGCGACGGCTGTACGCCCTGCTGGGCACCGCTCCGTTCCACCTTCCCGGTGGTGAGGTTGACCGTCGACGTGACGAGCCGGTCGTTCCGGTAGTCGTAGTACGAGACGACGGCGCGGCGCGGCGGCGCCGCGAGCCCCGCATCGGACGGCTCCGGTTCGGCCAGATCGGTGGTGAGGTGCTGCGGGCCGCGCCCGCCGCCCGCGTTCCGGCCGTCCCGTGCGGCCGGGGCCGTCGCCAGCTGTTCGGCCCGCTTCAGCTCGTCGTCGGTGAGCGGGTCGCGGCCGATGCCCTTCTCCCCCTCGTCGGCCGCTGCGGCCACGACGCCGGGCTCAAGGGCCGGGGCCCCCGCAGCCTGTCCCTGACCGGTGCTCTGCGACGCGGCGGCGCCTCCGGTTCCGCCCCCCGGGCCGCCGTCCGCTCCTGCCGTGCCCGGCAGGGTGATTCCGATCATCGCGGCGGTTCCCGTCACCGCAATGGCCGTGCCCGCCACCACCTTGCCCAGGTGGCGACGCATTAGTTTGCGCACATTTCCCCCCTCTTACCTGTGGTCACCCGGTAGGACGGCGATAAGTCCTAGGAGGTTGCCCTTCTTTCGGGGAGGATCTGGCCGAAGAGGTCCCCACTACCCGGATCAGAAGTGGAAGAGTCTTATCTATGCAGGTCTGGCCGGGACAGGCGTATCCACTCGGCGCCACGTACGACGGCGCCGGCACCAACTTCGCGGTTTTTTCGGAGGCCGCACACCGAATCGAGCTCTGTCTGCTGCACGACGACGGCTCGGAGACGGCGGTGGAGCTCCGTGAGACGGACGCGTTCGTCCGCCATGCCTATCTGCCGGGAGTGATGCCCGGTCAGCGATACGGATTCAGAGTGCACGGACCGTACGCACCGGAGCGCGGGCACCGGTGCAACTCGGCCAAACTGCTGCTCGATCCGTACGCACGGGCGATGAGCGGCCGTATCGACTGGGGCGAGGCGGTGTACGGCTATCACTTCGGGAGGCCGGACTCGCGCAACGACCTCGACTCGGCCCCGCACACGATGGCGTCCGTCGTCGTCAATCCGTACTTCGACTGGGGCGACGACCGCCCGCCCCGGACCGACTACCACCGCACGGTCATCTACGAGGCCCATGTGAAGGGTCTGACGATGCTGCATCCGGCACTGCCGGATGAGCTGCGCGGCACGTACGCGGGGCTCGCGCATCCGGCGGTGATCTCGCATCTCACGGAACTGGGGGTCACCGCACTCGAGTTGATGCCGGTGCACCAGTTCGCGAACGACCACCGGCTGGTGGACGCGGGCCTGGACAACTACTGGGGCTACAACACCATCGGATTCTTCGCCCCGCACAACCGCTACGCGTCCTGGGGCGACCGCGGCCAGCAGGTCCTGGAGTTCAAGTCCGCCGTCCGGGCCCTGCACCAGGCGGGTATCGAGGTCATCCTCGACGTCGTCTACAACCACACGGCCGAGGGCAACCACCTCGGACCGACCCTTTCTTTCCGGGGCCTCGACAACGTCTCGTACTACCGGCTCTCCGAGGACCGCCGCTACTACACGGACACCACGGGCACCGGCAACTCCCTGCTGATGCGTTCACCGCACGTGCTCCAGCTGATCATGGACTCGCTGCGCTACTGGGTGACCGAGATGCACGTCGACGGCTTCCGCTTCGATCTCGCGGCGACGTTGGCGAGACAGTTCCACGAGGTGGACCGGCTGTCGTCGTTCTTCGACCTGGTCCAGCAGGATCCGGTGGTCAGCCAGGTGAAGCTGATCGCCGAGCCGTGGGACGTCGGCGAGGGCGGCTACCAGGTGGGGAACTTCCCGCCGCTGTGGACCGAGTGGAACGGCAAGTACCGCGACACCGTGCGGGACTTGTGGCGCGGGGAGCCGCGCACGCTCGCCGAGTTCGCCTCCCGGCTGACCGGCTCGTCGGACCTCTACCAGGACGACGGCCGCCGCCCGCTCGCCTCGGTCAACTTCGTGACCTGCCACGACGGCTTCACGATGCGCGACCTGGTCTCGTACAACGAGAAGCACAACGAGGCGAACGGCGAGGGGAACCAGGACGGCGAGAGCCACAACCGCTCGTGGAACTGCGGGGCCGAGGGCGACACCGAGGACCCGCAGGTAGTGGAGTTGCGCAACCGCCAGATGCGCAACTTCATCGCAACGCTGATGCTGTCCCAGGGCGTGCCGATGCTCAGCCACGGCGACGAGTTCGGCCGCACGCAGCACGGCAACAACAACGCGTACTGCCAGGACAGCGAGCTGTCCTGGGTGCACTGGCCGTCGTCGACCGAGGAGGAGCCGGGCTCGCTGCTGGCGTTCACCCGGGCGATGGTGTGGCTGCGCCGCGACCACCAGGTCTTCCGGCGCAGGAGGTTCTTCCACGGCAGGCCGGTGGAGGGCACGCACGACGAGCTGTCCGACATCGCCTGGTTCACCCCTGAGGGCGAGGAGATGAAGCAGCGCGACTGGCAGGCAGCGCACGCCAAGGCCCTGACGGTGTTCCTGAACGGGCACGCGATCTCGGAGCCGGGGCCGCGAGGCGAGCGGATCTCGGACGACTCCTTCCTCTTGATGGTCAACGCGAGCGCCGAGGAGATGGCATTCGCGGTGCCGGTCAACCACGGCCGGCAGTGGGAGGTGGTCGTGGACACCGCCAGACCCGAGGGGGTGCCGCCGGGGCAGGGGCCGAAGGTGGCGGCCGGGGAGCGGGTGCCGATGATCGGGCGGAGTCTGGTGGTGCTGCGGAGGCCGGCGTAGCGAGGTCGTGGCGGGGACGGTGAACCGCCGGAGGCATTCGTCACATCAGGTGAACGTGACCAGGTCCGTCCGTATCGGCTCATGAGCCGATGACAGAGATCCCCGTGATGCGGGTACGTACGTTCGCATGACGCCCACCGCCACCTACCGGCTCCAGCTCCAGCCGGACTTCCCCTTCTCGGCCGCCGAGGCAGCGGTGCCGTATCTCGCCGGCCTCGGGATCTCCCATCTGCATCTGTCGCCGGTGCTGGAGGCGATGCCCGGTTCGGCGCACGGCTACGACGTCGTCGACCACGGGCGCGTAAGGGCCGAGCTCGGCGGCGAGGAAGGACTGCGGTCGCTGGCCCGGACGGCCCGGGAGCACGGCCTCGGACTCGTGCTCGACATCGTCCCCAACCACATGGCCGCCGCGCCGCGCCACAACCGCGCGCTGTGGGAGGTGCTGCGGGAAGGCCCGGCCTCGCCGTACGCACGCTGGTTCGACATCGACTGGGACGCGGGCGGGGGCAAGGTCCTGATGCCGGTGCTGGGCAGGCGGCTCGGGGACGACCTCGCGGCGCTGCGGGTGGAGGGACGCACCCTGCGCTACGGGGAACACCTGTTCCCGCTGCGTGAGGGCACCGAGACACTGCCGCTGCCGGACCTGCTCGAGGCGCAGTGGTACCGGCCGGCCTGGTGGCGGCTGGCCCGCACGGAGCTCAACTACCGGCGCTTCTTCACCATTTCGGGGCTCATCGGGGTGCGCGTCGAGGACCCGGAGGTCTTCGACGCCACCCACGCCAAGATCCTGGAGCTGGTACGGAACGGCGTCGTCGACGGGCTGCGGATCGACCATCCGGACGGGCTGGCCGACCCCGAGGGGTATCTGTACCGGCTGAACGAGGCCACGGGCGGCTGCTGGACGGTCGTGGAGAAGATCCTCACCCGGGACGAGCACCTCCCGGCCACCTGGCCGGTGGACGGAACGACCGGATACGACGCGCTCCACCGGATCGACGGGATCTTCACCGACGCCGACGGCGCCGAGGAACTGGCCCGCGCATACCGGGACTTCGCCTCGCCCGCGGGGGACCGCGGCGGCTACTGGGGGGCGACCGTGCGGCGTGCCGCCTGCAAGGTGGTGACCCACGAGCTGGCCGCGGAGACCGAGGCCCTCGCCAGGATCGCCGAACGCGTGTGCGCGGGGGATCCCGCACTGCGCGACCACGCGCCCTGGGCCCTGCGCACGGCGATCCGCGAGCTGCTCGTACGGGTGCCCGTCTACCGGCCGTACCGCATCGGGGGCGACGCCGTCCTCACGGCGGACGCGGCGCAGCGCGCGAAGGCGGTGTTCGCCGTCGCCGACGAGGCCGAGGCGGTCGACGTGATCCGCGACCTGGCGCTCGGTCAGCTCGGCGAGGGCCCGGACCATGGCGCGTTCCGCGCCCGCTTCGCCCAGACCTCGTCCGCGCTGCACGCCAAGTCCGTCGAGGACACCGCCTTCTACCGCTACGCCCCGCTGATCTCCGCCAACGAGGTGGGCGGGGATCCGGGATGCCCGGCGGTGAGCCCGGAGGATTTCCATGCGTACTGCGGCCGCATCGCCCGGGACTGGCCGACGACCGGCACAGTGCTGTCCACGCACGACACGAAACGGAGTGCGGACGTCCGGGCCAGGATCGCGGTGCTGTCGGAGTGCCCGGAGCGGTGGGAGCGGGTGCTGACCGGGCTGGCCTGGGTGCAGGCGCCCGATCACCATCTGGCCTGGGTGGCGTGGCAGACGGCATTCGGCTTCGGGATCCCGCGCCCGGACCGGATCGGGCCCGCCCTGCTCAAGTCCGTACGGGAGGCCGGCCTGCACACCGGCTGGACCGAGCCGGACTCGTCGTACGAGCAGGCCGTGAGCGACTTCGTGGAGGCGGGGCCCACCGGGCCGCCGATGTACACGCTGGCGCTGTTCGCCCGCGAACTCGACGAGCACGCTCGGGCCAACGCGCTCGGTGCGGCGCTCGTCCACCTCACGATGCCGGGAGTGCCCGAGCTCTATCAGGGCACCGAGCACACGTATCTGGCGCTGGTCGACCCGGACAACCGGGAGTCGTTCCGGGAGCAGCGGCCCGACGAGAAGACCGAGGTGACACGCGCGGCGCTGCTGCTGCGCCGCCGTCGCCCGGAGCTGTTCGGCGAACTGGGAACGTACGCGCCGGTGGAAGCGGTGGGCCCGGCGGCGCGGCACTGCCTGGCCTTCTGCCGCTCCGGTGAGGCGGTCACGGCGGTGACCCGGCTCTCGCTGCGGCTGGACGAGGCGGGCGGCTGGGGCGAGACGTCGCTCATGCTTCCGGACGGCCGGTGGACGGATCTCCTCGCCCCGGGGAGGGAGTTCGCGGGCGGCGGGCCCGTGGCGCTGTCGGAGCTCTTCGCCGACCGCCCGGTGGCGCTGCTGGAGCGGGCGGCCGACGCCGAGGACACCGAGGAGTGAGCCTCAGCAGACGGGCTCGTCCTCGGCCGTCGCCCCGCTCACCCGGTCGGCCGGGCGGCGGCACCTCGGCTGCTGCGGTTCGGGCAGCACGGGCACGGGCGGCAGGGGACGCTCGACCGGCTCGGACACCGTGACGGTGAGCGGCTCGCCGTGGTGCATGATGCGCAGCGGGTCACCCTCCACCAGGGTGTACCGGGCAGTCGATCCGCTGACGTCGACCTGCAGCCTGCGTCCGCGCACGAGAACGGTGAACTTCAGCCGGGAGATGACCTCGGGCAGCCTGGGGGCGAAACCGATACCGCCGAGACTGCCGTCCTCCCCGCCGAAGTGGCGCATCCCTCCGAGCCCGGCCACCAGGGCGAGCCACGTGCCCGCGAGGGAGGCGATGTGCAGCCCGTCGCGAGTGTTGTGCTCCAGGTTCTCCAGGTCCATCAGGGCCGCCTCACCCAGATAGGCGTAGGCCAGCCGCAGGTGCCCGGTCTCCGCGGCCATGACCGCCTGACAGCACGCCGACAAAGAGGAGTCCCGCACGGTCAGCGCCTCGTAGTAGGCGAAGTTGCGGGCCTTCTCCTCGGCCGTGAAGCAGTCGCCGCACGTCATCATCGCGAGGACCAGATCGGCCTGTTTCACGACCTGCTTGCGGTAGAGGTCGAAGTAGGGGAAGTGCAGCAGCAGCGGGTACTGCTCGGGCGAGGTGGCGTCGAAGTCCCAGCGCTGGAATCGGGTGAATCCGGCCGACTGCTCATGGACGCCGAGCGCCTCGTTGTACGGGACGGCGATCCGGGCCGCGGCGTCGCGCCACGCCGCGGTCTCCTCGTCGTCGACTCCCAGTTCCTCCGCCCGGTCGGCGTGTCGCGCCGCCGTCGCCGCGGCGGCCATCAGGTTCCGCCGTGCCATCAGGTTGGTGTAGAGGTTGTCGCGGGCGATGGCGCTGTACTCGTCGGGGCCCGTGACGCCGTCGATGTGGAAGACGCCCTCGGGATCGTGGTGGCCGAGCGAGTGCCAGAGCCGCGCGGTGTGGACCAGCAGTTCGAGTCCGGGCCCCCGTTCGAACGTCTCGTCCCCGGTGGCGTCCACATAACGTTCCGCGGCCACGGCGATGTCGGCATTGACGTGGAAGGCGGCGGTGCCTGCCGGCCAGTAGGCAGAACATTCCGCGCCGGTGATGGTCCGCCAGGGGAACGCCGCTCCGGCCAGCCCGAGCTGACGGGCCCGGTCCCGCGCCGCGGGCAGGGTCGCGTGCCGCCAGCGCAGGGCCGGGGCGACCACGTCGGGCGCCGTGAAGGTGAGCAGGGGGAGGACGAAGGACTCCACGTCCCAGAACGTGTGTCCGTCGTAGCCCGTCCCGGTCAGCCCCTTGGCGGGGATCGCCCGTTCCTCGCCGCGGGCCGCCGCCTGGAGCACGTGGAAGAGCCCGAAGCGCACGGCCTGCTGGATCTGCGCGTCACCTTCCACCTCGACGTCGGCGCAGGACCAGAAGCGCTCCAGATAGGCCTGCTGCTCGGCGAGCAGCCCCTCCCAGCCCGTGCTCCGGGCGGCGGCGACCGCACCGTCCACCTGGTCGTGGACGGCGGGCAGCGACCTCTGCGCCGACCACCCGTACCCGATGAACTTCACCAGCCGCAGCCGCTCCCCCGGTGCCAGGGCGGCGGTGACCGTGAGCCTGCTGACGTCGGGCTCGCTCTCGGAGGACCAGGCCGTCCCCTCGGGGCCCTCGACGATGTGGTCGGCCGCCGCCCCCACCCGCAGACCGCTGTTGCGGGTGCTGTGCACCAGGCGCAGCCGGGTGTCCTGGGCGAAGTCCTCCTCCGGCGCGAGCGGGCAGTCGACGGCCGCCGCGACCCGCGGGTCGCCGGTGTCGTGCGGCATCTGCTCGTTGGCGACCAGTTCGGACTGCACGGCCACGGTGATCCGGGCATTCAGCGGCTCGACCTCGTAGGAGATCGCGGCCACGGCCCGCTGGGTGAAGGACACCATCCGGTGCGAGGTGATACGCACGGCGTGCCCAGCCGGTGAGGTCCATTCCGCGGTGCGGCTCAGGACGCCCGTGCGGAAGTCCAGTACGCGCTCGTGCGCCGTCAGTTCGCCGTAGCGCAGGTCGCAGAGGTGGTCGTCCACGAGAAGCCGGATGATCTTGCCGTCGGTGACGTTGATCAGTGTCTGACCGGACTCCGGATAGCCGTAGCCCGCCTCGGCGTAGGGCAGCGGATGCAGTTCGTGGACGCCGTTGAGATAGGCGCCCGGCAGTCCGTGCGGCTCGCCCTCGTCGAGATTGCCGCGCCACCCGATGTGGCCGTTGGCCAGGGCGAAGACGGACTCGCTCTGGGCGAGGACGTCGAGGCTCAGCTCGGTCTCGCGCAGGCACCAGGGCTCGACGACATAGCTGGAATGGGTGATCACGGTGACTCCAGCAGTTCGGCGAGGTCCTTCACGACGATGTCCGCCCCGTGCCGCCTGAGCTCCACGGCCTGCCCGGTCCGGTCGACGCCCACGACGAGGCCGAACTGCCCGGCCCGTCCTGCGTCCACACCGGCCAGGGCGTCCTCGAACACCGCCGCCGCACCCGGTTCGGCCCCGAGTGCGCGAGCCGCGGCGAGATAGGTGTCCGGTGCGGGTTTGCCCCGGAGCCGCTGCTCCCGGGCGACGATTCCGTCGATGCGCTCCTCGAAGAGATCCGCGATGCCGGCGGCGACCAGCACGTCATGGCAGTTGGCGCTCGACGAGACGACGGCGCGCCGCAGACCGGCGTCCCTGGCGGCGCGCACGTAGGCGACCGAGCCCTCGTAGGCCTCGACGCCGTCCTCGCGGATCTTGCGGAGTACGAGGTCGTTCTTCCGCGTGCCGAGTCCGTTCACGGTCTCCGCGTCCGGGCCGTCGTCGGGCGTGCCGTCAGGCAGTTCGACACCGCGCGAGGCGAGGAAGGTGCGGACCCCGTCCTCGCGGGGGCGGCCGTCCACGTACTCGTCGTAGTCGTGGACGTCGTCGAACGGCACGAAGGGCACACCCTCGCGTTCGGCGCGCCTGCGCAAGTAGTCGTCGAACATCTCCTTCCAGGCGGCCGCATGCACCTTCGCGGTGCGGGTGAGGACGCCGTCGAGGTCGAAGAGGCAGGTGCGTACATGATCCGGAAGCCCCAGCATGCGGTCGAGGCTAGAAGGACGAGGCCGCCGCCGGGGGTCGGTGACGGCACCCGCCGCGCCACGCGTAGCCCGTGCGGATGATGCGGGAGGTGCCATCCGGAGCAGCCGGCACGGGAGGGAGCGGCCCCTCGGGTGTCAGTGCCGGTCCGGCAGGCTCCAGCGGTGTGGCGCGATGAGCCGGCGGATGCTGTCGGGGCCCCAGGAGCCGGGTGCGTAGGGCTCGACGGGCGGCGGATCCTCCAGCAGCGGGGTGGACGCCTCCCAGAGGCGCTCGATGCCGTCGGAGCGGGTGAACAGGGACTGGTCGCCCAGCATCGCGTCCAGGATGAGGCGCTCGTATCCCTCGAGCGCGTGCATCGTGTTGAAGGACTCGGCATAGCTGAAGACCATCTCGGCCTCGCGCAGCCGCATGGCGGGGCCCGGGTCCTTCACCAGGAAGCGGGAGGCGATCCGGCCGGGGTCGTCGAAGTCGATCACCAGCTCGTTGCTCCGTACCGCGGCGCCGCCCCGCGCGGCCAGCGGGAACATGCGCAGGGCCGGTTCGCGGAAACCGAGCGTCACGACGTGCCGCCCCTGCCCGAGCGACTTCCCCGAGCGCAGGTAGAAGGGCACGCCGGCCCAGCGCCAGTTGTCGAGCTCGACGCGCAGTGCGACGAACGTCTCGGTGTCCGAGCGGGGGTCGACGCCCGGCTCGTCGCGATAGCCCTCGTACTGGCCGCGGACGACGTGTGCCGGATCGAGCGGGCGCATGCTCTGGAAGACCTTCTCCTTCTCGTCCCGCAGGGGCTTGGCCGAGAGGGCGGTCGGGGGCTCCATCGCCACGAAGCCGAGGAGCTGGAAGAGATGAGTGACGATCATGTCCCGGAAGGTTCCGGTCCCTTCGAAGAACTGGGCCCGCCCTTCGATCCCGATCTTCTCCGGCACGTCGATCTGCACATGGCTGATGTGGTCGCGGTTCCAGACGGGCTCCAGGAGACCGTTGGCGAACCGGAGAGCCAGGATGTTGTCGACGGACTCCTTGCCGAGGAAGTGGTCGATGCGGAAGACCCGGGACTCGTCGAAAACGGCGTGGATCGTCGCGTTGAGGGCCCGGGCCGAAGGGAGGTCCGTGCCGAAGGGCTTCTCGACGATCAGCCGGGCGTTGTCGGAGAGGCCGGTGGCGCCGAGCATCTCGACGACGGACGCGAACGCGCTCGGCGGCACCGCGAGGTGGAACAGGCGCCGCGGACTGCCCCCGACGTCCTGCTCGGCCTGCCGTACGGCGGCGAGGAGCGGCCCGGGATCGTCGGGGTCGGCCGCGCCGAAGGACAGTGCGTCCTCGAACGCCTGCCAGGCCTTGCCCCCGGGCTTCGACCGGCCGAACTCGGCGACCGCTTCCCGTGCCCGCTTGCGGAAGTCGTCGTCGCTGAGCGCGGCCTTGGCCGGCGCCGAGCCGACGATGCGGTAGCGGGCGGGCAGCAGCCCCGCCTTGGCGAGGTGGAAGAGTCCCGGCAGGAGTTTTCGCCGGGCGAGGTCGCCGGTCGCGCCGAACAGCACGATGACGTGGTCCTCGGGAAGGAGGCCATGGCTGTTCGGCCGCCCCGGGCTCGTGGAGCTTCCCGGGCTCTGCGTGTGCGAACTCTTCGCGCTCATCGGACTCCCCGGGTCGTCCGTGCTTTCCGGCTGGGCAGGGCTGGGCACGGTTCACCCCGCCTTCTCGGCGTGACCGCCGAACTCGCCGCGCATCGCGGACAGGACCTTGTCGGTGAACTCGCCCAGTCCGCGCGATTCGAACCGCTGGGTCAGCGCGGCGCTGATGACCGGCGCCGGCACGCTCTCGTCGACGGCGGCCAGGACCGTCCAGCGGCCCTCCCCGGAGTCGGAGACCCGGCCGGTGTACGCGTCGAGCTCGGGCGAGCGGGCCAGCGCGTCGGCGACGAGGTCGACCAGCCAGGAGCCGACGACCGAGCCGCGCCGCCACACCTCGGCGACCTCGGCGACGTCGATCTGGTACTGGTACGCCTCGGGCTCACGCAGCGGCGCGGTCTCGGCGTCGACGGTGCGCGATGTCAGGCCCGCGTCGGCGTGCTTGATGATGCTGAGCCCCTCGGCGACGGCGGCCATCATCCCGTACTCGACTCCGTTGTGGACCATCTTCACGAAGTGCCCGGCGCCGCTCGGCCCGCAGTGCAGATAGCCCTCGGGCGAGGTCCCGCCGGTCCGGGTCCTGCCCGGGGTCGGCTCGGCGCTTCCGGTGCCGGGGGCGATGGTGCGGAAGATCGGGTCCAGCCGGGCCACCGGCTCCTCCTCGCCGCCGATCATCAGGCAGTAGCCGCGCTCGAGCCCCCAGACGCCACCGGAGGTTCCGCAGTCGACGTAGTGGATGCCGCTGGGGGCGAGCTGCTTGGCGCGGGCCATGTCGTCCCGGTAGTACGAGTTGCCGCCGTCGATGACGGTGTCGCCGGTGTCCAGCAGGGCCTCCAGCTGGCCCAGGGTCGGCTGGACCACGCCGGCGGGCAGCATCAGCCAGAGGTTTCTGGGCCGCTCCAGCTTGTCGACGAGGTCGTGGAGCGAGGATGCCGCGGTCGCCCCCTCCTTCTCCATTGCCCGTACGGCTTCGGAGTCCAGGTCGAAGACCACGCAGCGGTGACCGTCCCGCATCAGCCGGCGCACGAGGTTGGCGCCCATCCGGCCGAGCCCGATCATCCCGAGCTGCATCGGTGTGTCAGTGGTCATGGCCGGCCTCTCCGTCGCCTCCTCGGAATCCAGAAATTACCCACTCATCGGAAATGCCGCGATTCATAACATCACGGACAGTGAGTCGTCCCCCGGGACGGGCGGCGGCACGGCGGCCCGCAGCAGGTCGGTGAAGCGCTCCGCCGCACCGGCCGGCGAGACCCGCGAGAAGGCCGTGAGGGCCCGGCGCGACGGCGGATCTACGCTCGGGAGCACACGGTCCTCGCCGAGCGTGCCCTGTACGACGTGCGCGGGGCGGTGGCGACTGCGGCCCTGACGGCCGCCATACGGACGGCCGTGGAGGTGTGCTCCGTCCACACCGCCGTACGGGGTTCGGCGCCGGCCCTCTCGCAGGCCCCGTCCAGGAACGGCCGGCTGTCGGTACGTCCATCCCCGGCCGACGCTGGCGGAGGCGGTCGGCGAGACGTTTCTGACGTCGGCGGGCCGCGGGCAGCACCAGCAGTGACGGGCGCGCTCGGCGTACTCGGCGGGCGGCGGGCTCGGCACTCGGTGCTCGGCGGGGCAGCGTGACGAGTTCGGCGCGCGGCGTGCTCAGCGCTTGGCGGGCCGGCGCGCGGCGAGGCGGAAGCTCATCCGCCCGAAGCTCACCATGTCCCCGGCCTGGACGACGACCGACCCGGTCACCCTGTGGCCGTTGACCGTGGTGCCGTTGGTCGAGCCCAGGTCGCGCAGCACCCAGAGACCGTCGCGCAGGACGAGTTCGGCATGCAGGCGCGAGACCGTCTCATGGCTGAGCCGCAGACCGTTGGACGGATCCCGGCCGATGAACAGCGGATACGGGCCGGGCTCGGGCAGCAGCAGCGGGGGCAGCCGCTCGGCCTGCCAGGCCCTGCTGAGGCGCACGGAGAACGCGGACATCCTGCCGACCGCGCCGAACAGCCGCTTCGACAGCCCGCCTTCGGGCCGCAGATCGGCGGTGAGGGCCCGCAGTTCGTCGGGCCGCCGGGCGGCCAGCGCCAGCTCCATCCGCCGCACGAACGTGTCGTGCGACAGCTTGCCCTGGGCGGCGCCTTCCCTGAGCACCCCGAGGACACGATCCCGCTCGGCGTCGGAGAGCCGCGCGGGATACGTCTGGAACTCGAAGGAGGACGTCACAATCGTGATTGTCGGGCCGAGTGCCCCGAGTGTCCAGAAGGACCGGAGAAGATCACTGCTACTGTCCGGGCACTCGTCGAACCATGGGGGACCAGCAGTGGGCACGTCCGAGCACCGCACTTCGCCGCCCGAGACCTCGCCGCACGGCATCTTCGTACGGCCACTGGCCGGCCCGGACGAACTCGCGCTGTTCAGCCGGCTCTCGTACGTCCTCGACCACGAACTCGCGGACGACCTGGCGACCGGGCGGCGCCGCCCCGAGTGGATGTGGGTGGCGCTCCGCGGCGAGCGGGTACTGGCCCGCATCGCCTGGTGGACCACGGCCGGCGGCGGGGCGCCGCTCGCCCTGGACGTCTTCGACGTCGACGACGAACTGCCCCCGGCCGAACGGGCCGAGGCCGGACTGCGGCTGCTGGAGACGGCGACGGCCGCGGTCGTGACGGCGGGCGCGCCGCGCCCCGAGTACGGGCGCTTCGTCCCGCCGGACTGGCGCGCGGACCCGGCCGCACGCGCGGTGGTCGAGGCCCGTACGGAGGTGCTGGAGAAGACGGGCGCACGGCTGCTGGTCGAGCGGTTGCGTCTGGAGTGGCGTCCCGGGACCCCGGTGGCCGAACCGAGCGGGACGCTCCGCTTCCGTCCGGTCGTCGACCGCGACGACCTGCTCGCGCTGATGACGCCGGTGATGGAGGGCACGCTCGACGCGCACAGCCGGGCGGACCTCGCCTCGGGGCTGCATGCCCGCGAGGCCGCGGAGAAGCACTACGACGAGGAACTCGCGGGCTTCGCCTCGCCGCACGCGTGGTGGCGGATCGCCGAACTGCCGGAGACGGGCGAGCCGGTGGGCTTCGTCGTCCCCGCCCGCAACAACTACCACCACATCATCGCCTACCTCGGTGTGCTGCCCGCACACCGGGGGCGCGGCCACATCGACGAGATCCTCGCCGAGGGCACACGCATCCTCGCCGCGCTCAAGGTGCCGCGCATCCGGGCGGCGACGGATCTCGCCAACGTGCCGATGGCGGAGGCCTTCGCCCGTGCCGGATACGAGAACTTCGAGCGGTCCCTCAACTTCACCTGGCAGTGACGGCGGGCGGGTTCGGCCCGTCCGCCGCTGCGCCCGCACCTGCGCCCTCCGCGCCCCTGCCCGCCCACCGAGCGGTCGGCGGGAAAGCGCTGGACGGCTCCATCGGAGCCGTCTAACCTGAGCGCGACGCCCGTGACCGACGGAAGGAGGCGAGTGCAGTGCAGTCCACACGATTCCCGCGCTCCCGCCCCGTCCGCCCGGCGTTCGACGTCTGACACCGTCCGACCGGGAGCGCATCACGCACGCTTCTTCCCGGAGGACTTCCTCATGACCGACATGGTCATCCGCGCGCTCTCGGCGCGCGACGCACATCTCTTCGACACCCTGCCCGATCCGCTCGGCGTGGGCCGCGCACTGGCCCGTACCACGCACCGCCCGGAGTGGAAGCGGGTCGCCCTGCGCGAGGGCAAGGTCGTCGCACGGGCCGCCTGGTGGGGCGGGCCCGACGACACGACTCCCGTCAATCTCAACTGGTTCGACGTCGCCGAGGGCGAGGAGGAGGCGGGCACCGAGCTGCTGCGCACCTCCCCGTTCCAGGTCGAGTACGAGCTGATCCTGCCCCCGGGCTGGCGCGAGGACCCGGCGCACCGGGCCGCCGGTGAGGCGCGGCTGCGGGCCGCGCAAGGGGCCGGGATGGAGGTGCTCGTGGAGCGCTTCCAGTACCGGTGGACGCCGGAGTGCGGGCTGCCGGAGCGGCCCGGGCGGCTGGAGTTCCGGCCCGAACCCGACGACGGCGTCTTCCTCGAGGTCCTGCGCCGCATCCACTCCGTGACGCTCGACGCGCATGCGCTGCGCGCCATCGCCGAGGACGGTCTCGACCGGGCCGCGCAGGAGGAGCTGGACTTCTTCCACTGGTGTCCGTCGCCGCGCGAGTGGTGGCAGCTGGCGTACACGCCGGACGGCGAGCTGGTCGGGCTGCACGTGCCCGCGCGCAACCCGTCGGGGCCGTGCGTCGGCTTCATCGGGGTCGTGCCGGAGCAGCGCGGCCGCGGCTACGCGTACGACCTGCTCGCCGAGTGCACGCACTTCCTGGCCGAGCTGGGCGCGGAGTTCATCGCGGGCGCGACCGACCAGGGCAACTTCCCGATGGCGGCGAACTTCACCAAGGCCGGGCATCCGGTGGTGCAGGAGCGCATTCACCTCGTGTGAGTCCGACGTCTTGTCCGGCCTCGGGGGTGTCCGTAGGCTCCGGGCACCCCCGAGCTGATGGCGAGCGGCCCATGGTGATGGACGATCCCCGTACGGAGCCGCAGACCCGCGTCGGCGGCGGCTGGATATCGGGACTCGTGCTGGCCAACCTCGGCCTGTACATGGCCTTCCTGACCCCGATCCAGGTGCTGCTCGCCGAGCAGATCGACGCCATCGACCCCTCCGGGAAGGAGATCGCCCTCGGCTGGGCCACCGGTGTCGGCGCGCTCGTCGCCGTCGTCGCCAACCCACTGGCGGGCGCGCTCTCGGACCGTACGGGCGGCCGCTTCGGCCGCCGCCGTCCGTGGATCCTGGGCGGGGCGGCGGCCGGCGCGGTCGGACTCGCCGTCACATCGGCGCAGACCACGATCGTGGGAGTGACGCTCGGCTGGTGTCTGGCCCAGCTCGGGCTGAACGCGATGCTCGCCGGCTCCAGTGCCGTCGTCCCCGACCAGGTGCCGGTGGGACAGCGCGCGGCGGTCTCCGGCTGGATCGGGATCCCGCAGACGCTGGGGCTGGTGGTCGGCGCGCTGCTCGTGACGACGGCCGTGACGGGAACGGCGGCCGGCTATCTGCTGCTGGCGGTCCTCGTGGTGCCGGCCGCCCTGCCGTTCGTGCTCCTCACCCGGGATCCTCGGATGCCGCGCGAGGCACGGCACGCAAGGACGGTGCGGCTCACGGACTTCTGGGTGAGCCCGCGCGCGTATCCGGACTTCGGGTGGGCCTGGCTGACGCGGTTCCTGGTGATGCTCGGCAATGCCATCGGCACGCTGTACCTGCTGTATTTCCTCAAGGACGCGGTGCACCACGCGAACCCGGACGAGGGCGTGCTCGTCCTCACCCTGCTGTACACGGCGGGTGTCGTCGTGACGGCGGTCGGCGGCGGGGTGGTCTCGGACCGGTGGGGGCGGCGCAAGGCGCTGGTGTCGGTGAGTTCGGTGGTGATGGCCGCGGCCTCGCTGCTGCTGACGTTCTGGCACACCTGGCCGGTGGCGATGGGCGCGGCGCTGCTGCTGGGGCTCGGCTTCGGGGCGTACATCGCGGTGGACCAGGCACTGATCACCCAGGTGCTGCCGAGCGCCGGGGACCGGGCCAAGGACCTGGGGGTCATCAACATCGCCAACTCTGCTCCCCAGGTGCTCGGTCCGGCCCTCGCGGCGCCGATCGTGGCCTACGCGGGCGGCTACGCGGGCCTGTATCTCACCTCCACGGTCGTGACGGTCCTCGGCGGGGTCCTCGTGTGGCGGATCCGCTCAGTCCCCTGACTCCGTGGCCCGCTGCGCGCGGATGACGTCCCGGTACCAGGCGTACGACGCCTTCGGGGTGCGCTCCAGGGTCTCGTAGTCGACATGGACGAGGCCGAAGCGCTGCGCGGCCCCCTCGACCCACTCGATGTTGTCGGTCAGCGACCAGACGAAGTAGCCGCGCACGTCCACCCCTTCCTCGACCGCCTGGTGCAGGGCGCGCAGATGACCGTCGAGGAAGGCGATCCGGGAGCGATCGTCCAGGCCGTCGTACGAGCAGCCGTTCTCGGTGATGTGCACGGGCGGGAGGCGGTCGCCGTAGCGCTCCTCGAGGGTGACCAGGAGCTCGCGGAGCCCGTCGGGGACGACGGGCCAGCCGAAACCGGTCCGTTCGACGCCCTCGATCTCGCGCAGGCCGAAGGGCAGTCCCGTGGGCATCCCGAGTCCGGCGTACGAGTCCAGGGCATCCGGCGCCGGCGCGCCGACCAGCATGGGGCTGTAGTAGTTGACGCCGTACCAGTCGAGCGGCTGGGAGATCACCGCGAGGTCTTCGGCGACGGGACCCGGCATGAGCTCGTCGAAGCCGTCGGGGTAGCGGCCGGTGAGGAGCGGGTCGGAGAAGAGCCGGTTGGTGAGGATGTCGTAGATCTCGGCGCCCGCGCGGTCCTCGTCGGTGTCACCGGCGGTCCGTACGGGTGAGTGGGAGACGGCGAGGCCGACGGTGCCGGCGCCCGCGGCGCGCAGGGCCTGGACGGCGAGGCCGTGGGCGAGCAACTGGTGGTGTGCCGCCGGCAGGGCGTCGAAGAGGAGCTGCTTCCCGGGGGCGTGCTCGCCGAGCGCGTAGCCCAGCAGGGTGACTTCGGCGGGTTCGTTGATGGTGATCCACATGGGTACGCGGTCGGCGAGGCGCTCGGCGACGACGGCGGCGTACTCGGCGAAACGGGCGGCGGTGTCGCGGTTCAGCCAGCCCCCGGCCTCGTCCAGGGGCAGCGGGGTGTCCCAGTGGTAGAGGGTCGGCGCCGGGGTGATGCCGTGGGCGCAGAGTTCGTCGACGAGCCGGTCGTAGAAGCCGAGGCCCGCGGGGTTGACGGGGCCGCTGCCTCCGGGGATCACCCTCGGCCAGCTGACGGAGAAGCGGAAGGCCCCGGCGCCGAGGCCGGCGAGCAGGGCGACGTCCTCGCGGTAGCGCTCGTGGAAACCGGTGCCGCGCGCGGCGTCGGCACCGTCCTTGATGCGGCCCTGTGAAGCGAAGGCGTCCCAGCCGGAAGGTCCCTTGCCTTCGGTGTCGGCGGCGCCTTCGGTCTGGAAGGCGGACGCGGACGCACCCCACAGGAAACCGGGCGGGAAAACGGGCAGCGTGCTCGCGGAGGGTACGGGGGGCGGAGTCATGGCCGGACCCTAGTACTGGCGAGTAGGCCGCCTCCAGACCCCGGACTTGCCAGGATGGGTGTGAGTGGCATCGAGTGCTGTCGACACAACAGGGGAAACCGTGCTGTTCGAGGTGTGGGCGCCGTTCGCCCAGGACCGGGTCGTGCTGTGGCTGGAGGGTTCGCGGCTGCCGATGGACCGCCATCCCGTGCTGGAGGATTGGTGGGTGGCCGAGGCTGAGGCGCGGGACGGGACCCGGTACGGCTTCCTGCTGGACGACGGTCCGCTGCTGCCCGATCCGCGCTCGCGCCGCCAGCCGGACGGCCCCGACGGGCCGAGCGCCGTCGTCGCCCCGGACGCGTACGTCTGGCAGAGCGACGACTGGCGGGGACGGGGCCTCGCGGGCGGGGTCCTGTACGAGCTGCACGTCGGGACGTTCACGCGCGAGGGCACGTTCGACGCGGCGGCCGGACACCTCGGCGAACTGGCGGACCTCGGCATCACCCACGTGGAGCTGATGCCCGTGTGCCCGTTTCCGGGGAAGCACGGCTGGGGGTACGAGGGTGTGGCGCCGTGGGCCGTGCACGAGCCGTACGGCGGCCCCGAGGCGCTCAAGCGCTTTGTCGACACGGCGCACGGTCGCGGGCTCGGGGTGGTCCTGGACGTCGTTCACAACCATCTGGGCCCGTCGGGCAACCATCTGCCCTCCTTCGGGCCCTACTTCACGGACACCCACCGCACCCCGTGGGGCTCCGCGGTCAACCTGGACGCGCCGGGCTCCGACGAGGTGCGGGCGTACCTGCTGGGCAGCGCGCTGGCCTGGCTGCGCGACTACCGCGTGGACGGGCTGCGTCTCGACGCGATCCACGCGCTCGCCGACAGCCGTGCGCTGACGTTCCTGGAGGAGCTGTCGGCGACGGTGGACGGCCTCGCCGCCGACGTCCGTCGGCCGCTGTTCCTGATCGCCGAGTCGGACCTGTGCGATCCGCGGACGACGAGGCCGCGCGAGGAGGGCGGACTCGGGCTCCACGCCCAGTGGAACGACGACTTCCACCACGCCCTGCACACCGCGCTGACCGGCGAATCGCGCGGCTACTACGCGGACTTCGCACGCGCCCCGCTCGCCGCGCTGGCCAAGACGCTGGGGCATGTCTTCTTCCACGACGGTTCGTACTCGACGTTCCGGGACCGCACGCACGGCCGGCCCGTCGACCTCACGCGCACGCCCGCCCACCGGTTCCTGGGCTACGCCCAGACCCATGACCAGATCGGCAACCGCGCCCTCGGCGACCGCCTCTCCTCGCATCTCTCCCCCGGCCTGCTGGCCTGTGCGGCGGCGCTGGTGCTGACCGGTCCCTTCACTCCGATGCTCTTCATGGGCGAGGAGTGGGGCGCCCGGACGCCGTGGCAGTTCTTCACCGACCACACCGACCCGGAGCTCGCGGAGTCCGTACGGCAGGGCAGGCGGCGGGAGTTCGCGGCCTACGGCTGGGCCGCGGACGACATCCCGGACCCGCAGGACCCGGCCACCCGCGACCGCTCCTGCCTGGACCGCTCGGAGCGCACCCGCGAACCCCACGCCCGCCTCCTCGCCTGGCACCGCGAACTCATCGCCCTGCGCCGCACCCAGCCCGACCTCTCCGACCCGGACCTCGCGGCGGTGCGCGTCGCGTACGACGAGGACGCCCGCTGGTTCGTCTTCCGCCGCGGCGACCTGCGCGTCGCGGTGAACCTCGGCAAGGACCCGGCCACCATCCCCCTCGGCGGCGGGGCCCGGCTGCTGGCGGTGTGGGACGGCGTACGTGCCCCCGGCGCGGACGGGGTCCTGGAACTGCCGGGCGAGTCGTGCGTGGTGCTCGGGGACGCGTGAGGCGGGCGTGCCCGGCACCGGCGGGACCGGCGGGTGTCGTGAGGTGTGGCCGGCACCGGCCGGCCGGCGGGGGCGTGGGCTGCGGCGGGCGACGGCGGGCGGGGCGTGACGTGCGCCCGGCACCGGCCGATGGGACCAGGTGTCGTGAGGTGCGCGACCCGGTGTCGTGAGGTGCACCCGGCACCGGCGGGCGGGGCCGGGTGTCCGTCCTCGAACGCCCGACAGGCTTGAGGTCCGCGGGTCCGGGGGCGGAGACCCCGGGTGGGAGCTGGGGGTTTGCCGCCGGTTCGGGAAGGGGCGGGGAGGGGCAGAGGCCCCGCGCGGCGGCCCCACCCCGCCCCCCTACTCCACGATCGCCAGCTCCCGCGGCGTGTTGTTGAAGCGGCGCCCACCCGACTCCGTCACCGTCACGATGTCCTCGATACGGACCCCGAACCGCCCGGGCAGATAGATCCCCGGCTCGACGGAGAAGCACATGCCCGGCACCAGCTCCCGCTCCTCCCCCTCGATCATGTACGGCGGCTCGTGCGTGGTGACACCGATCCCGTGGCCGGTGCGGTGGATGAAGTACTCGCCGTACCCCGCCGCCGCAATGACCTTGCGGGCCGCCCGGTCGACCTCCTGGCAGGCCGCGCCCGGCCGGACCGCGTCGAATCCCGCCTGCTGGGCGGCGCGTACCACGTTGTGGACGTGCTGTTCCTCGGCGCTCGGCTCGCCGACGTGCACGGTGCGGGTGGTGTCGGAGCCGTACCCGTGCTTGAGGCCGCCGAAGTCGAGGACGACCATGTCGCCCTCGACGATGGTGCGGTCCCCCGCCTCGTGGTGCGGGTTCGCACCGTTCGGGCCCGAGCCGACGACCGTGAAGTCGACCTGGGAGTGGCCGAAGCGCAGCAGCAGCTCGGCGAGCTCGGCCGCGATCTCGGTCTCCTTGCGGCCGGAGAAGCGGACCTCGAGGATCTCGCCGTACGCCTCGTCGGCGGCCGCGCCCGCTGCTTCGAGACGCGCGAGCTCGGCCGCGTCCTTCACTGCGCGAAGCATCGGGAGCGCCTCGGTGAGAGCCTCGTAGGAGGTGCCAGGGAGCTGTTTCTGCAGGCCCAGCAGATGCATCGCCCAGGCGTTGTCGCTGACCCCGAAGCGGCCCGCCGCGTCGAGCAGGGGCGCAGTGACGGCATACGGGTCCTTGCCGTCGGTCCAGTCGCGGAGGGTGAGCGCGGGCGCCCCGGCCGCGTGCTCGGCGTCGGGCGCCTCGAGGGTGGGCACGACGAGCACCGGGTCCCGGCCTTCCGCGAGGACGAGGAGGGTGAGCCGCTCGGTGGTCACGGGCCGGTAGCCGGTGAGGTACACCAGGTCGGGGCCGGGGGTCACGAGGAGGCCCGCGAGCCCCGCCTCGGCGGCGGAGCGGGCGGCGCGGGCCATCCGGGCGCGGTAGTCCTCGGCGGTGAAGGACGCGGGCGCGGACAGGGGTGCGGATCCGGATGCGGTCGTGCCGGTCACTGGCTCTCCTCGGTCAGTCCTCGTCGTCGTACCGCTGCTGCGCCACGAGCCTCTCCAGCAGGTCCTGGAAGTCCTCGCCGACGACGATGCGGAGGCCCTCGCCGTCCTCGTCGCGGTCGCTGAGCTGGGTGAGCGTGCCGTTGCGCCACCAATAGACATACGGGGTGATGGCGCCCGGGGTGTCCTCGTACCCGGTGGCGGCGAACGCGGCCATTCCGTTCAGGGTCGGGATCACGGAGGCGTCGCGGATGACGTGGAACGCGACCTGGTGCCGGAAGGGCAGCGCGACGAGCGCGCCGTCGGCGGTGATGTGCTGGCCCGTGACCTGGCGGACGAGCGCGTCCAGCACCAGGACCCGGCTCGCGGTGTAGAAGGAGTCGCCGACGACCACCTCGAAGCACATGCCTCCGGCGTCCTTGATGGTCTCGTGGCCCTCGATGGGCAGCCCGCGCAGGTTGTCCATCGCGCGCTCCCGCAGCCGCGGCACCTCCCCGAGCGGCTCCAGGGCCTCGTCGGTGAGCATCATGACGCTCTCGGGAAGGTCGAGGGCGAGGACTTCGCACAGTCCCGGGGCGAGGGACCGCGCGTACCCGAAGGTCGTCGGGTCGAGCCCTTCCGCGCCGATCACGCGCGGATAGAGCTGGGAGCGGATCTGGTCGGGCGGAAGAGTGTCCAGCGCGGACGGGGCGTCCATGGTGCGCAGCACCATGGCGACATGCCCGCGGATCACCTCGGGCCATGCACGCGGGCCGCGCTCGTCGTTGTGGCAGACCGCGGCGAGGTTGCCGAGCCCGAACTGGCGCCCGGCGCTGTCGGTGACGACGTCGGCGTACACGGTGACCTCGAGGCCCTGCTCGGCGAAGGCTTCCCGTACCTGGCCGCGGAAGCGCGCGCCCTCCCCGGCCGAGAAGAAGGAGAACTCCTCGTCCCGGGGCGCGTCGACCCCGTCACGCTTCGGCCCTCGCCGGAACAGCCCCACGTCAGCCCCCGCTCCTCATGTGTGCTCTGGTTCCGAGCCTACCGACCTCCACTCCGGCCGCGCTCTTCAGGCCCAGGAGGCCCCAGGGCGACCCTCGGGAGGTCCCACGAGCGCACCTCACGGGGGCGGGGCCCCGCCGGTGCGTCGACCGGCCGGTCGGGCTGGTCGCCGACCTCGGTCGGGCCCTGCGACCGGCCCTGCCGCCTCGTCCGCCTCAGCGCACTGTGTCGCAGAGGACGACGAAGGGGCCACGGCTCTCGTCGCCGTCCGGCGAGCTCCAGCCGGCGACGACGTGACCACGGGCCCCGGCCGCGTCGGTGCGGGGGACCTGCTGGTCCGGCAGCAGGACGCGCGTCACCTTGATGGTCAGGGAGCCCGCCGAGCCCGCCGACGCACTGTGCGGCTCGGACTCCGCCGAGGGTTCCACCACGACGTCGGTGCCGTCTTCACCGCTGACGACGGTCGAGGACGCGACCACGTCCGGGAGGGCGGCTCCGGTGAAGTGACGGGTGACGGTGGGGTCAGGGGTGTTGGTCGCACTCTGAGCCTGCGGTTCGGCGCGGCCCTGGATGAGGGCGAGCAGTTGGGCGACAACGACCGGGTCCTGGGTCCCGTCGTACACCCACCGTCGTCCCAGTACCCCGTGCTCGGACGTGCCGATGAGGGCCTGATCGGCACCGTCGAGCGGTGCTCCGCGGTAACTGAGCGGTACGTGGTACGAGACCGGCTGGTCACCCGAGCTGTCCGTGACCACCATGAACTCGATTCCCACCTCGCCCTGGGGGTCATCGAGCCGGAAACCGCCGGCCTTGGCCAGCTCCGGCCCACGCGTCGCGCCCTGGTACCAGGGCTGTGCAGGAAGCCAGGCGGCAAGGAGCTCCAGCTTGCCGGGCGTCATGGTGGTGCGGTGGATGACAGACATGCATCGTGAACTTCCGCCGTCGGCCCGTGGTTCCCCGACCGCGAGTTCTCGCGTGGACGTCAGGAAGTACGGCGCCCCGCAGCGGACGCCAGGGCAGCGTCTAGCGGCCGGCCCGATCGAGGATCCCCTGTGCCGCGACGACCCGCGCACGACCGGCTCGAAGGGCGTCCTCGAGCTGTGCCCTGTTCTCGGAGAGCTGCCCTCGCTGATATTCGGACTCCACGGCGAACCAGATTCCGGTGAGATTCACCGATTCCTTGCAGTCGATGTCCGCCAAGGCCACGTCGCGCTCCAGCCGGGTCCTTCCGGTACCGAAACGGGAATCTCCTGCCGCGTCCAGCGGATCGTTGTAGTCATAACCACTTCGGCGCATGCAGACGGACCACTCGGAAATCACTTCGCGCACCCTCGGGTCACGTTGCGAGGCATAGAAACTCTCGTCCATGAGACTGAGGACCAAATTCTGGTTCCGACTGGGAGCCGCCCTTTTCGAGAGTTCCCCGCGGGCTTCTCCGCTGCACCCCTCGTCCGGCACCTCGAGGCCGTTGACGGTGGCGGGTCCACGGCCGGAAAGAATTGCCGTACGAAGATGTTCCGCGATCTTCGCGGCTGGTTCGGGGGTGCGTTCCTCGGGTTTGTCCCCCATTCCGTACCCGCTCACGGCGGCCAGTTTCCGGTCCGTGATCCCGTACCGGCGCTCCACGCTGGTGCCGGGCTCCGCGCCGCCCTCCCGCCGGTCAGGCGTCAGCGTGAGGCCGTAGCGCGCCGCGCACTGCGCGACGAGGCGGCTCTCGGCCGCGTTGACGGCGCGCCCGTCGGCCAGGCTGACGGTGTAACGGGCCAGCGGCACGTCCATGCGAGCGGCTTCCGTGGCCGTGGGGATGCGCAGGGACTGCGCACCGGGGTCGTCGAGGCGTTCCCCCGGCGGCCCGGCTGCGGCCGAGCAGCCTGCGAGGACGCAGGCCGCAAGCAGGGCGGCGCCGGCGGCGGCGGCAGAGGGGAGTCGCGCGGGGCTTCTGCGCCCAGGTGCAGGCATGGCTGGTCTCCAGGCTCCAGGGGTGGTTGCGTACACCCCGGCCGACCGGGTGGCGTGCGAGCGCCGCCGGCCGGCCGGGCCGGGGGATCAGTACGAGGCCGACTCGATCTGGTTCCGGAAGTTCGTCATCTGCGGGTTGACCTCACCGGGGTCGTACCAGCCGGACGTGCCGGTCCTGTTCGTCCCGAAGTAGACGTACCAGCGCAGCGAGTCCCGGTTCTTGGCCGAGGCGGAGTTGTTTCCGACCCGCTGGCTGGAGTTACCGATGAAGTAGTTGTCGTTGAGGTTGAGATCCGACCAGTACATGTCCCAGATGCCGTTCACGTAGTTCGGGTTGTACCAGAGGCAGAACTCCCCCGTCTCACACACTCCGTTGCGCTCCGTGGCGCTCGCGGGGGCCGCCAGACCGGCAATGGACATTCCCGTCACTGCCGCGGTGGCAAAGAACTTGGCCAGCTTCATTTTCTCCCCTTCTCGATCGATGCCGAAACACGTACTCCAACCGAATCTCCGCATTGTGAAGTCGGCTGAGCCGTACCTTCACAGAGATTGCCACCACTGTTCACAGGCAGCTACCTTGTTCGAGCTCCGTCAAAACAGGCACCTCACGTGAAGGAGTACCGTGCTCCGCATTCACTTCTCCGGCCCCGATCTCGGCCGGATCCGCCTGCCCGCCGAGCCCGATCCCCTGTGGGAGACAGCGGCCTCACTCCACCGCCTGCAGACGAGGCGCGGCCGGGGGACCTATGCCGCCTGGCTGCGCTTCGTCTGCGAAAAGCTGAGCGATCCCGCACTGGCGCGCACCGTGCGGCATTTGCTGCTGCCACTGTTCCCTCGCGCCGCCTACTTTCCCGACTTCCTCACCCCCTCCGCCGCAAGCGAGGGTCTTGCCACCGGCCTCGACGCCATCCGTGCCACCCCGGCCGCCCGGGTGACAGCCGAACTCGACCAACTGGCCGCGGTGGTGACCAAGACTCCGCGCGGGCTGTCCCGGCTCGCCGCACCGGAACACAGGAACGAGCTGACGGCAGGGCTGAGGGCGTACCACGACGCGCTCATCGCGCCGTACGAGGAGGCGATTCACACCCGCATAGAGGCGGAGCGCGTCTTCCGCACCCGTTCCCTACTGGGAAAGGGCATCGAGGACATGCTCGCCGACCTGGGGCCGGCGCCGGGCTTTCGCTGGTGCAGTCCCGTCCTCGAGGCGGACCATCCCACGGTCGACATGGACCTGCACCTGGGCGGCAGGGGACTGCGGTTGGTGCCCTCGTACTTCTGCTGGGGCTCAGCCGTCGTGCTGGCCGACCCCGAGTTGCCGCCCGTGCTCGTCTATCCCCTGCACCACGAGCGGCTCGCCGCGGCGGCGGACATCGCCGACGGCGACGCGGTCCCGCTGACCACGCTGCTGGGCCGCACTCGCGCGCTCGTACTGCGGGCTTCCGCGACGGGAGCCACCGGAAATGAACTGGCCCGCGCGCTCGGCATATCCCCCGGCACCGTCACCTTCCACACCAAGGCTCTGCGCGACTCGCGGCTGATCGCCAGCGTGCGCTACGCGACCACCGTGCTCCACACCCTCACACCGCTGGGCTCGGCCCTGCTCACCGCCAACTCGACGCGGACCAGGACCAGCGGCAGCCTTCGCCGGCCCCGAGGGCCTGCCGCACACGTGGCGCTCGATCGTGAGTGATCACGTACCGTGCCACATGATGATCTGACGGGTGGCCGGTGAACCCGGCCGAAGCGACCGTTGCGTCGGGGCGGACACCGAGCCGGGCCGGCCGTCGGCGTGGCCCCGGCGGCGGCTGACGGACGGCATACGGTGGCGACGCGAATGGGTGGCCGCGTGGCGCGACGCACCACAGCGGGTCGTGTCCCGGCGCACGGGGAGCATTTCGTGCCCGGGCGCGGCCCGGACCCCCGCCACGCGTCGCTCGGGCCGCGGGCCGTACAGAGCGTCCGGCGAATCACGACCGAGGGGGGTGACGGCGTGTGATGATCGCCGCGTGACCGTCATATCTGTGAGACATGCGCTGATCCTGGCGGCGGTGGCCGCCCTGACCACCGGGTGCGGGCTCCCGGCAGAACTGGACCGCGAGGTCGACCCCGAACGGACCGCAGCGCAGACGCAGCCCCGGTCTTCGGCCGAGGACCGGTCGGGCACCGGTCCGTCGGCCGGTGCGCAGCCGCCCACGCGAGGTGCCGCCGGCCTGCCGCCGTCCGAGGACGGGCAGGGCTGCCCGGGCGCAGGTGTGCGGGTGTCGGCCGGCGTGGTGACCGCCGCCATGGGGCTGCGTGCCATGACCGTGACCCTCACCAACTGCGGTGAGCGCGACCAGCGGCTGAACGGCTATCCCGATGTACGGGTGCGGGACGTGGACCGCAAGCGCATGAACGTCACTGTGCTCAAGGGGTCGGGACCGATCACCACGCTCGACGACCCGGGACCGCACCCCGTGGCCCTGCGGGCCGGAGAGTCGGCGTACAGCGTGTTCGTCTGGCGCTACTCGGCCGTCGACCCGGCGACACAGCGCGGGAGCGGCGTGTACGTGGAGATCGCGCCGGCCGCCGGGGGCGACCGGCAGACGGTGGAACCGGAGGGCGGACTCGATGTCGGCGGCACGGGACTGCTCGGCACGACGGCGTGGCAGAAGGTCGTCGACTAGGCCGTGTGCGGGAACTGGCGCCGTCCGCCCGCAGGGCGGGGCTCGCGGCGTCCGGTGCCTGCAGTCGCAAGGCGGAGGATCATCCTCGCACCGGACTTACGCGGATGACTGGGACAACGCGGCGTCGGGGCACCTCGCGTGCCCGAAGAGCTGCGGGGGGAGTGCGTGCCAGGCGTCGCGGGCCGGGCGGGAGTTCTCCGACACGGCCCAGCGCCGACGGGCGCGGGCCGGTGAGCGGTTGCCGGCGCTCCCACGGCAGCCGCACACGCCGATCTCCCTCAATGCTCGGCCGGTTCCCGGCGGTCAGCGGACGGTCCGGTTCCCGGGGCCGACTCCGTCCTGGGCCAACTCCAGCTCGCCCACGCGTTGATCCCCGCTCGTCTCACCCGTCGGCCGGAAGCCGAGCCCCAGGTAGAAGCCCTCCGGTCCGCTTTCGCCGGGGTGCCAGGTCGTGGTCAACCGGATGCCGCCACGGCGGCGGATCTCGGCGGCCACCGACTCGACCGCGAAGCGGCCGTATCCCCGGCCCTGCTCTCCGGCGGCGATGTTGAGGCGCCAGAGGCCGGAACGGACGTCCGTGCCCGTGCCGTCGCCGGCGAAGTCGATGCCGAAGAAGGCCATGAGGAAGCCGACGGGCCGGTCACCGTCAAGGATGAGGCGGGGCCAGGCCACGCCGGGGTGCACGTACGCCTCGGCGAGGGACTTCACCACCGGCGCGACCAGATGCTCCTGGTCCGGACGGACCTTCAGGCCGATCGCGGCGTCGAGATTGCCGGGGGTGATCTTCTCCAGGCGGGGCGTCGTCGTCATGCGGGAACCATAGAACGGTGGATCAAGCGATTCACGGCTGGTCCATCCGCACCGTCAGATGGGCGCGGTGCCGGCTGTGTGCGACGAGGCGGGCGTTGGCCTCGTCCGAGCCCCTGACCCAGCGCTCGGCGTACGGGCGCTCCTTGCCGAAGCGGACGTGGCGGTCGATGAGACGGGGCACGCGCCGAGCGTCGTCGAGGTCCAGGTACCACGCCTCGTCGAGGAGGGCGCGGATCCGCGCCCAGGGCCCCTCGTCGTGCAGGAGGTAGTTGCCCTCGGTGACGACCAGCGGGAGGTCCGGCGCGACGGGGATGCTGCCGGCCACGGGCTGCTCCAGGCCGCGGTCGAAGGCGGGCGCGTACACGGTCGTGCCCGCCTCGGGGGCGCGCAGCCGGGCGAGCAGTGCGGCGTATCCGGCGGCGTCGAAGGTGTCGGGCGCGCCCTTGCGCCGAGCCCGTCCGAGCCGCTCCAGTTCGGCCTGGGCGAGGTGGAACCCGTCCATGGGTACGAGCACGGCGAGCCCGCCCAGCCGCGCCACGAGCTCCTCGGCGAGCGTCGACTTCCCGGCTCCGGGCGGCCCGGCGATACCGAGGACCCGGCGGGCACCGGGGCGGGCGAGGTGCCGGGCGCGGTCGGTGAGCTGCTCGATCGACGGGTCCATGCCAGGCATTGTGCCCGGAGCCGCGCGCGACAGCGGTCGACGAGACGGTCGATACTGGGCCCCCCGCACCGAGGAGAACAGATGCCGGCCCAGTTGCCCCGTATCGCCCTGATCACGCTGGTCGTCCGCGACTACGACGAGGCCATCGCCTTCTACCGGGACGCTCTCGGCTTCACGCTGGTCGAGGACACGGACCGCGGCGACGGCTCGCGCTGGGTCGTCGTCCGCCCCGGCAACGGCAGCGGGAGCGATGGCGGCGGTGCCGGCGGCAGCGGTACCGATCTTCTCCTCGCCCGCGCCAAGGACGACGAGCAGCTGGCGAGTGTGGGCGCACAGACCGGCGGCCGGGTCGGCTTCTTCCTCCACACCGACGACTTCGCCCGCGACCACGCACGGATGACGGCGGCCGGGGTGCGCTTCCTGGAGGCGCCTCGCCACGAGCCGTACGGCACGGTCGTCGTCTTCGAGGACCTGTACGGCAACCGCTGGGACCTGCTGCAGCCGACGACGTCCGCGTAGCGTACGACCCCATGACCGACCCCGCGCCGGACCCGACCGACCCGCTTCGCCTGCTCCGGGAGCACCCACGCCTCGCCCAACTCGCGGCGTTCCCCTTCGACTTCGACCTCCGGCGGGCCGAGCACGGGGAAGCCGTGCGGCTCGCCTCGGGCGCATCGCCGGAGCCGATGGCCGGCGACGACTCGGGCGGCACGTACTTCCTGTGCGGCGGCCCCGACCGATCGGACCGACCGAACGGACCGGACCGAACGGACGGACCTGTGCTGTACGCCTCGTCCGAAGGGCAGGCCGGGCTGATCGGCGCCACGGTGACCGAGGCGCTGGAGATCCTGATCGGGCTGCCCGGCTGGTACGACTACGTCGCCCTCGCGCCGGACGCGGGCGAGGAGCGCATCCTCGCGGCGGTCGCCGAACAGGAGGACGGCATCCGGGAGTCGTACGCACCCGATCTGGACGCGCAGCGCATCGAGCTGCGGACCGCCCTCGGCCTCCCGGAGCGCTCCCCCGTCGAACTGCTCGGCATGCTGCACGCCGCGCTGCTGCGCACCGAGCCGGAGCATGTGCTCCTCAACGCCGACGAAGGGCTGGCATACGCACTGCTCGACCCCCATCCGCGTACCCCGCTCCGGGACATCGTCCTCGCCCCAGGCCGCGCGGATCTGGCCGCGATGCGGGCGGCGGGCGACCGCGGCACCTGGGACGACGTGGCCGCGGATGCAGTGCGGCGGGCGACGGTCCTGCGGGCAGCCCAGTTCGACCGAAGGGACGCCGATCTCCCGGTCCTGCGGTACTTGCTGGAGCGCGAGGCCGCTGACACGGGTCACAGCGACGAGCTGCGCCTCGCGGCAGTGCTGGTGGGCCGCCACGGTCCGGCCGAGGACGCCGCGCTGCTGCGCGGGGGACCGCTGTGGCTGCCGGAGGAGCCGGAGGCCCGCGCCGCCCGGGCGAGGGAGCTCGACGCGGAGCGTTACGGCCAGGATCCGTCCGCCGCAGCGGAGTTGACGTGGGTGACGCTGGCCCGCCGCCAGGGCCGTACCGAACTCGCCCGGGTCGGCCTCATCCGGTTGCTGGACGACACCGGCCCCGACGCGCAGCTCCTGAGTGGGATCGCCCAGGAGCTGGCGCTGCTCGGCGACTTCACCCAGGCCGCGCGTGCGCAGTACAACGTCGTGTCACTGCAGGACACTGCATGGCATCGCGCGTCGGCCGGGCTGGTTCTGGCCGCGTACGAGCGCAGCGCGGCCGGTCTGACCGGGGCCCTGCGTGCGCTGGAGCGGGTCGTCGCCGCCCTGGAGCCCGCCCCGGCGAGCGCCTCCGACCAGAACCCCGACCAGCTCCAGCTGGACCTCGGCCTCGAACCGCCCGCCGCCCGGGAACGGGACGCGGTGCCGGACTGGCGGCGGCGACGCCGGTTCGGCGGACGGGTCACGGAGGAGTACCTCCTCCTCGCCCTCTCCGCCGCCGAAGCCGCTGCCGAGCCGGGCTCCGACGCCACCTCCGCAGCCTCCGGTGACGGCGCAGGCTCCGACGCCGCGAGCGTCGCCCGCGAGGCCATGTCCCACGGCAGGACGCTGCTCAGGGAGATCGCCGAGCCGTCCCGCAAGGCTCTTGGGCCGCTGGCGCAGAAGGCGAAGTGGGCGGTGGCGCGCCTGCCGCGTTAGACGTCGGGCGGCTTCTCCCACGAGTCGCGGGGTCCTGCCATCGCAGCAGGACCAGTTCCGCGCGAACGCGGGCGGTCCTGCTGGGCTTGTCGGGGCGAGCCGACGAGCAGCCTGCATCGCCCCGCGAGCCGGCGCCGGCGTTCGGCTCGGATCTCGGCTGGTCTCCCGACCTCAGGCAGGCGTACTTCGACGGTAGGACCGCGCTCGAGCACGAGGCCGCCGCCCTCGCCTCCCTTGCCCGTACCGACCCACGACGTCATCTCGCCGAGCTGGTCGCCGTGCACCGCAGGCTGACGATCCGATCAGCCCGCTACTGGTGGGCACGGACCTACCTGATCATGGAACCGCTGCGTCCGCCGTTCGACGAGGGGGTCACGCTCGCACGCCGACTGGCCGAGCTGGACAAGGACCACGGCTCCGCCATGCCGGCCAGAGCCCTGACCGACCGGTCGACGCTGCGCGTCGCGGGCCAGTGCTACGCCGAGGCACTCGCCGATTTCCAGGAGGCCGCCGACCTGCTGAGGTGAAGAATGGCCGAGGCCGGCGACGCACACTGCGTCGCCGGCCTCGGCACGGCACCGGCAGACAGCCGGACCGGAGCGGGCCGCAGCCTCAGTCCTCGCCCGGCGCCAGCCGCAGCGAGATCGAGTTGATGCAGTACCGCTGGTCCGTCGGCGTCCCGAACCCCTCGCCCTCGAAGACATGCCCCAGGTGCGAGCCGCACGTCGAGCACCGCACCTCGGTGCGGACCATGCCGTGGGAGCGGTCCTCGATCAGCTCGACCGCGTCCGTGTCCTTCGGGTCGTAGAAGGACGGCCAGCCACAGTGGGAATCGAACTTGGTGTCGGAGGTGAAGAGCTCGGCGCTGCAGGCGCGGCAGGAGTAGACACCCTTGGTCTTGGTGTCCGTGTACTCACCGCGGAAGGCGGGCTCGGTGCCGGCCTGGCGCAGGACCTGGTACTCCGCCGGTGTCAGCTCCGCGCGCCACTGCTCGTCCGGCTTGTCGACGTTGTACGCCATTGCTCGCTCTCCCTCGCTCCGAATCACTCTGGGTCACGGCGCCAGGCGGGTCAGGATCTCCGGTCCGAGTTCCGTGACGTCGCCCGCGCCCATGGTGAGAACGAGATCGCCGGGCGCTGCCATTCCCGCGATGACGTCGGGGACGGTCGCCTTGTCGTGGACGGCGGTGACCCGGGCCCCCGCCGCGGTGGCCGCATCGGTGATGAGGGCGCTGGTGACGCCCGGGATCGGGTCCTCGCGGGCGGGGTAGATGTCGAGGACCACGGAGGCGTCGGCGAGGGCGAGGGCCTGGCCCATCTCGGTGCCGAGCTCCTGGGTGCGGGAGAAGAGGTGGGGCTGGAAGACGACGAGCAGCCGGCGCGAGGATCCGGCGGCCGCGCGCATGGCCTCCAGGTCGGCGGTCATCTCGGTGGGGTGGTGCGCGTACGAGTCGATGACCTGGACGCCCTTCGCCTCGCCCTTAAGCTGGAGGCGTCGGCCGACGCCGGTGTACGCGGTGAGGGCACGGGCGAGGTCGGCGGGGTCGATGCCCGTGCGGACGCCGGCGGCGAGGGCGGCCGCGGCGTTGTGGGCGTAGTGGCGGCCGGGGACGGAGACGGTGAAGGTGAGCTCGCCGTGGTCCGGGAGGGTGACGGTGACCTCACTGGTCATGCCGTTCGGGGTGATCGCGAGGATCCGGACGTCGGAGTCCGCGGACTCGCCGACGCACACGACGGTCAGGTCCTCGCGGCCCGAGACGCGCGACGCGAGTTCGCGGGCGCCCGCGTGCTCGCCGACGACCAGGGTGCCGCCTGCCGGGATCTTGGCGACGAAGGCCTCGAACGACTCGTAGATCTCGTCCATCGAGGCGTAGTTGGCGTGGTGGTCGAGCTCGACGTTGAGAACGATCGCGACGTCCGGGTCGTACTTCTGGAAGCTGCGGTCGCTCTCGTCGGCCTCGGCGACGAAGAGCTCGCCCTCGCCGTGGCGGGCGTTCGTCCCCGGTCCCGCGAGATCGCCGCCGATCGCGTACGAGGGGTCGAGGCCCAGTTCACTCAGGGCGACGGCGAGCATCGACGTCGTCGTGGTCTTGCCGTGGGTGCCGGCGACGGCGATCGTCCGCGCGGTCCTCATCAGCGCCGCGAGTGCGTCGGAGCGGTGCACGACCGGCACGCCCAGCTCGGCGGCCCGGGCCAGCTCGGGGTTGTCGGCGCGGATCGCGCTGGAGACGACGACACAGGAGGCGTCGTCCGCGAGGTGATCGGCGGAGTGTCCGATGTGAACGGTCACACCGAGCGCCCGCAGCGCCTCCGCGGTGGCGGACTCCTTGGCGTCACTGCCCGCGACCTTGGCGCCCCGCTGGGCGAGGATCTTTGCGATCCCGGACATTCCGGCGCCGCCGATGCCGATGAAGTGCGGCCGTTCCATGGCGTGGGGGATGCCGGATGCCATGCGTGTGTCTCCCAGGGTGCGAGGTGTGCAGCGTGCGGTGTGCGGGTGCACTGTGCGGTGTGGCGTCGTGCGGTGTGGCGTCGTGCGAGGCACCCAGCCTAGTTCCTTGCCCACGGTCCAGCGGCCCCAGAGGTGTGCGGAGAGACAGGCGGCCCGCACGCACTGCGGGCGCGGGCGGCGAGGGCAGTGGCCAGGGCTCACGGCAGGTGCGGCAGCCCGAAGACGGCGCCGCAGTCGCCCCGGGCCGGGCGGACGGCTGCCGCCCAGGCCCGCGCCGAACAGGAGGCGACACCCATACACCGTGATCTTGCCCAGGTGCCGGGCACGGGGCGCGGCGGCTTGTCGCCGACCGCACTCCGGCACCTCGTCGAGACGGCTCCTGGCCCGGTGCCGCCGGTGTCCCGGCGTCGGCGCACTGTGTCGGCGGTGGGGGGAACGGAGACGTCGACGACGACAGCGTGACGCGTCAGCTCCGAGTCAGGGCAGTGAGGCGGGCGCCGCGCCTACTCGCTGTGCGCGAAGAGCTTGAGCACCGGTACGCCGACCTTGTGCCGCGCCCGGGAGGCCCAGTCCCGGTGGAAGAACTCCTCGACATAGTGGGGAGCGGTGAGCACGATCACCTCGTCGGCGCCGGACTCCTCGACGACGGACTTCATCTTGTTGAGCGGATGGTCCTCGACGACCTGGCCGACGGATTCGCAGCCGGCCGCCCGCAGCGCGGTCAGCGAGTGCTCCAGGGCGAGCTCCGCGGGCTTCCTGGCCTCCTCGCCCTCGGGCACGTCGCCCTCGCGGACTGCTTCCTTCAGCTCGCCCATGGCGACGTCGTCGATGGCGCGCAGCAGGAGATCCGCCTGGTCGCCGCGCGGCTGCATGAGCACGATGAACGAGATGGACTCGTCACCGTGCAGGGTCGTGACGAATTCCACGTCCGTGGACGTGAGGGGCTTCTCGATCATCAGAACGCTTGTGAACACGTCAGGAGCCCTTCTGCGGAAACCATCCTTCCCCGTGCACGCACGGGGCCTGAGAGTAATAGTGCCCGCCCCGAGATAACCGGAACGACAAATTCCGCGGACCCTCAGGTCCGACGGTAGCGGGTGAACAGGAACCCGGCCTCCTCCAGCAGCGATGCCAGCACGAAGCGCTCAGGGACCTCCCGCGACGGGCCCCCCGCGATCCGCTGCGCGTCCCCCGCGGTCAGGGTGGGCGACACGGTCAGGCACAGCTCGTCCAGCACCCCGGCCGCGATGAACTGGCCGAGCATCCTCGGCCCGCCCTCGGTGAGCAGCCGCCGCAGGCCCCGGTCCGCCAGAGCCCGTACGGCTCGGGCCGGATCGACGCCCCGACCGTCGCCCGCGATCACCACCTCGGCCCCAGCCTTCCCGGCCGCGGCCAGGCGGTCCGGGGAGGCCGCGGCGCCGGTCAGGACCAGGGTCGGCACGAGCGGGGAGGTGAAGAGCGGAAGGGTGAAGTCCAGGTCGAGGCTCGCGCTGACCACGGCGATCGCCGGGGCGGGGCCCTGCCCGGCGGCCGCCCGGCGCGCCGCGAAGGCGTCCCGGGCGCGGGCCGGGCGGTAACCCTCCTGGCGCACCGTCTCCGCACCGACGACCACCACGTCGGCCAGCGCCCGCAGGGTGCCGAAGATCTGCATGTCCATGTCGGAGGAGAGCGGCTGCGAGCGGCCCTCGTGCTGGGCGGCCCCGTCGAGCGAGGAGACCATGTTGGCGCGCAGCCACACCCCGTCCTCCGCGGGATACGCGTAGGCGTCGGCCAGCTCGTCGAGCCCCCACTCCCGATCGCGGGTGTCGGTTGTCGGGTCGGTCACAGGGAACAGGCGTCGCATACCGTGCAGTCTGGCACGGCCCGTAGAGTTGGGGACTGTGTCGACCAGTCCCATGACCGAAGCGGTCCCGCTGTCCCTGTGCGCCCGTGAGCCCCACGTCCCCGCCGACCGTCTGGTCGCCGAGATGGTGCCGCCGCCGCGCTTCGACTCCGTCCGCTTCGACACGTACGTCCCCGACCCGAAGCAGCCCAGCCAGACCGAGGCGGTCACCGTGCTGAGCGCCTTCGCCACGGGCCTGGGCGGTGCGCACGCGACCGGGAGCGGCAGGCGCCGCTGGTTCGCGAAGAAGCCCGCGGCTCCGACCGCGCCGCGCGGGGTCTATCTGGACGGCGGCTACGGCGTCGGCAAGACCCATCTGCTGGCCTCGCTCTGGCACGCGACGCCCGCCGAGCCGGCTCTCAAGGCGTTCGGCACCTTCGTGGAGCTGACGAATCTGGTCGGCGCCCTCGGCTTCCAGCAGACGGTGAAGACGCTGAGCGGACACCGGCTGCTGTGCATCGACGAGTTCGAACTGGACGACCCGGGCGACACCGTTCTCGTGTCGACGCTGCTCGGCAAGCTCGTCGACGCGGGCGTGGCGCTGGCGGCCACCTCCAACACGCTGCCCGGGAAGCTCGGCGAGGGCCGGTTCGCGGCCGCCGACTTCCTCCGCGAGATCCAGGGCCTGTCGGCGCACTTCCGGCCCCTGCGCATCGACGGCGAGGACTACCGCCACCGCGGGCTGCCCGAGGCCCCGCCGCCGTACGCGGACGAGCAGGTCACGAAGGCCGCGTACGCCACCGACGGCGCGTCGCTCGACGAGTTCCCCAGGCTCCTGGAGCACCTCGCGCGCGTCCACCCGAGCCGCTACGGGGCGCTCACCGACGGGCTGCGCGCCGTGTGCCTCACCGACGTGCAACCGGTGCCCGACCAGTCGACTGCGCTGCGGCTCGTCGTGCTCGCCGACCGGCTCTACGACCGGGAGGTCCCGGTGCTCGCATCGGGGCTCCCCTTCGATCGGCTGTTCAGTGACGAGATGTTGAAGGGCGGGTACCGGAAGAAGTACTTCCGCGCCATCTCTCGGCTGACCGCCCTCGCCCGGGACGCGAAGGGCCTCGTGGACCAGTAGGTTGGGGCCGGTTGGAACCGATTCATTGTGTTCGTTGAGAAGGGATCCATCATGGCCACCACGCGTACGGCGCACACCGTCTGGGAAGGCGAGCTGCTCAAGGGCTCGGGCGTCGTCACCTTCGACTCCTCGGGCATCCCGAGCCAGCCCGTCTCCTGGCCGTCGCGCGCCGAGCAGGCGAACGGCAAGACCAGCCCCGAGGAACTGATCGCGGGCGCCCACTCCAGCTGCTTCTCGATGGCGCTCTCGCACGGCCTCACCGGCGCGGGCACCCCGCCCACCCGGCTGGAGACCAAGGCCGATGTCACCTTCCAGCCCGGCGAAGGCATCACCGGCATCCACCTGACCGTCGAGGGCCAGGTTCCCGGCCTCGACCAGGAGGCCTTCCAGGCTGCCGCCGAGGACGCCAAGAAGAACTGCCCGGTCAGCCAGGCGCTGACGGGTACGACGATCACCCTGACCGCCAAGCTGGCATAACGCAGGGGCCCTGTCGGGCAGAGTGGCCCGCATGCGTGCTGCGGTAGGCGTCGTGCGTGATGCGATGCGCGTCGTGCGTGACGCGTGACGCGATACACCTCATGCGTCATGCGTCATGCGTGCGTCAGCAGTACGCGTGTTGCTCGCATGCGGGTCACATCCCTGCTCCCGCCCGGCCGATGGAACGTCAGATCCCGTCCTTCAGCATCACCGCTCGCGGGCGTACCCGTTCCGGCAGAGGATCGAGGCATCGGTCCGGTACGGGAAGGGGCGCGCGGTGACGACAAGCGGGACGACGAGCTGGTCGACTTCGGAGAACGGCCGGAACCCCGGCCCGCTCCGTGACCTGCTCCGCGTGCCACCGGGCGAAAGCGTCGACCTGGCGTCGTACGACGCCCGGGCCACACCCGGCGGTCCCGAGGGCAAGGCCGCGGGCCTCGCCGCGACGGCCACCATGGGCCGACACCTCGCCGGATCCGCGGTACCCGACAGGGGACTTCGACGTGGCTGAGTGCAGGAAAGGGCTCCTGGAAGCGCCCTGAGCCGTGACGGCGGGACGTGGGCGGCGGCCCCGGGCATCCGCCGATGCCCGGGGCCGCCGACTCGCGCACACTGGCGCCACCTTGCGGTCGCCTCGTTCGCTCGTGGTCGCCTCGTGGTGACCGATGTCAGCCGATCTGCGCTCCGACCGCCTCCAGCGCGGTCGTCACCGGCTGGAAGAAGGTCTCGCCGCCCGATGTGCAGTCGCCGCTGCCGCCCGAGGTGAGACCGACCGCGGCCCCGTCCCGGGTGAACAGGGCGCCGCCGCTGTCACCGGGCTCCGCGCAGACATCGGTCTGGATGAGGCCGGTGACCGTCCCCTCCGGGTAGTTCACGGTGGCGTTGAGGCCGGTGACCTGGCCGTCCCGCAGACCGGTGGTGCTGCCCATCCGGAAGACCTCCTGGCCGACGGCCGCGTCGGCCGCCTGCTGGATCTCCAGGAGCTGTCCGCCGCCCACGTCGACGGCGCTCGGGGCCTCGGTGCCCGGGTCGTCGTACGTGACGAGCGCGAAGTCGCCCTCCCCGGGGAAGACGGCCTCCTGGACCGTGCCGACGGGCGCGCCGCCGGCTTCCTCCGACCACTGCTCGGCCGCGACGCCGCAGTGTCCCGCGGTGAGGAAGCCGGGCTGCCCGTCCTGCGTCGTGACGTTGAAGCCGAGCGAGCAGCGCGAGCCGCCGCCGAAGACGGCGTCGCCGCCCTCGAGGAACGGCTTGAACTCACCCGCGGACTTCTGGATGCGGGCCACACCGTCGCCGAGCGCCTCGACCGCCGACTCGAGTCTGTCCCACCGCCCGCCGGTGACCGTGCGGTCCGCCGTGACCACGACCTGGTTCGTCCGCGGGTCGACGGCCCACGCCGTGCCGGGTACGGCGGCCCGGCGCGACAGCGAGTCGGTGGCGGACTTCAGCGCGGTCGAGCTGTTCTGCACGCTCCTGGCCACCGCGCCGGCCCGGCGGACCTGGGCGTCCGCCTCGCTGTCGTCGCCGACGACGTTGACGACGAGCTGCTGCGCCGCGGCGTCGTAGTACGCGCCGCCGTAGGAGTCGCCGAGCTGTTTGCCAAGCCGCTGGAGGAGCGCCGAGGCGGACGCGGCGCTCATCTTTCCGGGAGAGCCCGGCCGGTCGTCCTCCGACCCGGACTGCGAGGCGTTGGCATTCGGCAGCAGTATGGCCGCTGCGGCGATGCCCACCGCCCCGGCTCCCGCGAGTATGGCCTTCCGCTTGGGTATTCGCCTGTGACTCAACTCTTCGCCTCCTGCGGGGGGTACGGACTCCGGTCGTCGAGGGGGACGACCGGGGGACGCGTCCGGCCCTTCATACGGATGGCGGCAGTCGTTCTGTTCATCGCCGCGGCAGGGAAATCTTCTTGACGGCATGTCAGGGCGAGGCGTTCAGGACATCAGCGAATGATCGTATACTTTCCGCAAGTGACCAATTTTGCACGTCAGTGGACGGCGGCCGTGGCGCTCGTCGTCGCGCTCGCCGGATGCGGAGGAACAGGCGGGGGCGGGACCGTCGGGGCCGATGGGACCGCGGGGGCCACACCACCGGTCCCCTCCCCCAGCCCCTCCGCCAGAACTTCCCCGTCAGCGACGCAGCAGCCCGTCGCCGTGACGCAGCCGCCCACCATGGCGCCCGGAGCCGCGGGCCTGACCCCGGTGTTCAAGCGGGCACGGCAGTCCGACGACGCCCCCGACGGCACGGCCGCCGGAACGTCCGACCGGACATCCGACCGGACGTCCGACCGGACGTCCGCCGGATCAGCGGCCGGGGAGAAGATCGTCGCGCTCACCTTCGATGCCGTCATGACGGTGGATCAGGGACCGATGGCCGCGCGCGGCGAGCGGTTCGACAACCCGGCGCTCATCGCCACGCTGCGCCGGCTGAAGGTCCCCTCCACCGTCTTCATGACCGGCCGCTGGGCGGAGGAGTATCCCGGCCAGGCCCGGTCCATCGGCAACGACCCGCTCTTCGAGAGCGCCAACCACTCCTACAGTCACCACGCCTTCGCGTCCCCGTGCTACGGCCTGCCGGAGGTCGACCGGAACCAGATGGCCACGGAGGTCGAGCGGGCGTTCGAGGTGTTCCGTACGGCCGGGGTGAGCAATGTCGTGCCGTACTTCCGCTTCCCCGGCGGCTGTTACGACGACGACGCCCTGCGGGCCCTCGCGCCCACGAAGGTCACCGCCGTGCAGTGGGACGTCATCAGCGGCGATGCCTTCGCCAAGGACCCGGCCGCGGTGGCCGACCAGGTCCTGGCAGGCGTCAGGCCAGGCTCCCTGGTCGTCATGCACTGCACGCGCAGCGCGGCGCCGGTCACCGAGCGGGCGGTCGAACGCATCGTGCCGGTGCTACGGAAGCGCGGCTACCGCTTCGTGAAGGTCTCGGAACTGATGGCGGCGGGGCGCGAACAGTAGGGCAGCGCACGCACGCCACCGTCCGGGCGGCCCGTCCTCGATCGCCGGACGGGCCCCAGAGGGTCCGGCCCGCCCGCCGACGTCCCCGCAACGAGGGCTGGGGATGCCGGGGAGCAGGCCCGCCGCAGGCGTCAGCCGGAGCAGGCCGTGCGCTCGGCCTCGCGCCATTCGCAGACCGGGCACAGGGTGGCGCCCTTGACCGACTCGGGGTACTCGGTCGGGTCTCCGCACAGCACACAGTCCGCGAACGGCCCTTCTGCCTGTTCCGGTGTGGCGGACGGCGCGCTGACCGAGGGCTCGCAGTACGGAGAGAGGTCGCTCATACGTACGAGTCTAGTCACCGTCGTCCCGAGTCACCGTCGCCGCTCGTCGCTGTCGCCCCTGGTCACCATCGCCGCTCGTCGCTGTCGCCCCTGGTCACCATCGCCGCTGGTCGCCGTCGCCCTCGGTCGCCGTCGTCGCGTCGAGGGCTCAGCAGACACACCAGCGCGGCCACCCCGCCCGCGACCACCAGCACCGGCGGCACCACCGCGTGGTGCACGGTGCCCGTGCGGGAGCCGGTGACGAGGGCGGTCACGGCGGCCTCCGCCGGGGAGCCGGCGGCGACCAGGACCAGCAGCGAGGCCAGGGCGGTGGCGGCGATCGACCAGCCGCGGCCGGGCAGCAGCGGCCGGATGCACAGGGCGCCCGCCGAGGCACCCGTCAGGACGCAGACCACCGCGGCCGGCAGCCCCGCAACGGTCGCGGGCAGCAGGGCCACCTGCACCTGGTTGTCGCCGCTCATCGGCTCGCTGACCACCGCCACGACGCCGGTACCGACGCAGCCGAGGGCCGCGGCCCAACCGGTGGCCGTTGCCGGCGCGGCCAGGTGGACGCGTGGCTTGCCGGGTGGCCGTCGCGACGCCCCGTGCCGCGGCGGGCTCCTGGTTCACGCACACCCGGACCGCCCACGCGGCGACGGGCACCAGCGCGGCGGGGGCGTACCCGAGCAAGTCCAGGACGGGCCGCCCGGACCGGACCCCGGCGGCCAGGAACGGGCAGGTCGAGGCCGACCCCGCGCAGCACCCACGGCCCGGCCGGTCCGCAACGGCGGCCGGCGACCCGCAGTCTCAACTGGCGGCGGCCTTCTGAGGGGTGGCCTCGCTGGGCCTGACGATGACGAAGCCCTCGCCCTGGAGCATCAGCTGGACCGCCTCGCCCGAGCCGCCGCGGAGCATCGAACCGATGGACTGCGACCGGTGCAGCGAGGTGTTCAGCTGCGCGCTCCAGCCGACGACCGCATCGGTGTCGACATACACCGGCTGCTGCGCCGACACGGGTATCACTATGGGGCTGCCCTCGCAGATGACGCCGAGCTTGCCGTATCCGCTGAAGAGGCTGTTGAAGAGGCCGCCACCGGTCATTCCGGCGCCCTTCACGGTCCTGATCTCGTACGACAGCGTGGAGTCGAAGCACAGCACGTTGCGGCCGTTGATGGTGAGCGCGTCGCCCTGCTCGATGTCGACGATGAAGCAGTTCGCGGCCTCGTGCGCGAACCATGCCTCGCCCTGGCCGCGTACGGCCATCAGCGGCAGGCCCTCGCCCGTGACGGCGCGCTTGAGCATGCCGCCTATGCCCTGGCCCTTGCGTTCGAACTGCAGATTGCCGCGGAAGGCGATCATCGAGCCCTGCCGCGCGAGCATCTCCCCGTTGACCGCGTACTTGATCGATTTGGCGTTCTGCAGGCTCATGCCGGGTACGGAGGCCTGCTGCGCCATGTTCTCGGTGGCAAAAAGATCGCTCTTCATGCGGGGCATCGTCGCCCGGAGGATTTCGTTCCGCCAACATCCTCCAGGATGAGCTTTTGGCAGACTGTCCGGGTGAGCAGCCATGACAGCCGTCCCGACAGCCCTTTCCGACAGGAGCGCAGCACGCGCGACGAGGCCCCTCAGTTCGTTCTCCCGCTCGTCGTGCGGATCGAAAGGACCGCTCCCCCGTCCCGTACCGACGCGCTGGAGACCGCGGCGCGCGCGGTGCTCGTGATGCTCTCCGACGAGCGCTCGCTCGGGGACGGGCCGTGGGCGCAGGCCGTGCGGGACTGGCAGGACGCCCGGATCCGCAAGGTGGTGCGACGGGCGCGCGGCGCGGAGTGGCGCAAGGCGTCGGCGCTCGACGGCATCACGGTGACGGGCGGGTCCGCGGAGGTGCGGGTGTTCCCGCCGGTGCCGCTCGACGGCTGGCCGAAGGACCTGGCGAAGCTGCAGGTGTCGGGGACGGAGCTGGAGGACGCCGATGAGCCGGCCGGTGACATCGGCCCCGGCCGGGCCGTGATCTGGCTCAATCCCGACCTCCGCATGTCGACGGGCAAGGAGATGGCGCAGGTCGGGCACGGCGCGCAGCTGCTGTGGTGGGCCATGGACGACGCCGAGCGCAAGGCGTGGCACGAGGCCGGGTTCCCGCTGGCCGTGCGGACGGCGCGGGCCGACCGCTGGGCCGAACTCGTCGGGAGCGGCCTGCCGACGGTCCGCGACGCGGGCTTCACGGAGATCGCACCGGGCTCGGTCACGGTCGTCGCCGACCACCCCGTACGCGACTGAACCGCTCGCGGGCCGGTTCGCGGGCGCCGGGACGATCGCCCACGAACCCGGACACCGCCGACCGGACCGAGGCCGGGTTCCGTACGCCACTGAACGGAACCCGGCCCCGTTGCGTACCTTCCGGTACTGCCAAGTAGGTTGAACCGCCGGTTCGGTTGCCGGTTGATTCTGCGGTACGCACAACGGCTCGGGAGGAACACTTGTTGCGGCGCATCAACGGGACAGCACTCATCATCGCGGCCCTGGTCGTCACAGTGGGCGCGCTCGCGTTCCCCGTCTGGTCGTACGCCGACCGCTCGGGGACCGGGCAGGCCAACCTCAACGCGTCGAGCGTGGCGACGCAGTGGGGCCCCCTGTCGGCGACCGACCGCGACTTCCTGGTCAAGGTGCGGCTGGCCGGACTCTGGGAGCTGCCCGCGGGCCAGCAGGCCATCGAGCGTGCCCCCAGCCAGGCCATCAAGGACACGGGTGACCACCTGGTCGTGGGACACACGGACCTCGACCAGCGGTCCCGCGATGTGGCGGCGAAGCTCGGCGTCGAGCTGCCGAACCAGCCGACCGAGCAACAGCAGGGCTGGCTGCGCGAGTTGTCGGCGGCCAGTGGACGCGAGTACGAGTACAAGTTCGCGAACCTGCTGCGCATGGCACACGGCAAGGTCTTCGCGCTGGTCGCGCAGGTCCGGCACACGACGCGGAACACACTGATACGCCAGCTGGCGAGCGACGCCAACCAGACCGTGCTGGACCACATCACCATGCTGGAGAGCACGGGCATGGTGGACTTCGACGCGATCGCCAACGACGCGGCCGGTCTGGCGACGGCCAGTCCGACGGGCCCGCCGCCCCCGAACGGCAACCTGCCGCCGGCACCGTCCCCGGCCGGTCCGACCGGCAGCGACCAGTCGTTCACCTCGCGGCCTTCCACACAGCCCGGGCCGCCCACGGCGGTCAACACGAACCGGCCCGCGCCCGGATCGTCCCAGTGACCCGGATTCCGCAGGAACCTCAAATCAACCTCTGAACGTCCCCTCCTCTGGATTCGGCAGGGTCCGGCGGGGCCATGACCCCTGCACATGCAGAGGAGGGGGACTCATGAAGAAGCTCGACAGGCTCGGTACGGGCATCGGCTGGCGCCCGGAGATCGCCGACAGCGTGGAACGGCTGCCAGGCCTCGACTGGGTCGAGGTCGTGGCGGAGAACGTGTGCCCCGGGCACCTGCCGGACTCCCTCGTACGGCTGAGGGAGCGCGGCGTCACGGTCGTCCCGCACGGAGTCTCCCTGGGCCTCGGCGGCGCCGAGCGCCCCGACCCGGCCCGGCTGACGGACCTCGCCGAGCGGGCGGAAGCGCTCGGCGCCCCGCTGGTCACCGAGCACATCGCCTTCGTCCGCGCGGGCGGCCCGCTCACCGCGTCCCCGCGCCTGGAGGCAGGCCATCTGCTGCCGGTCCCGCGCACCCGGGACGCCCTGGACGTCCTCTGCGAGAACGTCCGCATCGCCCAGGACTCGCTGCCGGTGCCGCTCGCCCTGGAGAACATCGCCGCGCTGATCTCCTGGCCCGAAGAGGAACTGACGGAGGGTCAGTTCCTGGCCGAGCTCGTCGGACGCACCGGCGTGCGTCTCCTCATCGACGTCGCCAACCTGCACACCAACCACGTCAACCGCGGCGAGGACCCGGTGGCCGCGCTCGACGAGCTGCCGGTCGAGGCCATCGCGTACGTCCACGTCGCGGGCGGTGTCGAACGCGACGGCGTCTGGCACGACACCCACGCCCACCCGGTGACCCGCCCGGTCCTGGACATCCTGGCGGAGTTGCGCTCCCGCACGGACCCGCCCGGCGTGCTGCTGGAGCGGGACGACGACTTCCCGCCGCCGGGGGAACTCGAGGCGGAGCTGGAGACGATCCGCGAGACCGTGGCCGCCCCGTCGTCCGCGCGGACAGGGCCGTCGGCAGCCACGCCGGACGCCGCGGCGGTGCGCGGCGGCAAGGTGTCCGTACCCGCGTCCGCGGGTGTGGACGCGGGCACGGGCACAGGCACGGGTGTCGACGCGGACACAGGCACGGACGCAGGCACGGGTGTGGACGTGGACGCGGACACAGGCACGGACGCAGGCACGGGTGTGGACGTGGACGCGGACACAGGCACGGGCACAGGCACGGGTGTGGACGCGGACGCGGACACAGGCACGGGCACAGGCACGGGCACGGGCACGGGCACAGGCACGGGTGTCGACGCGGGCACACATGTGGACGCGGACGCCCACTCCCGTGAACGCGAGCGCCTCGGGCTCGCGCAGGCCGCCCTGTTGTCCGCACTCGTCGCCGGGACGCCCGCGCCGGAGGGCTTCGACTCGCGACGGCTTCGGGTGCAGAGCCGGGCGCTCGCCGCCAAGCGGGCCGATGTCGTCGCGAAGGTGGCCCCCGAGCTGCCGGAGATTCTCGGGGTCGGCTATCGGGCCGCGTTCCTGGCGTACGCCAGGGCCCTGCCCATGCGGGACGGTTACCGCAGGGACGCCCTGGACTTCGCCGAGCACCTGCTGATGGCCGGGGGGCCGGACGACCCGGGCGCGCGCCGGCAGCTCACGCACTGGTGGCAGGACCGGGCCGGGGCCCGGCCGCCGCGTCGTTCGACCCGTCTCGTGCGGGCGGCCCGCGCCGCCCTCGTCAGGAGGTGACCCAGATGCTCTTCAACGTGCTCGCCTTGCTGGTGACGATCGCCGTGGCCGTCTCCTCGACGCAGCTGATCCGAGGCCTGTCCGCCACCCGCCCCCGCGGCCCCGGAGGTCCTGTGCACGACCTCATGGAGGTCGCGTTCCTCAACGGCGGGCCCGCCAGGGTCGTCGACACCGCGCTCGCCGCCATGGCATCGGACGGGCGACTCGCCGTCGGTGGCCCCGGCATCGTCGCCGTGGTGCGACCGCTGGCCAACGACCCGGTCGAGCGTGCCGTGCTCCAGGAGGCGGCCACCGCGCCGCACGGGGCCCTGCACACGGTGCGGCTCGCCGTGATGCGCAACCCCGCCGTTCAGGAGATCGGCGACGGGCTCGCCACGCGCGGCCTGATGATCGAGCCCCACGGCCTCGCCAAGTGGCGCCGCTGGGGCCTGACGCAGACGATCTGCTCCTTCGTGCTGCTCCCGTTCTCGATCGTTCTGACGTTCGTCCAGTACGCGACGCACGACGGGTTGGCCGAGGGGTTCTCCGACGTGCCCGTGCCCTTCGTCGTGAAGGTGCTGCCCGCCTTCTTCGCGGGCCTGATCATCGGGCTCACGTGCGCGGCGAGGGCGAACCGAAAGGTCACCGACGCGGGCAGGCGCGCCGCCGCCGAGTACGCCATGGCACATGTGTACGCCGCCGACGCGGGCCACCGCGTGGCACTGGGCGGGCTGCGCGCGCTGCCCGACCCGGTGCTCCAGGCCCAGCTGGTGGCGGCAGCCCGGCTCGTACGGACCGGTCGGGCACGGCCCGCCGGTGGCCACGGGTCCGACGACGTCTTCGTGCCGGCCGTCGTGTGGTGCGCATCCTCGGACGGTTCCGGCGGCTCCGGCGGGGGTGGCTGCGGCGGCGCGGGCGGCAGCACGTGCGGCGGTAGCGGGGGCTGCAGCAGTGGCTGCGGCGGAGGCTCCTCCGGCGGAGGCGGGGGTTCCTCGTGCGGGAGCAGCTCGGGCGGAGGGTCCAGCTGCGGCGGAGGCGGGGGCTCCAGCTGCGGCGGAGGGAGCAGTTCCAGCTGACTTCCCTGAACCGCTCACGGGATCGGCACCGAGCCCAGTGCGTGCGGGCCGCACGCAGGAGGCACGATGCGTTCCCACACCTTTCCCATCCCACCCAGCGCGCTGGGACGCCCTGGACTTCGCCGACAGCAACTGCTGATCGCCGGGCGGCCGGAGGACCGGTCACGCGACGGCGGCTCACGCACTGGTGGCAGGACCGGGCCGGGACCCGGCCGCCTCGTCGCTCGACCCGTCTCTTACGGGCGGCACGCGCCGCCCTCGTCAGGAGGTGCCCGATGCTGTTGAACATCATCGCCGTGCTGGTGACGCTCGCCGTGGCCGTCTCCTCGGTGCTGCTGATCCGGGGTCTCGCGGCCACCCGCCGCCGCGGCCCCGGCGGCCCCGTGCACGACGTCAGGGAAGTGGCGTTCCTGAAAGGGGGGCCCGCCCGTGTCGTCGACTCCGCGGTCGCCGCGATGGCCGTGGACGGGCGGCTCGCGGTCGGCTTCCCCGGCCTCGTCTCCGTCGTGCGGCCGGAATCGGGCGACCCGGTCGAGCGCGCCGTGATCGAGGCGTCGGCTGCCGCGCCGAACGGGGCGCTGAACACACTTCGGCGCGACGCGATGCGCAACCCAGCCGTGCAGGAGATCGGCAACCGGCTCGCGGCGCGCGGGCTGATGGTCGAGCCCCGGTCCCTGCGTACCTGGCGCATCTGGGCGTCCACGCAGTGGGTCTGCTCGTTCGTGCTGCTCCCGGCCTCGATGGGCCTGACCGCCGTGCAGTACATCGGGCGCGACGGGTACGCCAACCTCCCCCTGCCGTTCGTGGTGAAGGTCCTGCCCGCCTGCCTCGTGGGCCTCGCCGTCGGGGCCGTCTGCCGGAGCAGGGCGAAAGCAAAAGTCACGAAGGCGGGCAGGCGTGCCGCCGCCGAGTACACCAGGGCCCACGCCCGCTCGAGTGACGCTGGGCAGCTCGTGGCACTACGCGGCGTGCGCGCGGTGCCCGACCCGATACTCCGGGACCGCTTGGTGGCGGGCGCCGGGATGGTATGGGCCACGCGGCCGGCGGCGGCGGACGGATCGTCCACCGATGTCCTGCCCGTCGTGTGGTGCGCTGCGTCCATCGCCGGCGCCGACGGCTCCGGTGGCGGGGGCTGCGGGGGCGCGGACGGCGGCAGCGGTGGCTACGGCTGCGGTGGCAGCTCCGGCGGTGGATCCAGCTGCGGCGGAGGCGGGGGCTCCAGCTGCGGCGGAGGGAGCAGTTCCAGCTGACTTCCCTGAACCGCTCACGGGATCAGCACCGGGCCCGGTAGCGTGCGGGCCGCCCGCAGGAGGCACGATGCGTTCCCACACCGTCCTCACCCCGCGCACCATGAGCACCGGCCTGGTCGTCGTCGCCCTGACGGCGACCATCGCCGCCCTCGTGTTCCCCCTCCGGTCGTACGCGGACCGCTCGGGAACCGGGACCGCAGACCTCGAGGCCGGTTCCGTACCCGTCCGTGCGCCCGTCCGTCCCTCCCCCGGTCCCTCCGTCCGTCCCTTCCCGGTCCCTCCGTCCGTCCGGATCCTGACATTCCGATGGCGCCCGGACGGTGATCTCGCGTAGAACTCCGCCATGTTCTGGGTTCCTCTCCTGCTCACGGCCTGGGCCGCCGCCGGCATCAGCTGCGTCCGGCTCTGTCTCGCCGCCACCGGCGCGGCCCGCGAAGAAGCCGCCGGCGACGCCCTTCACCAGCAGCGCCACGACCGCGACCATGACCGCGGCGACGACGACAGCGACCACGAGCTGAGCCTCTACGAGGCCGCGTTCCTGGCCGGCGGCCCGCATCGCGTGGCCGAGCTGACGCTGGTCTCCATGCACCGCGCACGGCGGCTGCTGCTCGCGCACACCGGGTGGGCCACCGTCGTCGACCCGGAGGGCACGGACGACCTGGAGCGCTCGGTGATCCGTGCGATCGGCCCGGACGGCCGGTCCCGTACCGCCGCGATACGGCACGCGACGGCCGCCGCCGGCGCCGTACACGCCCTGGCCGACCGGCTCGTGACCGCCGGCCTCGCCGTACCCGACGCGGCGAGGGCGGTCCTGGCGAGTGCCGTAAGGGCCGTGTGGGCCGCGACCGCGCTCACCCTCGCGCTCGCGGCCGCCGCGCTGCTGATGCTTCCTCAGGAGCAGAGCCCGCCCGGGCATGTCGCCGCCTGGTTCGCGCTCCCCCTGGTGCTGACCCTGGGCTGCCTCGGCATCGCCCGTGTCGAGATCCACCCGTACACCCGCTGGGCGTCCCCGGCCGGGCAGCGGCTGCTGCGCGCACTCCCGACCCGGCCCGCCGGCGGCGGGGAGCGCGCCGTGCTGACCGCCGTGGCCGTCCGCGGAATCCGGGCACTCGACGATCCGGCGCTGCGGGCGGCTCTCGCCGACCGCCGGTTCACGCATGGGGGTCATTGACGCCGACACCGAACAGCGGTGCTTTACAAGCCGCGGCGCTCTGGTGATCTTCGACCCACGGCCGTGGGTACGAAGGGGAAATGCGATGAGAGCACTGACGTTGTACGGAGCCGTCGGCTCCTTGGTCCTGTCGGCGCTGGCCGCCACACCGGCGGGCGGTGCCGGCGCGCCCCCCGGTGACGACCTCCTCACCCCCGAGGGCCGCGGCACCGTCGTCGCCGCGGCACGCGCGAAGATCGCCGGGATCTCGTTCGGCGTCTGCCCCGAGGTGGAGGACCTACCGAAGCACGTCGAGTGCGGCACGTTCGCGGTCCCGCTCGACTACGCCGATCCGCTGGGCCGTCAGATCCGGCTCACCGTCAGCCGGGTGAAGGCCAAGGGCACGCCCGCGGAGCGCCAGGGCGCGCTCGTCTACAACCCCGGCGGGCCCGGCGGCTCGGGCATGTACTTCCCGAAGGCGTCCAGGCACCCCCAGTGGAAGCGGATCGCCGCGGCGTACGACCTGGTCGGCTACGCCCCCCGCGGCGTGGGCCGCTCAGCCCCGCTGTCCTGCCAGATCCCGTCCGACTTCACGAAGGCCCCGACGCACACACCGGCCGAGCCCTCGGCCGCGTACAAGCTGGAGCGGATCGCCCGGGCGAAGACCTATGCGCAGGGCTGCGCCCGGAACGCGGGCGCGGACCTGCGCCACTTCCACTCGCTCAACAACGCCCGCGACCTGGAGGTGCTGCGGGCCGCACTGGGCGAGGAGCGGCTCACCTTCCTCGGCTCCTCGTACGGCACGTACCTGGGCGCCCTGCACGCCACGCTCTTCCCTGGGCATGTGCGGCGCATGGTCCTCGACTCGGCGGTCGACCCGACCCCGTCGAACATCTGGTACCGCAGCAATCTGACGCAGTCGCTCGCCTTCGAACGCCGGTGGGCCGACTTCCGCGCCTGGGTCGCCCGGCACCACAAGACCTACGGTCTGGGGTCGACACCCCAGCAGGTGCTGCTCAGTTACGAGAAGGCCCGGGCCCGGCTGTCGCTCGAGCCGGCGGGCGGCACGGTGGGGACCGTGCAGTTGCAGCGGGCGTTCCTGCAGGCCGGCTACTACGACGACTACTGGCCGCGGCGGGCGCACGCGCTCTCGGAGTATCTGAAGGGCAATCACGGGCCGCTGGTCGCACAGGCCGCCCCGGATCCGGACGATGCGGCCGAGACGGAGAACGGCGACGCCGTCTACACGGCCGTAGAGTGCAACGACGCGCCCTGGCCCACGGACTGGAACGTGTGGGACCGCGACAACACGGCGCTGGCTCGCCGGGCGCCGTTCGAGACCTGGGCCAACGTGTGGATGAACCTGCCGTGCGCGTACTGGTCCGGACCCCGGCAGCAGCCGCTCGACGTGCGCACCGGTCCCGGCGAGATCCCGCCCGTGCTGATCCTGGCGGCGGAGCGGGACGGGGCGACGCCGTACGCGGGTGCGCAGGAGCTGCAGCGGCGGCTCGACGGCTCGGTGCTGGTCACGGAGCGGGGTGCCGGTACGCACGGCATCGCGGCCGGCGAGAACGCGTGCATCAACGGGCACATGCAGACGTATCTGCTGACCGGCAGAACGCCGGTGCGGCGCGCGGACTGCGCGCCGCACCCGGAGCCGGACCCGGTGTCGGTGGACCAGCGGGCGGTCGAGCGCGCGCTGCCGCCGGCTGTCTGATCTTCCGGGTCAAAAGGGGACGGGCCGCACCCGCGGCCCGCCCCAGGTCCTGCGAAGCCGTCAGGCCAGGCCCGCCACCAGATCCGCGACCGACTTGCGTCGTCCGGTGTAGAACGGGACCTCCTCGCGGACGTGCCTGCGGGCCTCGGAGGCGCGCAGGTGGCGCATGAGGTCGACGATGCGGTAGAGCTCGTCGGCCTCGAAGGCGAGGACCCACTCATAGTCGCCGAGGGAGAACGAGGCGACCGTGTTCGCGCGCACGTCCGGGAAGCTGCGTGCCATCCTGCCGTGGTCCGCGAGCATGCGGCGGCGGTCCTCGTCGGGCAGCAGGTACCAGTCGTACGAGCGCACGAAGGGGTACACCGAGACGTAGTCGCGGGCCGTCTCGTCGGCGAGGAAGGCCGGGATGTGCGACTTGTTGAACTCGGCGGGGCGGTGCAGGGCCATGTTCGACCACACCGGCTCCAGGGCGCGGCCCAGCTTCGTGCGGCGGAAGAGGTTGTACGCCTCCTGGAGCTGTTCCGCGGTCTCCGCGTGCCACCAGATCAACACGTCGGCGTCGGCCCGCAGGCCGGACACGTCGTACGTGCCGCGAACGGTGACGTCTTTCGCGGCGAGCTGGTCGAACAGCTCCTGGACCTCGTCGGCGTACCCGGCGCGGTCCTCGGGCAGTACGTCGCGCAGCTTGAAAACTGACCACAGGGTGTAGCGGATGACCTCGTTGAGGTCCTTCGCCTTCTTACCGGCATTCGGGATCTTTTCGGGCGCACTCATAGGTCTATTCTCGCCCGTCACGGACAGTACCGGGCACCAGGGGGGCCGTGGCGATGATCTCGTCCGCCGCACGCCGGCCGCTGCCGATGCACGCGGGGATGCCCACGCCGTCGTACGCGGCACCGCAGACGCGCAGCCCGGGCAGCTTGGCGACGGCGTCGCGGACGCGGGCGACCCGCGCCAGATGCCCGACCGGGTACTGCGGCAGTCCGCCGACCCAGCGGGTCACCTCGCTCGCCACGGGACCGACCGTGAGGCCGGTCGCCGCGCCGAGGTCGCTCAGCGACACGTCGACGAGCTCGGAGTCCTCGCGCTGGAGGTGATCCTCCTCGCCGTAGCGGCCGACGGAGGTGCGCAGCAGGAACAGATCGGGGGCGGCGTCGGACACCCAGCTCCACTTCTGTCCCGAGAAGGTGGACGCCTTGATGGTGCGGCCGTCGACGGGCGGGACGAGAAAGCCGGAGCCGGCGGGCAGCCGGCCGGCCAGGTCGGAGCGTCGGAAGGCGAGGGTGACGAGCGCCATCGAGGCGTACTCGACGGCGGCGAGCTCGGCGGACGCGGCCGGGGACTCGGCGGCGAGCAGCGCGGACGCGGACCAGGCGGGGGCCGCGAGGATCACCCCGTCGGCGAGGAGCGGCCGTCCGTCGGCGACGATCTCCCACACCGGGGTGCCCCCGGCGCCGGACTCCCGGTCCTCGCGGGTCACCCGGCGCAGCGAGGTCACCGGGGTCTCGGTGAGGATCTCCCCGCCCCCGGCGCGTACGGCGTCGGCCACGGCGAGCGGCAGCGTGCCGATACCGCCTTCGAGGCCCAGGAAGACGGGGCCCGTCTCCGGCTGCTGCGCGGCGCGGTGCTGGATCTCGCGGACGCCGTCGAGCAGGGAGCCGTGGGTCCTGGCGGCCTCGAAAAGGGCGGGGACGGCGGCCCGCATGGAGATGCGGTAGGCGTCGCCCGCGTACACACCGCCGAGGAGCGGCTCCACCAGCCGGTCGACGACCTCGCGGCCGAGTCGCTCGGCGACGAAGGCGCCGACGGCGACGTCGTCGCCGAGTTCGGCAGGGGGCAGGTCCCGCTCGTGCTCGATCCGGGCGAGGCCCTCCGCGGAGAGCAGCCCGGAGAGCGCGTCGGCGCCGCCCGGCACGCCCATGACATGGCCCTTGGGCATCGGGCGCAGTGCGTCGCGGGTCCACACGGACGCGGTGGTCGTCGCCGGGGGCTGCAGCCGGTCCGCGAGTCCGACGGCCCGCGCCAGGTCGACGGCCTCGGGGCGGCGGGCGAGCATCGACTCGGCGCCGAGGTCGACGGGGGCCCCGGCGATCTCGCCTGCCAGGAGCTTGCCGCCGAGCTGCGCGGTCGCCTCCAGCAGGGTCACGCGCACGCCGGAGGAGAGCAGCCGGTGCGCGGCGGCGAGTCCGGCGATGCCGCCGCCTATGACGACGACGTGGGCCGCGTGTGTGTCCGTCCCGGTGTCCGTGCGTGTGTCCGCGTTCATGCGTCCACTCTCTCAAACCGCGTGCCACGGGCCGTAATGAGTCCTGACCGTGACCGCTTCGGAACCGCGAACAGGCAACCCGCTCCCCCACCCCGCACGTCGAACCGTCACCATCCACCACCATCCCTGGGGGGACCGACATGCGTGCACGGCGTCTCACGTTGGGGGCAGCGGCACTGCTCACCGCCTCACTCGCACTCGCCGGCTGCGGTGCGGCCGACAACATCACCGAGAGCTCCGAGAAGGGGGCGGCTGCGGCTCCGGACCACAAGAGCGGCGGTCAGGGACCTGCGGCCGACTCGGGTTACGCGGCGAAGAAGCCCGCCGACGCCCAGGCGCCCGAGGAGGCACAGGGGCAGGGGCAGGACAAGGGGCAGGCGGCGAGGAGGCCGGCGACGGCCGCGACGCACGTCATCCGCACCGCCGAGCTGTCCGTGGAGGTCAAGGACGCGACCAAGGCGCTCGCCGCCGTGCGTACGACCGTGGAGACTGCAGGCGGACATGTCGCCGGCGAGACCACCGAGCGTGTCGACGACACCCATGTGATGTCACGCATCGTGCTGCGCGTCCCACAGGACCGGTACGCCTCGGTTCTCGCCGACCTCGCGGGCGCAGGAAAGCTGCTGACGCGCAAGGCGAACGCGCAGGACGTCACCGACCAGGTCGTCGACGTGGAGAGCCGCATCGCGACCCAGCGGGCGAGTGTCACACGGGTGCGGGAGCTGATGGACAGGGCCACCCGGCTGAGCGATGTGGTCACGCTGGAGGGCGAGCTGAGCAACCGTCAGGCGGAGCTGGAGTCGCTGCTGGCCCAGCAGGCGTCGCTGAAGGACCGTACGTCGCTGGCGACGATCACGCTCGAGCTGTCGGAGAAGGAGCGGAAGGAGCCGCCGGCACAGGAGGACGACCCCGGTTTCCTGGACGCGCTGAAGGGCGGCTGGGAGGCCCTGGTGGAGACCGTGCGGTGGATCGGCCTGGTGCTGGGTGCGGTGGCGCCGTTCGCGGCGGTGATCGCGGTGCTGTACGCGGTGTGGCGGTGGCTGGTCCGGCCGTGGCGGCAGCGCGGCGGCGCTGCCACGGCGGCGGCTGCTCCGGTCCCGGCTCCGGCCGCGGACCCCGTTCCGGCGCCCGCTCCGGCCCCCGAGCAGGACTGAACGGCCGTCCCACGTAGCGTGTTCCGCATGGGACACCAACGACTCGTGGTCATCGGCGGCGATGCGGCGGGCATGTCCGCCGCATCGCAGGCCCGCAGGTTCAAGGGCGCGGAGGAGCTCGAGATCGTCGCCTTCGAGCGCTCCCATTTCGCCTCGTACTCCGCGTGCGGCATTCCGTACTGGGTCGGCGGCGACGTTCCGGAGCGGGACGACCTGATCGCGCGTACCCCCGAGGAGCACCGGGCGCGCGGCATCGATCTGCGGATGCGCACCGAGGTCACGGAGCTCGACATCGCGGGGCAGCGGGTCAGGTCCCGGGACCTGGAGTCGGGTGCCGAGTCGTGGACGGGCTTCGACAAGCTCGTCATCGCGACCGGCGCCCGGCCGGTGCGCCCCCGGCTGCCCGGGATCGACGCCCCGGGGGTGCACGGCATCCAGACCCTCGACGACGGCCAGGCGCTGCTGAGCACCCTCGACCGCATCGAGGGGCGGCGGGCGGTCGTCGTCGGCGCGGGCTACATCGGCGTGGAGATGGCCGAGGCGCTGCTGAACCACGGCTTCGACGTCACCGTCGTCAACCGCGGCGCACAGCCGATGGCCACCCTCGACCCGGACATGGGCCGGCTCGTGCACGATGCGATGGACGGACTGGGCATCACGACGGTCGACGACGCCGAGGTCACCCAGATCCTGACGGGCCAGGACGCGGCGGTACCTCCCGTGCCCGGAGGGCCACGGGAGAAGGTCCGCGCGGTCGCCACGGCGGACGCCGAGTATCCGGCGGACGTCGTCGTGCTCGGCATCGGCGTGGAACCGGAGACGACCCTCGCGGGCGCGGCCGGACTGCCGCTCGGGGCGTACGGGGGTCTGCTCACCGATCTCGCGATGCGCGTGCGCGGCCACGAGAACGTCTGGGCGGGCGGCGACTGCGTGGAGGTGCTGGACCTGGTGTCGGGCCGCGAACGCCACGTCCCGCTCGGCACGCACGCCAACAAGCACGGCCAGGTCATCGGCGCGGGGGTGGGCGGCGGCTACGCGACCTTCCCCGGGGTCGTGGGCACGGCCGTGAGCAAGGTCTGCGACCTGGAGATCGCCCGCACCGGTCTGCGCGAGAAGGACGCCCGCGAGGTGGGGCTCCGGTTCGTGACCGCGACGATCGAGTCGACGAGCCGCGCGGGCTACTTCCCGGGTGCGGCCCCGATGACGGTCAAGATGCTGGCCGAGCGCCGCACGGGCCGGCTGCTCGGGGTCCAGATCGTCGGCCGCGAGGGGGCGGCGAAGCGCGTGGACGTCGCGGCGGTCGCGCTGACGGCCGGGATGACGGTGGAGCAGATGACCGCCCTGGACCTGGGCTACGCGCCGCCGTTCTCACCGGTGTGGGACCCGGTGCTGGTCGCGGCGCGCAAGGCGATGGCGGCCGTGCGGGAGGCGGGGGGCTGAGCCCTCGCCCCCCGCACCGCCGCGCGTCGTTCCGCCGGGCCTCAGCGTGCGGTCGCGGTGTGGACGTGCTCCACGAGGCGGGTCAGCGCGTCAGGGTCTGTGCTGGGCAGGACGCCGTGGCCCAGGTTGAAGACATGGCCCTCCAGACCGGCGGCGTCGTCGAGGACCTCGCGGGTCTTGGCCTCGACCGCCTCCCGGGACGAGAAGAGGACCGCCGGGTCCAGGTTGCCCTGCAGCGCCTTGCCGGGCCCGACGCGGCGGGCGGCCTCGCCCAGCGGGACGCGCCAGTCGACGCCGACGACGTCCGCGCCGGCCCCGCCCATCAGGCCGAGGAGCTCGCCCGTGCCGACGCCGAAGTGGATGCGTGGGACGCCGTACGCCTCGACCGCACGGAACACCTTCGCGGACGCGGGCATCACCGAGCGCCGGTAGTCGACGGGGGCGAGCGCGCCGACCCAGGAGTCGAAGAGCTGCACGGCGGACGCGCCGGCCTCGATCTGCACCTTCAGGAAGGCCGAGGTGATGTCCGCGAGCCGGTCCAGCAGGTCGGCCCAGAGCTGCGGGTCGCCGTACATGAGGGCCTTGGTGTGCTCGTGGTTGCGGGACGGCCCGCCCTCGACGAGATAGCTGGCGAGGGTGAAGGGAGCGCCCGCGAAGCCGATGAGCGGGGTCGGGCCCAGTTCGCCGGTGAGCATGCCGATCGCCTCCGTGACGTACGCGACGTCGTCGGGGGTGAGATCGCGCAGCCGCGCGAGGTCCTCGCGGCGGCGGATCGGCTCGGCGACGACCGGGCCCACGCCCGGCTTGATGTCGAGGTCGATGCCGATGGCCTTGAGCGGGACGACGATGTCGCTGAAGTAGATCGCGGCGTCGACCTTGTGGCGGCGCACCGGCTGCAGCGTGATCTCGGTGACCAGCTCCGGCCGCATGCACGACTCCAGCATCGGGATGCCTTCGCGCACTTTCAGGTACTCGGGCAGCGAGCGCCCCGCCTGTCGCATGAACCAGACCGGCGTGTGCGGTACGGGCTCACGCCTGCACGCCTTGAGGAAGGCGGAGTCGCGCGTGGCGGGAGTCTTCGTCTGGTGGCCCGAAGGGCTGTCGTTGGCGCTCACGTCCAGAATCTTCGCATGTGCGCGCAAGGAGCTCGGCCGGGCCGGGTGTCCCTCCCTGCACGCGGCGCGCGTTCCGCTTACTCTTCCCCGCATGGCTGCGGCTCAGGGACAGTTTTCGGAACAACCCGACGGCGCTGACGGCACGGACAGCGCGGAGGGGAAACCCGTCCCGCGCGCGTTCCGGCTGGCGGTGGACGCGCTGGGGGCGGCGCGGCTTCGGCCGGAGCTCGAGGTCGATCCGACCCGCCCCCCGCAGCGCCTCGCGCCGCACGCGTACGCCCTGGAGGCGGCGGTCGTCGACGGCGAGGAGGACCTCGCGGACGGCAGGCTCGTGCTGCTGCACGACCCGTCGGGGCACGAGGCCTGGCAGGGCACGTTCCGGCTCGTGACGCTCGTACGGGCGGAGCTGGAGCCGGAGATGGCGGCGGACCCGCTGCTTCCGGAGGTCTGCTGGTCCTGGCTGACCGGGGCCCTGGAGGCGCGAGGGCTCTTCTACGGGGAGGCCGCCGGCACCGTCACCCGGGCGGGGTCTCACTACTTCGGAGGACTCGCAGACCGCCTCCCGGCGACGCAGATCGAGATCCGGGCCTCCTGGACCCCGCGGGAAGGCCGGGACGGGGTTCCGGACACGGCCGCGCATCTCGCGGCCTGGTGCGACCTGCTGTGCCAGGTCGCGGGCCTGCCGCCGTCCGGCGCCGGCGACGTGCCGGACACGGGCGGTGTCGTGACGCTGCCGCAGCGCCGGGGGCCGCGGACGCCGTAGGCCAGGACGGCAGGCCCTCTGGTCCTGCGACTGCTCGTGCTCGTGCCTGCTCGTGCTCCTGCTCCTCGCCGGTACCGTCGGCCGGACCCGGGTGTCCGCGCGCCGCAGCCTCCGATTCCGAGTGGTGGGCCGCTGCGCGCCCGCCCTCCGTGTCGATGCCCGGCTCCGTCGCGTGTACGGGCCACAGGCACGCACGCCCGTGGCCACGGGGGGGGGGTGCGCCCACGGACTCATAGGATGATCGATCAGGCGTCCGAATTGCCGGAATTGTTACTCACCAAATCGTGATCTTTCTCTAAAGGCGGGTGGGTTTGGTGCCGAAGAGGTGGTGACCCTTCAAGCACGGTTCGCCCCGGCTTCATCCCCGAGCCGGCGCCGTCCCGCACCTTTCCAGGAGGCCTGGTGTCCGTTCTCCTCGAGCAGCCCGCAAGCCTGGTCGCCTACCGCCCGAACAAGCCGACGGCCATGGTCGTCGTGGCCGACCCGCGCGTCCGCTCCACCGTCACCCGCCACCTGTGGGCCCTCGGAGTACGTGACGTCATCGAAGCGTCGTCCATCGCGGAGGCCCGTCCCCGCGTCGGCAACCCGCGCGACATCTGCGTGGCCGACGTCCACCTGCCCGACGGTTCCGGGCTGACCCTGCTGTCCGAGACCCGCGCGGCGGGCTGGCCCAACGGGCTGGCCCTCTCCGCGGCCGACGACATCGGCGCGGTCCGCAACGCGCTGGCGGGCGGGGTCAAGGGCTATGTCGTCACCGGTACGCGCACGAACCTCGGACACCCGGTCCGCCCCGGCGCCGCCCCCATCGGCTCGGCCGCCGCCCGGATGCACCGCCGTCCCCCGGGGGCCCCGAGCCACCCCGGCGGCTACCGCGAGCTGTCCGGCCGCGAGGTGGAGGTGCTCCGGCTCGTCGCCGAGGGTCAGTCGAACAAGGCGATCGGCGTCTCGATGGGCCTGTCTGCGCTGACGGTGAAGAGCCACCTCGCCCGCATCGCGCGCAAGCTCGGCACGGGCGACCGGGCCGGGATGGTGGCCGTGGCGCTGCGCACCGGCATCATCCACTGATTCCCTTTACAAAGGACCCTCGCCCGTCGACGGAACGTTCCGTCGACGGGCGGCTTCCGTTCACAGATACCCTTGACAGGTGACCGACGCCCAAGACACCGCAGCAGAGCCAGACCTGCGAACCACCGGGGGCGGCCCCCCGGACGACGTCGAACCGGCGCCGATCCCCCTGCTGGAGCCGCGCGAGGGCATTCCTCCGGTGGTCTCCACGCCCGAGGCCCTCGAGTCCGTCGTCGCCGCGTTCGCCGGCGGCAGCGGGCCCGTCGCCGTGGACGCCGAGCGGGCGTCCGGCTACCGCTACGGCCAGCGGGCGTATCTCGTACAGCTGCGCCGCGAGGGCGCGGGCACCGCGCTGATCGACCCCGTCGGCTGCGACGACCTGTCCGCGCTGGGCGAGGCGCTCGCCGGTACGGAGTGGATCCTGCACGCGGCCACACAGGATCTGCCCTGCCTGCGCGAAATAGGCATGGTGCCGACCCGGCTCTTCGACACCGAGCTGGCCGGGCGGCTCGCGGGGTTCCCGCGGGTGGGGCTCGGCGCGATGGTCGAGTCGGTCCTCGGCTACGCACTGGAGAAGGGTCACTCGGCGGTGGACTGGTCGACGCGGCCGCTGCCCGAGCCGTGGCTGCGGTACGCGGCGCTGGACGTGGAGTTGCTCGTCGACCTGCGGGACGCGCTGGAGAAGGAGCTGGACCGGCAGGGCAAGCTCGACTGGGCACAGCAGGAGTTCGACGCGATCGCCTCGGCACCCCCGGCACCGCCGCGGAAGGATCCGTGGCGGCGTACGTCGGGGATGCACAAGGTGCGGCGGCGGCGCCAGATGGCGGTCGTACGGGAGCTGTGGACCGCGCGCGACAAGGTGGCGCAGCGGCGTGACGTGTCCCCCGGGAAGGTCCTGAGCGATGCCGCGATCGTGGAGGCGGCGCTGGCACTTCCGCTGAACGTGCACGCGCTGACCGCACTGCCCGGCTTCGGGCACCGGATGGGCCGGCGTCAGCTCGAGCAGTGGCAGGCGTCCGTGGACCGCGCCCGGGCCCTGCCGGACGCGGAGCTGCCGCAGCCCGGACAGCCGGTCGCGGGTCCGCCGCCGCCGCGCTCCTGGGCGGACAAGGACCCGGCCGCGGCGGCGCGGTTGTCGGCGGCGCGGGCTGGGGTGTCCACGCTGGCGGAGCAGCTGAACCTGCCGCAGGAGAACCTGATCACGCCGGACACGGTGCGGCGTGTGTGCTGGGAGCCGCCGCAGGAGCGGACACCGGAGGCGGTCGGGGCGATGCTGGCGGCGTACGGCGCCCGCCCGTGGCAGATCGAGCAGGTGACCCCCCTGCTGACCCGGGCCCTCTCGGCGACGGCCTGACGCGGCTCCCTCCGGGGCTGCGGCCCGGGTGCCGCCCGGTGCCGCGGGCGCGGTCGCCGTGGCCGGTGCCGCCGGGCGTCCGGTGTGTCCGTCCTCAAGGTCCCCCTGTGCCCTGCGACGTGGGGGGACCCGGGGCGGGCTTGGTGCGGCTGCTGTCGGTGGGTCGGGGGCCGGGCCCTCTCCGGGCTCGCCTCCTCGAAATCGGTGGGTGCGGCGTCGTCCGGCACCAGCGCCCGATTTCTGCGGGGACGCCCCTGCACGGCCCCGCGCCGGCCGTCCCCCGACTGCGGCCCGGTGGGTGGTACCAAACCTGATGTGCGGCGCGCGGCGCGGGCGATGACCGGCGGTGCGAGGCGGCGCGCGCGCCGTAACGCATGCCGTCCCGGATGCGAGCCCCGGAGCGGCCTCGGACGGCAACCGACCCGGCACGGGGCAATCCCGCACCCGGAACCGCCGAACGCGCCCGGAGTGTCACGTGTGACCTTCACCGCTCCCGCCGCAGGGGGTGGGCAACGTGGTTACCCACAAGTAGCATGAGGGAAGCAAGCGCGCGCTTAGCCGTGCGCCCGCAGCAGTGCCATCCCGCACCCTGGAGGAGAGCCATCGTGCCTCGTACCGTCAGGGACGTCGTCTTCGTCGACGGCGTCCGCACCCCGTTCGGCAAGGCGGGCCCGAAGGGCATCTACCACGAGACCCGCGCCGACGATCTTGTCGTGAAGGCCATCCGGGAGCTGCTGCGCCGCAACCCGGGTCTCGACCCCGCGAAGATCGACGAGGTCGCCATCGCCGCGACCACGCAGATCGGCGACCAGGGTCTGACCCTGGGCCGCACCGCCGGCATCCTCGCCGGGCTGCCGCAGTCGGTCCCGGGCTACTCGATCGACCGCATGTGCGCCGGCGCGCTCACCGCCGTCACCACCACCGCCGGGTCGATCGCGTTCGGCGCGTACGACGCCGTCATCGCCGGTGGCGTCGAGCACATGGGCCGCCACCCGATGGGCGAGGGCGTCGACCCGAACCCGCGTTTCGTGTCGGAGAAGCTCGTCGACGAGTCGGCCCTCTTCATGGGCATGACCGCGGAGAACCTGCACGACCGCTACCCGCAGATCACCAAGCAGCGCGCCGACGAGTACGCCGTCCGCTCGCAGGAGAAGGCCGCCAAGGCGTACGCCAACGGCAAGATCCAGCAGGACCTCGTCCCGATCTCGGTGCGCCGCACGAGCCCCGAGGCCGGCGAGACCGGCTGGGGCCTGGTCACCGCCGACGAGCCGATGCGCCCGGGCACGACCCTGGAGAACCTCTCCGGTCTGAAGACCCCGTTCCGCGTCCACGGCCGCGTCACCGCCGGTAACGCCGCGGGCCTGAACGACGGCGCCACCGCCTCGATCATCGCCTCCGAGGACTTCGCCCGCGAGCACAACCTCCCGGTCAAGATGCGCCTCGTCTCGTACGCCTTCGCCGGCGTCGAGCCCGAGGTCATGGGCTACGGCCCGATCCCGGCGACCGAGAAGGCCCTCGCCAAGGCCGGCCTCTCGATCGAGGACATCAACCTCTTCGAGATCAACGAGGCCTTCGCCGTCCAGGTCCTGGCCTTCCTCGAGCACTACGGCATCGCCGACGACGACGCCCGCGTCAACCAGTACGGCGGCGCCATCGCGTACGGTCACCCCCTCGCCTCCTCCGGCGTGCGTCTGATGACGCAGCTGGCGCGGCAGTTCGAGGAGCAGCCGGAGGTCCGCTACGGCCTCACCACCATGTGCGTCGGCTTCGGCATGGGCGCCACGGTGATCTGGGAGAACCCGCACCACAAGGACGCCGGAGGCAACAAGTGAGCACCACCGCTGAGCTCTTGAAGGGTGCGGCCGAGCTGTTCCCGGACGAGGTCGTCACGCAGGCGCACGTGCGCCACCTCGACCTCCCCGGCGGCGCGGGCAGGTTCGCCCTCATCACGCTGGACAACGACTTCGACCACACCAAGCCGACCACCTTCGGCCCGCAGTCCCTCGCGAACCTCAATACCGCGATCGACCAGGTCGAGGCCGAGGCCGCGAACGGTGACATCGTCGGCGCCGGCGTCACCGGCAAACCGTTCATCTTCGCCGTCGGCGCCGACCTCAAGGGCGTCGAGCTGCTCAAGCAGCACGCGGACGCGCTCGCCATCGGCAAGGGCGGCCACGACGTCTTCAAGCGGCTCGCCTCCCTCGCCGTCCCGACGTTCGCGTACTACAACGGCGCGGCGATGGGCGGCGGTGTCGAGGTCGGTCTGCACTGCACTTACCGCACCGTCTCCAAGGCCCTGCCGGCCTTCTCCCTCCCCGAGGTCTTCCTCGGCCTGGTGCCGGGCTGGGGCGGCTGCACGATCCTGCCGAACCTGATCGGCGCCGACCGCGCGGTCTCGGTCGTCATCGAGAACTCGCTCAACCAGAACAAGCAGCTCAAGGGCGCGCAGGTCTTCGAGCTCGGCATCGCCGACGCGATCTTCGAGGGCGCCGACTTCCTGGAGCAGTCGCTGATCTGGACGGCGTCCGTCCTCAAGGGCGAGATCGCGGTCGAGCGCGCGGAGATCGACCGCGGTGAGGCCTGGGACCAGGCCGTCGCCCGCGGCCGGTTCATCGCCGACTCCAAGGTGCACGGCGCGGCCCCCGCCGCGTACCGCGCCCTCGACATCATCGAGGCGGCCAAGGACGGCGACCTCCAGAAGGGCTTCGACGCCGAGGACACCGCGCTCGCCGACCTCATCATGGGCGGCGAACTGCGCTCCGGCATCTACGCCTTCAACCTGGTGCAGAAGCGCGGCAAGCGTCCCGCCGGTGCCCCGGACAAGAGCCTGGCCCGCCCGGTCACCAAGGTCGGTGTCGTCGGCGCCGGTCTGATGGCCTCTCAGCTGGCGCTGCTGTTCCTGCGCCGCCTGGAGGTCCCGGTCGTCCTCACGGACATCGACCAGGAGCGCGTCGACAAGGGTGTGGGCTACGTCCACGCCGAGATCGAGAAGCTGCTGGGCAAGGGCAGGATCAACCAGGACAAGGCCAACCGTCTCAAGGCCCTGGTCACCGGTGTCCTGGACAAGGCCGAGGGCTTCGCGGACGCGGACTTCATCATCGAGGCCGTGTTCGAGGAGATGTCCGTCAAGCAGAAGGTGTTCGCGGAGGTCGAGGCGGTCGCCCCGGCGCACGCGATCCTCGCCACCAACACCTCCTCGCTGTCGGTCTCCGAGATGGCCTCCAAGCTCCAGCACCCGGAGCGCGTGGTCGGCTTCCACTTCTTCAACCCGGTCGCGGTGCTCCCGCTGCTGGAGATCGTCCGCGGTGAGAAGACCGACGACGCCTCGCTGGCCACGGCCTTCGGCGTCGCCAAGAAGCTGAAGAAGACCGCGGTGCTGACGAAGGACGCCCCGGCGTTCGTCGTGAACCGCATCCTGACCCGCTTCATGGGCGAGATCCAGAACGTCATCGACGAGGGCACCCCGGTCGCCACCGCCGAGAAGGCCATCGAGCCCCTCGGCCTCCCGATGTCGCCGCTGGTCCTGCTGGAGCTGGTCGGCCCGGCCATCGGTCTGCACGTCTCCGAGACCCTGAACCGCGCCTTCCCGGAGCGCTTCACGGTGTCCCCGAACCTCAAGGCGGTCGTCGAGGCGGGCAAGCGCGGCTTCTACGTGTACGACTCCGGCAAGCCGGAGCTCGACCCCGAGGTCGCCGCGCTGCTCAAGCAGGGCGACACGGTCCTGACGGAGGAGCAGGTCCGCGCCCGCGTCCTGGACGCGGTCGCGCAGGAGATCGGGCTGATGCTGGAGGAGGGTGTCGTCGCCGAGGCGCAGGACATCGACCTCTGCCTGATCACCGGCGCCGGCTGGCCCTTCCACCTGGGCGGCATCACGCCGTACCTGGACCGCGAGGGCGTCAGCGAGCGCGTGAACGGCAAGAAGTTCCTGGCGCAGGGCGTCGCGAGCGTGCCCGCGTAAGGGACAACACCGCCTGACAGCACGGCGAAGGGCCGTACGGGATCCGTCCCGTACGGCCCTTCCGCCTGCCCGGCCCGATGACCGGGCGACGGCGCCGACGACGCCGGGCGCGTACCCGGTGGCCCGGCGCCCGGGGCACTACAGCCGCTTCGCGCTGCGCAGTGTGGTGGCGTAGTAGCCGTTCCCGTCCAGCCGGGACGTACCGCCCTTGTCGCCGATCGTCGGGCCGTTCACTTCCTCCCGGCTGGAGATGAAGATCTTGTGGCCGTCGCTGTCGTGGCCCAGGTAGATCCCGACGTGGTCGAGGCGGCTCTTGGTACGGGCGTCCAGCTTGAAGAAGACGAGGTCGCCCGGCTGGAGCACGTCGATCGACTTGGGACGGTCCGCCGCGCCCACGCCCTTCAGCGGGATGACCTCGGTGCCGATGTCCGAGCGGGCCATGCCGTTCGCCGTACGCGGCAGGCCGTCGCCCGTGGTGTCCGAGGAGGCGAGCGGGTAGCGGGCGCGGTAGCCCCACACCAGCCGCATGAATCCCGAGCAGTCGACGGCGCGGGCGCGCCTGGCCTCGGGCTGCTTGCCCGTGCCGTCGCGGAAGCTGTACGGGATGCCGAGGTAGTCGTAGAAGTCGGACAGTTCCTCGCGCAGGTCGTTGCCCGCGCTGCCGTTCGGGTTGAGCGGGCCGAACGCGGCGTCACCGGCGTAGGCGATGCCCTCGTCGTCCTTCTTGACCGGTGCGCCCTCGACGTACTGGAAGGCGGTCGCGAAGATGTCGTCCTCCTCGCTGCCGTAGTACTCCTTGAACCAGTCCTTGAACCACTGCTCCTTCTCGGCGCCCTTGCGCCAGGGCTCCGGCATGAGGCGCACCCAGTCCTCGGTCACGACGCGCGACTTGGTGTTGGCGGCCTCGGTGAAGGTGCGGCTCGGGCCCTTGAGGGTCGCGGTGCGGGCGTTGTCCGTGAAGGTGGCGAGGACCTGGCCGCCCTCGCCCCGCAGCACCGAACGCTCGGGGTTCTTCAGGCGCTCCCAGGTCTGCCTGCCGCTCATCCGGCCGCTGCTGGACTCGAGCAGCGGGGTGTCGGTGACGGCCTGGATGGCCGGGGCCTTGGCCTGTTCCTCCTTCCGCAGTTCGACGGTCAGGTACGCGCTGCTCGCGAGCAGCCCGATCACGACCGCCGCGTGCAGGGCGGGGCTGGTCTTCTTCTTGGCACTCATGAGGTCGGCTCCGGTGGGGCGGTCAGGCGGACGGCATGACGCCGAGGAGGATCCCGGCGGTGAGAACGACATAGGCCATGAGCGTCACCGAACCGGTGGCGAGCAGCGTCGGGCCCTTGGGCTGGCGCACGAGCTGGTAGGCGATCAGGCCGGGAACGATGAATCCGAGCGTCTGGTTGCTGTACATCAGCGGGAATTCGAGCGAGAGCACGATCATCACCGTGGCCTGCAGGATCACGCCGGTGAGCACGACCGCCGCGAACAGCCGCTTGCCGTAGAGGATCACGTAGCGCTGCAGCAGCAGCGTGCAGACGTACGCGAGGACGGTGACGCCGACGACCATCGCGGCGCGCTGCAGGTCCTCGACGAGGGTGAGCGCGAGCCAGCCCGGGGTGATCATGCCGCCGGGCGAGAGGTTGGTCGTCAGGTAGCAGACCAGGGAGAAGAGCAGCCCGAGGGCGATGCCGACCGCGGCGATCTCGGGAGTGAGGACGGAGGGGATCAACGCTGGTCTCCTGGGCTGTACCACTGCTGCGGGTCGTCGGCGGGGGGTGTCGGGGCGACGCGGGGCTCGAAGAGGCTGCGGGGCCGCTCCTGTTCGGCTCCGCGCTGTACGGGCACATGGGGTGCCTGAGGCACCTGGGGCGCGTGAGGTGCGTAGGCCTGAGGCGCCTGCGCAGCCTGGGGCGCGTGAGGTGCTTGGGCCTGAGGCGCCTGCGGAGCCTGGGGCGCGTGAGGTGCTTGGGCCTGAGGCGCCTGGGGTGCGTGGGTCTGAGGCATTTGGTATGCCTGGTGCGCCTGAGGCCGGGGCGCATACCTGCTCTCGTACGCCTCGGAGTACTGCTGGTACGGGTCGAGACGAGGTGCGTACAGCTGCATGGTCTCGGAGGGGTCCGCGGGCGCGGTCGGTGCCGCAGCGACAGCGACAGCGGCAGCGGCCGGCGCGGACAGTTCGGCGGCGCTGTCGCTGTCGTCGGCCGGGAGTTCCGCCAGGTGCTCGAGCAGCAGCTCGCCCTGGCCGTGGATGTTGCCGATGGCGACGAGAGAGGAATCCGGGCCGAGGTGGCCTAGCAGCTCGTGCATGAACTCCTCGCCGTCCCGGCCGTCGCCACCGAGGTCGACGGCCCGGTCGCGCCATTCGGCGGGGATCGCGTCGATGGCGCTCTTGGCCGGGTGGCCGATGACGAACACCTTGTCCGGCTGCAGGTCCGGGACGATCTGCCCCATCTGGCCGTTGCGCTCGACGCGGTCGGGGCGGCAGTTGATGACCACGTTCAGCGGACGGCTGATCGCCCCGAGATCGAGAAGCTGGTTGATGTTCATCAGCGTCGACTCGGGGTCGTTGGCCGCGAAGACGTTGGCGAAGCGCAGCCGCTTGCCGCCCGGCGCGACGTACCGCTCGACGGAGAGGACACCCGGGTCCGGCGGGGCCTCGTACATGCCCTGCAGCGCGGTCTTGCGGTCGACGCCCAGCAGCTCGGCGACGACGAGCGCGATCGCCACGTTCTCCTTGAAGGTGAACCAGCTGAAGCCGCGCAGCTCCTCGTCGGTGACCATCTCGGGGTCGGCGTAGACGAGCTTGCAGTCCCGGGCGTCGGCCTCCTCCTGGAGGACGTGGAAGCGCTCTTTCTCCGCGGTGACGCAGATGCCGCCGTGCGGCATCGAGCGGGACAGCGAGCGGGCGATGTCGTCGAGCGTCGGGCCCATCTCGGCGACGTGGTCCTCGCGGACGTTGCACAGGACGCCGATGGTGGAGCGGATGAGCTTGGACTGGTTGATCTCCTGGAGGGCCGGCATGACGGCCATGCACTCCATCACCAGGGCGTCCGGGTGGTACGCGGCGGCCCGGCGCACGATGCCGATCTGCTCGACGACGTTGGCGATGCCGAACTTGCGGTAGACCGGCTCCTCGGTGGCGTCCGGATGGATGAAGCGGGCCGCCGTCCCGGTCGTCTTGGCGACCGTGGTCAGCTCGCCGCCGCGCAGCGCGCCCGCGCACAGCCGCGTGATGGAGGACTTGCCGCGGATGCCGTTGACGAGGACCCGCGTCGGTATGTGCTCCAGATTGACGAAGTGGCGACGCTGCTCGACGATCCCCGCGATCAGGAGGATGCCACTGCACACCACCAGCACGGTGTAGAGGAAGAGCATGCCGGGTCAGTTCCTTCCGGCGAGGGACGTCGCCGCGTCGCGCTTGCGCTGCTGCGCCGGCAGTTGCTGCCGGATGAGCTCAAGGCTGCGGACGACGGCGCCGACCTCGTCGTGGTGTCGCGGATAGAGAACGGTGCGCCGGTCGCCGTCCGCGAGCGCCTCCGCCTGGGCGGCGAGGGTGCGCAGGGGGCGGACGACGACGATGTACAGCCAGCCCAGGCAGGCGGTGGCCGCGGTGACGCCCAGCAGCCCGGCGAGGACCGTGCGGTTCTGGAGGTGGTACTCGGCGATGGCGAGTCCGGACGCGGGCTGCCAGCTCACCACGGTCCAGCCGAGGGACTTGGCCGCACCGCCGCCCACGAAGGGCGCGGCTGCGGCGATCTGGATGTCGCCGCCGTCCCGGTAGAGGACGCCGCTGGGGCGCGGGCTCATGCCCACCTTCTGGTTGGTGCCTTCGACGAGGGCGTCGAGACGGCCGCTCGGCAACCCCTCGAAGGCGAGGTAGCCGGTGTTGCCGGCGATGACGCGACGCTCCGCGTCGAGGACGCGGACGGCGCCGAGCCCCGGCCGCTTGAGCAGGGAGTTCAGGAAGTCGATCCGGAACTCGCCGACCACGGCGGCGCCCTGCCGGCCGGGCACCTCCGCCGTCCCGATGATCACCGGCTCCTCACCCTGGTCGTCGAGGACCCTGATCGGCTCGGGGGCGGGGCCCTTGCCCGCGGGGCTGCGCGGGTCGCCGCCCGCCTGGGCGAGGACCTGGCCGTCGGCGTCGAGGACGTACAGCGACTGGTACCGAAGGTGCTGGTTCGCCGTGCGCTCCAGGACCTCGGTCATCTGGGACGGCTTGGTGCGGTCGCCGATGAGGGACGCGACCGACGCAAGGTCGGCGTGGCCCTCGTTGAGTGCGCGGCGCACCCGGTCGGTGAGGGTGTCGGTGCGCTCGCGCTGGTCGTTGACGATCTGCTGCGGTACGACGACCGAGTCACCGGCGCGGTTGAGCAGCAGCAGGAGCGGCGCCGACCAGACGAGCAGGATCACCCCGCAGACGGCGAGCAGGGTGGTGGCGCCGAAGCGGCGCCGCGCGGGCGTCGCCGGTGCGTGGGCGTCGGCGGGCTCGCCGAGGAGCTGGCGGCGCAGCCGTTCCAGGGCAGCGCCGATCCGCGCGGTCTCGCCGTACCTGGGTGCGCTCACAGGGCGCGTGAGGTCGCCTCGTGTGAGGCGGCGGCTCTCGAGGAACAGCCGGATCAGCGGACGCTGCACGGTGCCGAGGAGCAGGGCGACCGTGATGCCGCCGATGACGAGCAGGGCGCCCGCGGCGAGAAGTCCGAAGAGCGGGCTGCTGGTGCCTGTGGGGTCCTCTGCGACCTTGACCATCGCCACGACGGTGAGGCCGAGCCCGGTGGCGACGGTCGTCTCGCCGGCCTGGGGCGCGGCCATGGTGGCGTATCCGGCGAGCGAGCGGTCGCCGAGGTAGATGCCACCCGTGAGACTGCCGCTCACCCCGCGGAAGCCGCCGGAGCCGGGCTCCTTCGCCTTGACGGGGTGCTGCCGGCCCTTCTCGGCGGCGATCGTGGCGAACTTCTTCAGCTGCTCCTTGGACTCCGCGACCTCCTCGCGCTGGAGGTCGGTGAGGACCTGCTCGGGCTCGGGGATGCCGTCCTGGCTGAGGACGTGGCCGTCCTGGTCGATGACGGCGATGGCGCGGAAGCCGCCGAGGCTGATGCCGGGGAACCTCAGGCCGCTGGAGGCGACCAGCAGCTTCTGCGGCTCGCCCTGCCAGGTGAGCAGGGCGAAGGACAGCAGCCGGGTCTCACCGTTGGGGAGCCGGACCATGCGGGGTGCGAGGCCGTTCTCGCCGCCGAGCTTGGAGCGGTCGATGGCGGTCAGCGGCACGTTCTCACCACGGGCGGCGAGCAGCTTGCCCGACTTGATCTCGACGACGGCCGTGCCCAGCCACTTCTGGTACACGTTGCCGATCTTGTCCAGGACGGCGTCGGCGGACACGGGGTCCGCCGCATTGAACAGCTCCGCGGTGCGTGTGAGGTCCGTGACGCTCTCGTCGATGGAGGCGCGCATGCCGATGGCGCCGTCCTCGGCGAAGTGCTGCTGGGAGGTCAGTACGGCCTTCGGGATGCGGTCGTCACCGGCACGGCCGAGAGAAAGGGCGGTGATGCCCGCCAGGGCGAGAAGCAGAACAGACAGTACGGCGATAGGTGGCCTTATGCCACCCAACAGGGACATGTCGGCTCTTCGGCGGACTTTGTGCCGCCGCTTCGAGGGCGAAGCGGCCAACGGAGGCTCCTCTCGTGGAGTTCACGGCGTGCAGGCGCGCGCCCTCACACTCGAAAAAGGGCGGACCGGGAACATGTGACCGCGCCAACGCGACAACGGTTGTACGAATACGAAAAAATGTGATCCGGCCGACAGCGAATCAGTCGGGAAGCCCTTCCAGCGGCTGCAGACCGTCCTTCGCCGCACCGCGGTTGAGCATCGTGCCCTCGGTGCGCTCGAAGGCCAGCCGGTAGCGGGCGGCCTGCTCCTTGCCGAGACCGTCACCGTCCCGAAGGGTGGCGGCGACATCGATCAACCGGTGGTCCTGGACCGCCCCTTCGGGCAATTTGCCCGACTCATCCGGATCCGGCGGGATATCCACGAACGTCGGCACGTACTTGGCCTGGACGTCCCACCTGCCGCCCCGCTTCGTGAACTCGAACCAGCCGATGGCGCCTTCCTCGGTCAGCCCGCTCGGCACGTCGTGCCGCGCGACCTGATTGCCGAGTCCGTACGCGATCCAGGTGCCGTCGACCTTCTCCATCGGCTGTACGACATGGGCGTGATGGCCGATGATCAGGTCGATGCCCGTCTCCCTGGCGAGCTTGCGGCCGAGCCTGAGCTGCGAGCGGCTCGGATTCGGCCAGTGCTCGCGCCCCCAGTGGATACTCAGGATCACCACGTCGGCGCCGTCCTTGCGCGCCTTCTTCTCGGCCGCGGCGATCGCCTTGAAGTCGGTCTGGTTGACCAGCCAGGGCTTGTCCTCGGGGATCTCGAAGCCGTTGAAGGCGAAGGCGTACGAGATCTGGGCGACCTTGACACCCTTCACGTCCACGATGGCCGTCTTCGCCGCCTCCGCCGCGTTGCGGAACGAGCCGGTGTGCTTCAGGCCCGCAGCGTCCATGGCGTCCAGAGTGCGGACGACACCGGGGTAGCCGTGGTCGAGTGTGTGGTTGGACGCCGTGGAGCAGATGTCGTAGCCGACGCTCTTGATGGCGGTGGTGATCTGCGGCGGGACCAGGAAGGCCGGGTAGCTCTGGAACGGCCCCTCGGGCTTGCCCACGACCGGCTCGAAGTGGCAGATGCCCAGGTCGGCCTTGCTGATGACGGGCTTGATGCCGGCCATCAGGGGTTCGAAGTCGATCCCCTTCACGCCCTTGCCGGTGGCCTTGGCATCCTTGCGCGCCTGCTCGGTCAGCTGTGGATGAATGAGGATGTCGCCGGCGGCTGCGACCGTGAACGTGGGGCTGCCGCTGTCCGCGGCCGCCTTCTCGTCGTCCGAGCCGAAGGGACCGCAGGCTGCGGTACCCCCGAGCAGCGCGAGTATGGCTGTGCAGGTCGTCAGCGACCGGCGCGAAGAGCGTTTCATCACCCTGGATATCTTTGTATGACTATGACCGCGAACCGGAGCAAGACGATAGCAATAGCGACTACAACGCTCGTCGTTGCGGCAGCTCTGCTCACCGGGCTTCTCTTGACCCTCACCCCGCGCACCGGCTCCCCAGAGGGTAAGCGGTCCGCCGACAGCCGGACACAGGGCCCCGCCGGGGCGGTCGACCTGGAGCGCCGGATCGGGGAGTACACGTCGCGGTTCGGTGAGGACAGCGGCTATCGCCGTCCGTCACGCGACGACCGGCGGGCGGTCGCGCGAGGCGTCGGGCTGCTCCTCGACGGCGATCGCGAACAGGCCCGGGAGCAGCTGTCAGACGTGGACTTCGAGATCCGGACCGTCACCGACAGCGCCACGGGGCGGCGGTACGCGGAGATCGCCGACCGCACCGAGGACGCGCGCTCGCCCCGGGGCTGGGGGCGGGTCTATGTCGATCTGGACACATCTGCGACCTGGTCCGTGCAGGTGCCCCACCCCGTCGCCGACAAGCGCACCGAGCAGCTCGGCGTGAGCGTGCTGCGAGGCTCGCGCGGCGGGATCCTGGTGATCGCGGGAGCACATCGTGCCGCGGGGCGCGAGGACGCGTCCGATGTGGCGCACCGTACCGACAGCGTCTTCGACGCCGTCTGCGACGAGCTCGTCCGGCGCGGGCTGCCGGGCCTCCAGCTGCACGGATTCGCCGATGACTCGGCGCCGCGCTACGACGTCATCGCCTCCATGGGCAACGGCGAGGTGGCACGGCCCGAGGGGCGCGCCCTCGCCGACGCCCTTCGCGCACGCGACTTCGACGTGTGCCGCGCCTGGGTGCGCTCGTGCCCGCTCGAGGGCAGGACCAATGTGCAGGGCCGCAAGGCGGCGGAGGAAGGGGTCGCCTTCCTGCACGTCGAGTTCAGCAACACGGTCCGTACGTCCCGGGCCCGGGCTGCTCGCGTGGCGGAGGCCGTCACCGCTGTCACGGCGGCGTGGTCCACGGGCGGCCCGGCGGACCGCCCCACGGGCTGACCGGCTGACCGGCCGGCAACCCCGGCCGGCGCGGCGGCAGGCGGCACCGACGGGGAGGGCGGACGGTTAGGACAGCAGACGGCTCAGGACGGCTCAGACGGCCGTCCACGCCTCCATCGCGAGTCCCGACTCTGCCTTCTGCCGCGTCACCCGCAGCGTGCCGTCGGCCCCGAACGCGGCGAGCACCACGCGTCCGGTCCCGTCGATCGCGAGCGCCGGGGCGCCGGCGCAGGGTTCCCCCGTCGTGGTCCACACCGCGCCCGCCGACTCGTCCTCGGTCGGGTAGGCGGCCAGCGAAGGACGCCCGTCCGGGCCGAGCTGCGCCATGACCGTGCAGTCGTGCCCGTCGACCGGCGTACGGAGCAGGGCGACCGGTCCCGTACCGCCGGTGCCACCCAGCGGGACAGGCTCGTCCATGCCCTCGCGCCAGGCCTGGACGGTGCCGGTGGCGGCCTCGCGCCAGAAGTGGGTCAGCCGCCCGCGGCCGGTGCGCTCGGCGCTCAGCGAGCCGGGTACCGCGGAGGCCTCGATGTCGTCGACGCGCGTGAAGAGGGCTCCCGGGGTTTCCTGCACCCAGCGCAGCACCCGGTCCTTGGACACGGCCAGGACCTCCATGACGCCTGCGTCGGTCAGCGTGACGGCCGGCACGCCGAGCACATTGCTGCCCTTGAGGTCGGCCCACGAGCCCCAGCGGCCGTTGGCGTGCTGCGTGCGGCCGCACACACCACCGCCGGCGTTGCGTATGAACGCATGGAGCAGACCGTTGGTGTCCACGGCTGCCGACGGCCGGCCGATCCGGTCGGAGAGCTCCTTGCTCTTCGGGTACGGCGTCCCGAAGCTGCTCCACTCGCGCATGGGGCGGCCCGACTGGTACTGGATGGCCATCGCCAGATCGGTGATGAGCTCGCCGTCCGCCGAGTGCGTGTGCCGCAGCCCGACGAGCTGCGCATAGCCGTCGCTGCCCTGGGCCATGCCCAGGGACGGCAGCACTCCCTGCGCGGGAAAGATCTGCGGCCCCTCCCACTCGGGTCCGCCGGGCCGGGTCTCGGTCCAGCGCAGGACACCCTCGGCACCCGGCGCGTACGCGGAGAGCCGGCCGTCCTTGCCGCGCAGCAGCCAGCCGGCGGTCGGCGGCAGGGAAGGGTCCGCCGGGAGCGACGGCGTCGCCCGGGCCGTGGGGCGCGACTGCTCCCCGGGCCGCTGGGCCTCGTCCGTCCGCCGCTTCGATCTCCGCGCAGACCGCAGTGCCATCGCCCGTTGCCACCTTCCCTGAGCGCTGTGCGAGCGCTTGATTCACGTGACGATAACACTTGCCGAACCAGCGGATCCCCGCGGCGGACGACTCCCTTGTGACAGCCTCCTGACATGCGGATTCTCATGATCGTCGACGCCGCGAACGTGGTCGGCTCGGTCCCGGACGGCTGGTGGCGGGACCGTTTCGGCGCCACCGAGCGGCTACGTGACGGACTCGTTCCGTTCGCGCGGGACGGCATTCCGGGACATCCGGGCCCGGCCGAGGTGGTGCTGGTCGTCGAGGGCCGGGCCCGGGGGGTGGAGAGCCTCCCCGAGGTGCGGGTCGAGTCGGCGCCCGGCAGCGGCGACGACCACATCGTGGAGCTGGTCCGGGCGGCCCCGGACCGTACCCGTGTCGTGGTGACCGCCGACCGGGGGCTGCGCGAGCGGGTCGAGGCCCTCGGGGCCGCGTGCGCCGGGCCCAGGACCGTACGTCAGCCTCCCGGCGAGCGAACGTAGAGGACCGCGCCGTCGATCTGGTCCGGGAGGGGCTCGTAGCGCCCGGCCAGCAGCCGGCGCAGCGTGGGCAGGTACTCGGGGGCGTACGGCTTGCCGCGCGAGTCGTCGACGATCAGCGCCGGCGGGCGCTCCCTGAGCTCGGTCACGAGGACCGGCCAGGCGCCCGCGACCGCGTGTTTCTCACCCACCTGAGGGCCGTCGCGCCCGCCGCTGTAGTTGGTGAGCAGCCCGGCGGTGAGATAGCGGCTGGCAGGGGCCCGGTCGGCGAGCCAGTACGTCTCCGGATGCATGCCCCACAGCAGCACCCGGTCCTCGGGGGCCGTGCGGTGCTGCAGCTGGGCGGCGAGCCGGTGCGCGTGCGCGAGCTCGGGCCGGGGCGCCAGCAGGCCCCAGGCGAGGAAGAGCGCGCAGGCGGCGGCCGAGGTGAGCACCGCGGTCGCGAGCCGGTCGCGGGGCAGGACCTGCAGGGCCGCCGCCGCGAGCAGTGTGAGCGGCGGGAGGAGCTGCAGATAGTAGTGGCCGAAGAAGTGGAAACCGGCGAGGACGGCCACCGCCGACGCGCCCAGCCACAGCCAGAGGTCGACGGCTGCCGCCCTGGCGACCCGTACGACGCGCACGACGGGCGGGATCAGTCCGGCGCAGGCGGCGCAGAGCAGTGCGGTGTTCGCCAGCGCCCGGAAGAGGACGTGGAGTTCGGAGCCGGTGAAGGTGGCGTACGCGCCGGAGCCGGTCACCGTCCAGAAGAGAAAGCCCGACGGATCGGTCAGCAGGGCTGCGCCGAGCACGGGCACCACGAGGGCGAGGGCCAGCCGCACCAGGTCCGCTCGCTGCGGTGAGCGCCGCGGTGAGCCGTGCCAGAGGAGCCACAGCACGGGCACGAGGACGGCCCCGCCGGTCTGTTTCGCCAGGAACGCCCCCGCGACGGCGAGCCCCGCCCCCGTCCAGCGGCCCCTGCCCGCGCAGTACACCGCCGCGGCCGTGAACGGCAGCATGAAGATCTCGAAGGTCGCCGCCTGAGCGTCCTCGGGGTTGAGCCCGATCGACACCAGCAGATAAAGCACGCCCGCGGTCCGTCCGGCCCGGTCGCCCCAGCGGTCGCGGGCGGTGGCGGCCAGGGTCGTGGCGGTGAGCAGCTGGGCAAGGACCGCGAGGACCTTGAGCGGGTGCAGCGAGTCGTCACCGAAAACCGCGAAGCACAGCTCGTACAGCCAGGGCAGAAGTGGCGGTTTGCGGTCGACGACGGTCTCGTAGAGCGATCCCCCGTCGGCGAGTATGCGGGCCTGGACGGCGAGGTAGCCCTCGTCCGGGTTCCACAGCGGATGCCGGAAGGAGGGCAGGCGGGTAACGACGGCGAGGACGGCGAGGACGGGGAGCAGTCGCCGCCAGTAGCCGGCTGACCGGCCCTCGGGGGCGGCGGTCGTGGACGCGCGTGGGGATGCGTACCGCAGCGATGGCGGCGGCTCGGCGAGCATGCGCTCACACTAGGGGCCCCATATGCCCCACTTGAGCAGGACATACGGGGCCGAACGGAACCCCTAGTAGACGGCTTGCTTGCCCACCTTGCCGAGGCGGCTGTGGCCGCGCCCGTACAGGAAGTAGACGACGATGCCGACGGCCATCCAGACGGCGAAGCGGAACCAGGTCTCACCCGGCAGGTTGAGCATCAGCCACACCGTCGCGGCGATCGAGAGGATCGGGATGTACGGGACCCAGGGGGTGCGGAAGGCGCGGTGCAGATCGGGGCGGGTGCGGCGCAGGATCATCACACCGATGGCGACCATGACGAACGCGAAGAGCGTGCCGATGTTCACCAGGGTCGCCAGCTCGTTGATGCTCGTGAAGCCGGCGACGACGGAGATGATCACGCCGAGCAGGATGGTCGGGCGGTAGGGGGTCCTGTACTTCGGGTGGGTGATGGAGAAGAAGCGCGGAAGGAGCCCGTCGCGGCTCATCGCGAAGAACACCCGGGTCTGCCCGAGAAGCAGGATCAGGCACACGGTGGTGAGGCCGACGGCGGCGCCGAAACTGATCACACCGGCGTAGAAGGGATGGCCGACGGCTTTGAACGCGTCGGCCAGCGGGGCGCTGACGGACAGTTGGGTGTAGTGCTGCATGCCGGTCACGACGAGCGCGACCGCGACGTACAGCACGGTGCAGATGAGGAGCGAGCCGAGGATGCCGCGCGGCATGTCGCGCTGCGGGAGTTTGGTCTCCTCGGCGGCGGTGGCCACCACGTCGAAGCCGATGAAGGCGAAGAAGACGACCGAGGCGGCGGTGAAGATGCCCATGACGCCGAAGTTGGTGGGTTCGTAGCCGAACATCAGCTGGATCAGCGGGGCGTCCCAGCCGGAGACGCCGCCGGGCGGGGAGGTGGCCGGGGGGATGAACGGCGAGTAGTTGTCGCCCACGATGAAGAACAGACCCGCGATGATCACGATCAGGACCACCGTCACCTTGATGGCGACGACGATCGCGGTGATGCGGGCGGACAGCTTCATTCCGACCACCAGGATCACGGTCAGCACCAGGACCAGCACGAAGGCGAGGATGTCGAAGCTTCCTCCCGGCACATCAGGACCGGACAGTGCTGCCGGCATGTGCCACCCCACGTTGTCCATCAGTGAGCGCACATAGCCGGACCAGCCGACGGCGACGACGGCCGTGCCCAGTGCGAACTCGAGAACCAGGTCCCAGCCGATGATCCAGGCCGGCAGCTCGCCGAGGGAGGCGTACGCGAACGTGTACGCCGAGCCGGCCACCGGGACGGTGGAGGCGAACTCGGCGTAGCAGAGGGCGGCCAGCGCACAGACGATGCCCGCGGCGACGAAGGCCAGCGCGGTGGCGGGTCCCGCGTTCTCCTTGGCCACCTTGCCGGTGAGCACGAAGATGCCGGTGCCGATGATGACGCCGACACCGAAGACGGTCAGGTCCCAGGCCGAGAGGGATTTCTTGAGGGCATGCTCGGGTTCTTCGGTGTCCCGGATCGACTGTTCGACCGTCTTGGTCCGGAACATCCCGGAATCGCTTGACTGCTGGTCCGTACTCACCGGCGTACCTCCGTACCCATGGCCGTATGCCCATGATCGAGAGGGGTGGGGGAACGCGCCCGCGCTGCCGGTGCCTTTCACACGAACGGGCCGGCCGGAGACCCCCTGGGGTGCTCCGACCGGCCCAATGCGTACGCCGGGTGACAGGCCCGTCAGTCGCGCGCGGGCTCGGGGGCCTGTGCGGGATCGTCGTCGAGGCGGCCGTCCAGCCTGGAGACCAGCCCGGTGACGTGCCGCGCGATGTCCGGCGCGGTCAGCCCGATCTCGGCCAGGACCTCCTTGCGGGACGCATGGTCCAGGAAGCGCGGCGGGATGCCGAAGTCGCGCAGCGGTACGTCGATGTCGGCGTCACGCAGCGCCTGGGAGACGGCGGAGCCGACACCGCCGACGCGGCTGTTGTCCTCGACGGTGACGACGACGCGGTGCTGCTCGGCGAGCGGGGCGAGCGCCTCGTCGACCGGCTTGACCCAGCGCGGGTCGACGACCGTCGTGGAGATGCCCTGCTTGTCGAGGAGGTCGGCGATCTCCAGGCACATCGGGGCGAGCGCGCCGACGGAGAGCAGGAGGACGTCGGGCCGGTCCGTGCCGGGCTCGCGCAGGACGTCCATGCCGCCGATCCGGCCCACGGCCGGGACGGCGGGGCCGACGGCGCCCTTGGAGAAGCGGACGACGGTCGGTGCGTCCTTGACCTCGACGGCCTCGCGGAGCTGGGCGCGGACCTGGTCGGCGTCGCGCGGGGCGGCAAGCCGGAGACCGGGGACGACCTGGAGGATCGACATGTCCCACATGCCATTGTGGGACGCGCCGTCGGTGCCGGTGACACCGGCCCGGTCGAGCACGAATGTGACACCGCACTTGTGCAGTGCCACATCCATCAGCACCTGGTCGAAGGCACGGTTGAGGAACGTCGCGTAGACCGCGAAGACGGGGTGCACACCGCCGGTGGCGAGGCCCGCGGCCGAGACCGCGCCGTGCTGCTCGGCGATGCCGACGTCGTACACCCGCTCGGGGAAGGCCTTCGCGAACCGGTCGAGACCGACGGGCTGGAGCATCGCGGCGGTGATCGCGACGATGTCCTCGCGCTCCCGGCCGAGCTTGACCATCTCCTCGCCGAAGACGGAGGTCCAGTCGGCGCCGGAGGAGGCGATGGGCAGACCCGTGTCGGGGTGGATCTTGCCGACGGCGTGGAAGCGGTCGGCGTCGTCCTGGAGGGCCGGCTGGTAGCCACGGCCCTTCTCGGTGAGGCAGTGGACGATGACGGGGCCGCCGAACCGCTTGGCGCGGGTCAGCGCGGACTCCAGGGCGGCGATGTCGTGACCGTCGATGGGGCCGACGTACTTGAGGCCGAGGTCCTCGAACATGCCCTGCGGGGCGATGAAGTCCTTCAGCCCCTTCTTGGCGCCGTGGAGCGTCTCGTAGAGCGGCTTCCCGACGACCGGGGTGCGCTCCAGGATGTCCTTGCCGCGGGCGAGGAAGCGCTCGTAGCCGTCGGTGATGCGCAGGGTCGCCAGATGGTTGGCGAGGCCCCCGATCGTCGGGGCGTAGGAGCGCTCGTTGTCGTTCACCACGATGACGAGCGGGCGGTCCTTGGCGTCCGCGATGTTGTTGAGCGCTTCCCAGGCCATACCGCCGGTCAGTGCACCGTCACCGATGACCGCGACGACGTGGTCGTCCCTCTTCAGCACCTCGTTCGCCTTGGCGAGCCCGTCCGCCCAGCCGAGGACCGTGGAGGCGTGCGAGTTCTCGATGACGTCGTGCTCGGACTCGGCACGCGCGGGGTAGCCGGAGAGGCCGCCCTTCATCTTCAGCCGGGAGAAGTCCTGGCGTCCGGTCAGGAGCTTGTGCACATAGCTCTGGTGGCCCGTGTCCCAGAGGACCTTGTCCTTCGGGGACTCGAAGACACGGTGCAGGGCGATGGTCAGCTCGACCACGCCGAGGTTGGGCCCGAGGTGTCCGCCGGTCTTGGAGACGGCGTCCACGAGGAAGGTCCGGATCTCGGCGGCCAGCTGATCGAGCTGCTCCGGGCTGAGCCGGTCCAGATCGCGCGGTCCCTTGATACGGGTCAGCAGCGCCACCCGTGCCTCCTTGCGTGTGAGCTGGTCGAGCTTGGCAACGATTTGTCGAGTCTAATGTTCCGCTCCCGGCTGCCGTCATCGGGCGGTGCGTTGAGCGTCACGCCATCGGAGCACACATGACATCGGACACACAGCAGTGCCCGGCGCCGGTTCCCGGCGCCGGGCACTGACAGGGGATGTCGCTACGCGCGGCCCGCGGTCTTCTGCGTCTTGCGCGTGACCGAGTCGATCACGACCGTGGCGAGCAGCACACCGCCGGTGATCATGTAGACAATCGGGGTGGCGATGCCCTCGAGCGCGAGGCCGTACTGGATCGAGACGATCACCATGACGCCGAGCAGGGCGTTCCAGGTGCGGCCGCGGCCACCGAAGAGGCTGGTGCCTCCGATGACGGCCGCCGCGATGACGTTCATCAGGAGGTCACCCGTACCGGCGCTCTGGTTCGCGGCCGAGATCTTGGAGGCCCAGAACAGACCGCCGACGGCCGCGAAGGTGCCGGCGATGGCGAAGACCGAGATCCGGACCGCCGTGACGTTGATACCGGCACGGCGGGACGCCTCGACGCTGCCGCCGAGGGCGAAGATCTTGCGGCCGTACGCCGTGCGCCGGAGCACGAAGTCCGTGATCACCAGGACGAGCAGGAACAGCACCAGCGCGAGGGGCAGGCCCTTGTACTGGTTGAACATGTACGCGGCGGCGAAGGCGACCAGAGCCAGCAGGACCGTGCGGAACACGATGTCCGAGAGCGGCCGGGACGGAATTCCGGCGGCCTCACGGCGGCGGCTGTCGACGAACGACGAGAGGAAGAAGATCACCACCGCGACCGCGGCGAAGCCGTAGGCCGCCGCCACGTCCGTGAAGAAGTAGGTGGTCAGCTGGGCGACGACGCCGTCGCTGTCCAGGTTGATGGTGCCCTGGTTGCCGAGGAGCTGGAGCATGAAGCCCAGCCAGAAGAGCAGTCCCGCCAGGGTGACGGCGAAGGCCGGTGCGCCGATCTTCGCGAAGAAGAAGCCGTGGAGCGCGCCGATGGCCGCGCCGCTCACGAGCGCGACGAGGATGGCGAGCCACTCGTTCATGCCCTGGGAGACGGTCATGACGGCGACGATGGCGCCGGACACACCGCTTACCGAGCCGACCGACAGGTCGATCTCACCGAGCAGCAGCACGAAGATGATGCCGACGGCCATCATGCCGGTGGCGACCATCGTGACGGCGATGTTGCTGAGGTTCTGCGCGGAGAGGAACTGGGAGTTCAGGCTCTGGAAGATCACGCAGATGAGGAGCAGGCCGATGACGACCGGGATCGAGCCCAGGTCACCGGCGTGCAGCTTGCGCCTGAACTCGGACAGGTAGCCCGCGAGGCCCTGCTCGCGGACCAGCAGGCGGGGGTCGACCGCGGTGACCGCGTCGTGCGCGGCGTCCGGGTTCACCACCTGGTGTCCGCCGGCGGGAGCGGAGGTCTTTTCGGTACTCACTTCTGCGCCTCCGTGGTGCGCGCCGCACGACGGGTCACGGCGTTTTCCGTGGCGCCGGTGATGGCGGAGATGATCTCTTCCTGCGAGGTGGACTTGACGTCGAAGACGCCGTTGTTCCGGCCGAGCCGGAGCACCGCGACCTTGTCGGCGACGGCCTTCACATCGGCCATGTTGTGGCTGATGAGGATGACCGCGTGGCCGCGCTCGCGCAGCCGCTCCACCAGATCGAGCACCTGTGCGGTCTGCTCGACGCCGAGGGCGGCGGTGGGCTCGTCGAGGATGACGAGCTTGGGCTCGCCGAGCATCGAGCGGGCGATGGCCACGGTCTGGCGCTGGCCGCCGGAGAGCGAGGCGATCGGGATGCGGACGCTGGGGATGCGGATCGACAGGGTGCTGAGGAGCTCGCGGGAGCGGCGCTCCATCTCGACCTCGTCGAGGATGCCGCGCTTGCGCAGCTCCCGGCCGAGGTAGAGGTTGCCGACGACGTCGATGTTGTCGCACAGCGCGAGGTCCTGGTAGACGGTCGCGATGCCCAGGTTCTGGGCGTCGTGCGGCCTGCCGATCGATACGGCCTTGCCCTCCCACTCGATGACGCCTTCATCGATGGGGTGCACACCGGCGATCGTCTTGACCAGCGTGGACTTTCCGGCGCCGTTGTCGCCTACGAGGGCGACCACCTCGCCGCCGTGGACCTCAAGCTCTACGTCGGTGAGCGCCTGAACGGCACCGAACCGCTTGGAGACCCCGCGCAACGCCAGCACGGGCGTAGCGGACACGTGAACCATCTCCTTCGCCGCCTGACCGGCGGGGATACCGCACCGGTGGGGTGGCGCGGTGGTTGAGCAGTAGCCAAAAACTCGGGAGTAGCGTTTCTGTCCGGTACCCCGCCCCGTTAGCGGGGGCTGGGGTGGGGCGGGGCACCGGACAGGCCTCTGGTGACCTCGGTGGGGCCGCGGGTGACCTCGGTCAGGTCGTGCGACCCCACTGGTCGTGCGGCCTACTTGAGGCCGAGCGCGTCGCAGGCGGCCTTGTACTTCGGCGTGCAGATGTCGGCGACGGTGTAGACGCCGTCCTTGATCACGGTGTCCTTGATGTTGTCCTTGGTCAGCGAGACGACCGGGACGAGGACGGAGGGGATGGCCTTGTTGGTGGGGCTGTCGACGCGGGACGTCTCGATGGAGCCGAGCTTCTCACCCTTGGCGAGCGCCACGGCCATCTCGGCGGCGGCGGCGGCCTCGGGAGCGTACGGCTTGTAGACGCTCATGAACTGCTCACCCGCGACGATGCGCTGCACACCGGCGAGTTCGGCGTCCTGGCCGGTGACCGGGGGGAGATTGGAGAAGCCGCCGGCCTTCAGGGCCGTGATGATGCCGCCCGCCATGCCGTCGTTCGCGGAGTAGACACCGATGATCTTGTCCTTGCCGAGGGCCGAGATCGCCGCCTCCATGTTGGCGTTGGCGTTCTCCGGCTTCCACTCCTTGGTGTCGTACTCCTTGCCGACGTTCACCTTGCCCTCGAGCTCGGCCTTCGCGCCCTTCTTGAAGAGGGCGGCGTTCGGGTCGGTGATCGCGCCGTTCATCATCACGATCTGGCCGTCCTTGGCCTTGTCACCCAGGGCCTCGAGGAGCGCCTTGCCCTGGACGCGGCCGACCTCTTCGTTGTCGAACGAGGTGTACGCGTCGATCGGTCCCTCGGCCAGGCGGTCGAAGGCGACGACCGGGATACCGGCCTCCTTGGCCTTCTTCACGCCGCCCGCGATCGCCTTCGAGTCGACCGCGTCCACGATCAGCGCGTCGACCTTGTTGGTGATCATGGTGTCGACCTGCTGGGTCTGCAGGGTCGCGTCCTGCTTGGCGTTGGCGTAGACGACCTTGGCCTTGCCGTTCGTGAGCTCGCTGATCTTCTTCTCGATGAGCGGCTTGTCGAACTTCTCGTAGCGCGCGGTCTGGTTCTCGGGGAGCAGGAGACCGATGGTGAGGTCGTCGCCCTTCGCGGCACCGGTCTTGTCGCCGTTGTCCCCGGACTCCTTGGCGCTACCACAGGCGGCGAGGGACACAGCCATCGCGGTGGCGGCCACAGCCACGGCGGCACGACGCATCTGCGTGTTCATTCAGAAACCTCCCTGACGAGGCCGCGTCGTTGCGGCCGAGGTGCCTGGAAGTCAACTCGGCTGCCAGGCCGACGTCAAGGAGTAAATCCTTAACGAGATGACAACGGTGCCATTCGTTATCTAAGTGAAGGCAGGCTCTCCGGCCGGGACCGAGCTGTCCAAAAGTGTTGAATCGCCCATTTCGCTGAGCACGAGTGCCAGCGCGCCCAGCACCTCGGCCCGTCCTCCGAGCGCACCCGGGAGTACGGAGAGCTGCCGGGCCGCGCTCGGAATCGCGTACCGGGAGACCGATTCACGGATCGGCGCAAGTACCAATTCTCCCGCTTCCGCGAGATTTCCGCCCAGGACCACCCGGCTGGGGTTGAGCAGGTTGCACAGGTTCGCCACCCCGCTGCCGATGTGCCGCCCCACGTCGGCGATCACCCGCCGGCAGCCCGGGTCCCCCTCGCGCGCCAGCTGCACGACGCGCTCCATCGTCAGCTCCGGGCCGTGGCTGGGCTGCAGCAGCGGCAGGACGTACCGGGCGGCCGCGAAGGTCTCCAGACAGCCCCGGTTCCCGCAGCGGCAGACGGGCCCCGACTCGTCCAGCGTGATGTGCCCGATCTCGCCGGCCGTGCCGCCCGGCCCCCGGTAGATCTGGCCGCCTATCACCAGCCCGGCGCCGACGCCGCTGCCGACCTTGATGTACGCGAGATCCCTGACCCCGCGCCCGCTGCCCCAGACGAGCTCGCCGAGCGCGCCGAGGTTGGCGTCGTTGTCGACGTACACGGGCACGCCGAGCCTGCGGGAGAGCTCGTTGCTGGGGTTGATCCCGGACCAGCCCGGCAGGATCGAGGTGGAGCCGAGCGTCCCCGACTCGACGTCGATGGGTCCCGGTACGCCGAGACCGACGCCGATCACCTTGTCCCGGCCGATCCCGGTGGTCTCGACGAGCCGTTTGACCAGCTGCTCCGCCCGGTCGAAGCCCTCGGCGGACGAGGCGTCGACGTCCAGCGGCTCGGACTCCTCGGCGAGCACCTGGTGGGCGAGGTTCCCGAGGGCGACACGCAGATGGGTGTGGCCGAAATCGACGCCGATGACGATGCCTGCGTCGCCGCTGAGGGAGACGCTGCGGGCCCGGCGGCCGCCGGACGAGGTCGGGGTGACGTCGACCGTGCCGCCGTCCTTCAGTTCACGAACGATGTTGGACACCGTGGCGGCGGAGAGGCCCGTACTCCTCGCGATCTCGGCCTGGGTGAGCGAGCCGGCCATGCGCACGGCACGTACGACCCGCTCGAGATTGGCCCGATGCAGAGATGTCTGCGACCCCGGAGTCTCCATCGACTCATCCACTCCTGCCCACGGCGGGCGGCGCGACCGCCGCCCCGGCGCGGGGCGCCGCTAGGGAACCCCGACGTCTCTCCAACTTGTGAACTCTTAGCTCACCTGTTGGTGCCCTGTCGCGTCAAGACCTTGAGCATGTGGGGAACGCGGCCCGGGCCCCGCCCGACACATGTCGAACGGGGCCCGGACCGGGCTGTACGGGCTGTGGCGTCGCCCTGCGCCGTTATTTGAGCGTGCCCGCGGTGAGGCCCGACTGGACCTGTCGCTGGAAGGAGATGTAGACGACGACCACGGGAAGGATCGCCACCGTCATACCCGCGAAGATCACGGGCAGGTCGCCGGCATAACCCTGTTGCTGGTTCAGCAGCACCAGGCCCTGCGTCAGCATCGAGCGGTCCGGGTCGAAGCCGCTCTGCTGCTGCATGAGCACCAGCGGAAGGATGTACTGGTTCCACTGGCCGAGCAGGTTGAAGATGCCCACGCTGATCAGTCCGGGCTTGGCCATCGGCATCATCACCTGGAAGAAGATCCGGGTGTGCGAGGCACCGTCGATCACCGCCGCCTCCTGGATCGCGGTCGGCAGCGTCCTGAAGAACGCGTGCATGAAGAAGACCGTGAACGGCATGGAGTAGGCGACGTAGACCAGGACCAGACCCTGGTACGTGTTGAGCATGCCGAGCTGTTTGATGAGGAAGTACAGCGGGATGAGCCCGAGGTACACCGGGAACATCGCACCGGCGATGAAGAAGTAGTAGACGAGGCGGTTGCCCCAGAACTGGTAGCGGGCCAGCACGTAGGCGCCCATCGCTCCCAGCAGCATCGTCAGCGGCACGGAGAAGACCAGCACGATGACGGTGTTGAGGAAGTACGAGCCGATGTGCCCCTTGGTCCACGCCCGTGAGAAGGCGTCGAAGTTCCAGTTGGAGGGCCAGGACCAGGAGCTGGCGCCGATCTCCGCGTCGGTCTTGAAGGAACCGAGCACGATCCAGATCAGCGGCAGGATGATCATCACGGCCCACAGGATGAGGAAGCCGTGCGAGAAGACGTTGAGGATCTTGCCGTCACCGTCACCGCCGCGACCGCCGCGGGGCTTGCCGCCGCCGCCGATCCGGACCGGTACGGTCTCCTTGGTCACGCCGTCAATGGTCGGTGTAGTGGACATCGCGTCTTCCCCGCTCAGTACTCGATGCGCTCGCGGCGGCTGGCCCGCAGCGTGACGACGGACAGGATCAGCGTGAGGAGGAGAATCACCACGCCCATGGCGCAGGCGTAGCCGCTCTTGCCGAACACCAGGAAGTTGCGCATGAGGTAAGTGGCCATCACCTCACTGCTGTGGTCGGGCCCGCCTCCGAAGCTGTTGCCCGGCGTCATGACCGAGATGAGCGCAAAGCAGTCCATGGCCATGATCGCCAGATAGACCCAGGACGTCTGCACCGTGTCCCACAGCAGGGGCAGGGTCACCTTGAAAAAGGTCTGGGTGCGACGGGCACCGTCGAGCAGTGCGGCCTCGTAGATCTCCCTGGGGATCGACTGCATGGCGGCCGAGAACAGGACGAGGTAGAAGCCCACGCCCCACCACAGGAGCACGAAGGCGACGCACCACAGCACCAGGTTCGGCGAGTTGAGCCACTCGACGGGCTGCTCGGGGTCCGAGATGCCGAGCTTGATCAGGCTGCCGTTGATGAGGCCGGCGACATCGCCGCGGTAGACCGCCCGCCACAGGATGGCCAGGATGACCACCGACAGGACGTGCGGCAGGAAGAAGATGACCTTGTAGAGGCCGGAGCCGCGGACGCCCCGGATGCCGGCCTCACCACCCCGCCCGCCCACGTTCACCATGAAGGCGAAGAAGAGGGCGAGCAGGATGGTGACCAGGGGCAGGGCCACCAGCAGCAGGAGGTTGTTCCACAGCGCCCGGAGGAAGACGCTGTCGGAGAACAACTCCGCGTAGTTGTCGAGGCCGACGAACTCCATCTGCGAGGACTGACCCCGCCAGTTGGTGAAGGAGTATCCGAAGGTCTGGACGTACGGCCAGATCATGAAGATCAGATACAGGCCGAGCGGACCGATCAGGAATCCGGCGACGAACCGGTTCTTGCCCTTGTGCATATGACTCTGCCCCTGGTCAGTGCGGGAACGGCTACGAACGCTTGTTGTTCTTGCTCGCCGGGTCCTTGGCGGCCTTGTCGACCGCGGCCTGGGCCCGCTTGAGCCATTCCTTCGGCTGAATGCGCTTGGCCATCAGCTCGGCGGACGCCGTGCGGATGGACTCGTCCATCTCGCTGTACCAGTTGATGTAGTAGTAGTCGAAGGTGTTGGCACCGGCCGCCGTGACCGCCTCGACCGCGGACTTGGTGCCGGGCCGCAGCTGGACCGAGGTGTCCACACCGTCCTTGACGATGGTCAGCGAGTTCGCCTGCTGGGCGAAGATCGTCGACCACTCCTTGGAGAGCATCCGGCGGAGGAACTCGAGACCGCCGGCCTTGTTCTTCGCCTTCTCGGGGACGATGAACGGCTCGCCGGCGCCGGCCCGGATCGCCTCGAAGGGCAGCTTGCTGCCGGGCAGCAGCGGCATCGGCAGGAACTTCATGTCGAAGTCCGCGGGCGTCTGCTTCAGCTGCTCGTTCTCCAGCCAGGATCCCGAGGGGATGAAGACGGCCTTGCCCTTGTTCCAGGCGGTCTGCGACTCGATGTGGTCGAGCGAGTTGGTGCCCGGGAGCAGCAGGCCCTTCTCGACGATCTCGTAGATCGCCTCGATGGAGGCCGTTGCGGCCTCGCTGCCGACGAAGGCCTTCGGGTCGAGGTTGTCGATCGCCTTCATGGCGTCCAGACCACCGGTCTTGGCGATCAGGTCCATGATCATGACGTTGATGTAGTACGGGTGCTTGCCCTGGTGGGCGAGGCCACCGATGCCGTCCGCCTTGGCCTCCTTCATGATCGTGAGGAAGGCGTCCCAGGTCTTCGGCACCTCCCAGCCCTTGTCCTTGAAGAGCTTGCCGGAGTACCACACACCCCAGACGGTGTAGATGTAGTTCAGCGAGTACATCTTGCCGTCGAAGTTGCCCTTTTCGGCGGTACCGGGGATCAGGATGTCCCGGACCTTCTTCGCCGGGTCGTCGAACGACGGGGCGTCGAGCAGTTCATCGAGGTTGGCGAGCTGGCCGTCCTTGTAGAGGGTGTCGAGCTTGATCTGCTGGGCGCCGGAGTTGTCGATGACGTCCGGCGGGTTGCCGCCGACGAAGCGGGGCTGGAGCTTGCCGGTGATCTCCTGGGTGCCCAGGTGGGAGACCTTGCCGCCCCAGGCCTTCTTGTACTCCTTCTCCCACTCGATCGCGTACTGGTCGCCGAAGCCGCCCTTGAAGATGACGACATCGAGGACACCGTCCTTGGCGACGCCGAACGGGTTGTCCTTCGTCACCTCACCCTTCTGCTTGGACTGGTCGTCACCACTGCTGCTGGCGCAGGCGGACAGGAAACTCATCGTCGGGACGGAGATCAGGCCAAGTGCGGCAGAACGCTTGATCAGGTTGCGACGGCCTAGGCCCTCATTGTTGTGGGCGGAGGTGGATCCCATGCTCAAGTCCTCGCCTTCTCCAGGACTCAGGCGGTGTACCGGTCGCCCGTGCTTCTCGCCTGAGGCGAAGGGCCCCGCCACCGCGGTCAATTGCCGAAGCTGGGTCATGCAGGTCGTGCAGGGGTGGAGCGCAATGCGATGCAGCGGGAACGGCAATGCGTCCGGTCGGCAGACGATGCACTCGACTGCTCCGCCGTCCGCCGTCCCCCCTGGCCCGCCCACCATGTCGATACGGCGAGCCGGACGCCGACAGGTATAGTCCACTTCCCGCCAAAGGAGCAAGATCGAAAGCAAGGTTCGACAGCAGTCTTTCCCGAGTTGAGACCTCGCGGATATGAGAACACTGTCCGAATGCATTCCACCGGCGGAATCTCACCGGAACGGCCGATTCCGAACCTGTCGTACCGCCAACACCCTTGACATCATGTGGCACTTACCTCCCTACTGGATCCTGCGCCATGCGCATGACAACGTTGTCGCTTCAGTGGGAGGAACGGCTCGGTATGCAGCCCAGACCAAGCCCTCGGCACAGACAAGCCCGCGCGGCCGCCCTGGTGGCGGCCGCTTCCCTGCTGGTGGTGACGGGGCAATCGGCCGCCGTCGCACTCCCCTCCCAACCCGCCGCGCCGACCGGGGAATTCACCACGTCGTTCGAGGCGGACGAAACCCAGCCCGATTGGCGCAACACCGTCGAAACGGGGCCCGACGGAAAGAAGCGGTCATCGGGTGTCGACGGCGGCTTTGCTTCGGGAATACCCGGAAATGTGACGGACAAGGTCGTCGAACTGCGCGCGAGCGGCGAGAACGCGGGCGCCGGTGAGACCAAGGAGAATCTGGTCGACCTCCAGCCGTCGACCAAATGGCTGGCCTTCACCCCGACGGCCTGGGCCGAATTCGACATGGACGCCCCGGTCAAGGTCGTCACCTACGCGCTGACATCGGCGAACGACTTCGACGAGCGCGACCCGACGGACTGGACCCTCAAGGGCTCGGCGGACGGCAAGGAGTGGAAGGTCCTGGACACCCGCGAGGGCCAGACCTTCGAGAAGCGCTTCGAGACGAAGACGTACGACATCGATGTCGCGAACGCCGCGGCCTACGCGCACTACCGGCTGGAGATCACCAGGAACAACGGCGCGTCGGGCATCGTCCAGCTCGCCGATGTCCAGTTCTCCGACGGCGACACGAGCACCCCGGTGCCGGAGGACATGCGCAGCCATGTCGACCGCGGCCCCGCCGGCTCCCCGACGGCGAAGGCGAACGCCGGCTTCACCGGGAAGCGCGCCCTGAGGTACGCGGGCACGCACAAGCCGGACGGCCGCGCGTACTCGTACAACAAGGTCTTCGACGTCGACACGGCCGTGGGGCGCGACACGGAACTGTCGTACCGGATCCACCCCTCGCTGCCCGAGACGGACCTCAACTACCCCGCCACGAACGTGTCGGTCGATCTCGCCTTCACCGACGGCACCTATCTGAGCGACCTCCGGGCGGTCGACTCGCACGGCGGCCTGCTGACCCCGCAGGGCCAGGGCGCCGCCAAGCGGCTCTACGTCAACCAGTGGAACCAGGTGGCCTCCCGGATCGGCTCGGTCGCGGCCGGCAGGACGGTGGACCGGATCCTGGTGGCGTACGACTCGCCCAAGGGCCCGGCGAAGTTCCAGGGCTGGATCGACGACATCCGCATCGCCCCCAAGGCGCCCGAGAAGCGGCTCGCGCATCTGTCGGACTACGCGTCGACCGTCCGCGGCACGAACTCCAGCGGCTCCTTCTCGCGGGGCAACAACTTCCCGGCGACCGCGGTGCCGCACGGCTTCAACTTCTGGACGCCGGTCACCAACGCCGCCTCGCTCAGCTGGCTGTACGAGTACTCACGCGCGAACAACGCGGACAACCTGCCCACCGTGCAGGCGTTCAGCGCCAGCCATGAGCCGAGTCCCTGGATGGGCGACCGGCAGACCTTCCAGCTGATGCCGTCCGTCGCCGAGGGCACACCGGACCCGTCACGCACCGCCCGCGCCCTGCCCTTCCGCCACGAGAAGGAGATCGCACGCCCGCACTACTACGGGGTGACGTTCGAGAACGGGCTGAAGACGGAGATCGCCCCCACGGACCACGCCGCGATCATGCGGTTCACCTATCCCGGTGAGAACGCGGCCGTGCTCTTCGACAACGTCACCGACCAGGCCGGGCTCACGCTCGACCCGGCGACCAGCTCCTTCACGGGCTACTCGGACGTCAAGAGCGGGCTGTCCACGGGCGCCACCCGGCTGTTCGTGTACGGCGTCTTCGACGCGCCCGTCACCTCGTCCGCGTCCGAGGGTGTGAAGGGGCATCTGCGCTTCGACGCCGGCGCGGACCGTACGGTGACATTGCGCATTGCAACGTCACTGATCAGCATCGACCAGGCGAAGAAGAACCTCACGGCCGAGATCCCGGAGTCGGCGAGCTTCGGCCGGATCAAGGACCGGGCGCAGGACGCCTGGGACGACATCCTCGGCCGGGTCGAGGTCGAGGGCGCCACCCACGACCAGCTGGTGACCCTGTACTCGTCGCTCTACCGGCTCTACCTGTACCCGAATTCGGGCTTCGAGAAGGTCGACGGCAAGGACAAATACGCCAGCCCGTTCTCGCCCCAGACCGGACCCGACACCCCGACCCACACCGGCGCCAAGATCGTCGACGGCCGGGTGTACGTCAACAACGGCTTCTGGGACACCTATCGGACGACCTGGCCCGCTTACTCCTTCCTCACCCCGAAGAAGGCGGGCGAGCTCGTCGACGGCTTCGTCCAGCAGTACAAGGACGGCGGCTGGATCTCCCGCTGGTCCTCCCCCGGCTACGCCGATCTCATGACCGGCACCTCCTCCGACGTCGCCTTCGCCGACGCCTACGTCAAGGGCGTCCGCGGCTTCGACGCGGAGGCGGCGTACGAGGCCGCGCTGAAGAACGCCACCGTCGCGCCGCCGAGCAGGGGTGTGGGCCGCAAGGGCATGGAGACCTCGCCCTTCCTCGGCTACGCCTCCACCGAGACGCACGAGGGCCTGTCCTGGTCGCTGGAGGGCTACCTCAACGACTACGGACTGTCGAAGATGGCCGACGCGCTCTACGCCAAGACGAAGAAGGCGCGCTACAAGGAGGAGTCGGCGTACTTCCTCAACCGTGCCCGTAACTACGTCACGCTCTTCGACTCCGAGGCCGGCTTCTTCCAGGGCCGGAACCTGAAGGGCGAGTGGCGGGTTCCCTCGGGGCAGTTCGACCCCCGCATCTGGGGCTACGACTACACCGAGACGAACGGCTGGGGTTACGCCTTCACCGCGCCCCAGGACTCACGGGGCCTCGCCAATCTGTACGGCGGCCGCGCGGCGCTCGGCAAGAAGCTGGACACCTACTTCGCGACGCCGGAGACGGCCTCGCCGGAGTTCGTCGGCTCGTACGGCAGCGTCATCCACGAGATGACGGAGGCCCGGGACGTACGGATGGGCATGTACGGGCACTCCAACCAGGTCGCCCACCACGTCACCTACATGTACAACGCGGCCTCGCAGCCCTGGAAGACCCAGGAGAAGGTGCGCGAGGTGCTCTCCCGCCTCTACACCGGCAGTGAGATCGGCCAGGGCTACCACGGCGACGAGGACAACGGCGAGCAGTCCGCCTGGTACCTCTTCTCCGCACTCGGCTTCTACCCGCTGGTGATGGGCAGCGGGGAGTACGCGATCGGCTCGCCGCTCTTCACGAAGGCCACCGTGCATCTGGACAACGGCCGGGAGCTGGTGGTCAAGGCCCCGGGGAACAGCTCGCGGAACATCTATGTGCAGGGCCTGAAGGTGAACGGAAAGTCCTGGAACTCCACCGCGATGCCGCACTCGCTGCTCGCTCGCGGCGGCACGCTGGAGTTCGCGATGGGGCCGAAGCCGTCGAGCTGGGGCACGGGGAAGAAGGCGGCCCCGGTCTCGGTCACCAAGGACGACAAGGTGCCCTCGCCCCGTAGGGACGTGATCGGCGCGACGGGTCCGCTCTTCGACAACTCCTCGGCCACGGAAGGGTCGTTGCCCGAGGGGACGCCGGCGGCGCTGGACCTGCCGGTGACCGGCGCGGTGCGGGCCGTCCAGTACACGCTGACCTCGTCGGTCCGGGACCGGGCCCCCACGGGCTGGGTGCTCCAGGGCTCGGACGACGGGCAGAAGTGGACGGCGCTGGACGAGCGGAAGGGCGAGGCGTTCGCCTGGGACCGGCAGACGCGGGTCTTCACGATCGCCGACCCCGGCTCGTACCGGCACTACCGGCTGGTGCCGAGCGGCGCGCCCGAGTCGCAGGGGCCCGCACAGCTGGCGGAGATCGAACTGCTGGCCACGCAGGGAGCAGGTGGTTAGCCGGCGATTACCGTCGGTGGCTATCCAGGAGTCGGTGTGCCGCGTCGCACAGGACGCGGCACACGTCCCTTCCGACCGACTCCTGGAGTACGACGTGACTCATCTCTCCGGCCGCCGTGGCGGGCGCGCGCTGACGCGCCTGGCCACGGCGGCGCTCGCGACCGCTCTCGCCGGTTCGCTCGCGGCGACGCAGGCGTTCGCGACCCCTTCCGTCGTTCCTTCGTCCGTTCCTTCCGTCGTTCCGTCGGGCACCGCGTCGCCCGTGCCGCCGGAGGCCCCGCAGTTCCCGCTCACCGCGGTCGACGGTCGGGGCGACGTCCATGTGTACTGGCCGGACGGACGAGGCGGCCTGAAGCCCCGTGAGTTCGTGCTCGGCGGCTGGCAGACCCATCGGTCGGGCACACACGTCGACCACGACAGGGACGGTCTCGCCGAGGGCGCCTACGGGCAGCGGGCGGACGGCCGGCTCTTCTATGTGACGGAGGCGGGCGAGCGGCTGCTGGAGGGCGAGTGGGGCCAGTACGACCAGCTGCTGTCCCCCGGCGACCTCGGTGGCACGCCGGAGGCCGATGTCATCGCCCGCGACCCGCGCGGGGTGCTGTGGCTGTTCTCCGCCCGCGCCGACGCCACGCTGCGGCCGCGGATCGTGGTGGGGCCGGGCTGGAACGCGTACACGCAGATCGCGGGTCTCGGTGATCTGACGGGTGACCGTACACCGGACATCGTCGCGCGTGACCGGGCAGGCGTGCTGTGGCTGTACCAGGGCACGGGCGAAGCGAGGAAGCCGTTCTCACAGCGCGTCGGCGTCGGCCACGGCTGGAACCGCTACAACCTGCTGACCTCGATCGGCGACCTCGACCAGGACGGGCGCAGCGACCTGCTGGCCCGTGACCGGACCGGGGTCCTGTGGCTCCACAAGGGCGCCGGCAGCGCGAAGGCGCCGTTCTCGCAGCGGACCCGGATCGGCGACGGCGCCCACTGGAACCGGTACCGTCTGCTGTTCTGACGAGGACTTTCCTGACGGCCCGGCTTCTGACGCTCCCTCTGTGCGTCTGCTCGGCGGCTCGGCTGCTCGGTTGCTCGGCGGTCCGTCAGCTCGGCCGTCCGTCAGCTCGGCCGTCCGTCAGCTCGGCCGTCCGTCAGCTCGGCCGTCCGTCTGCTCGGCTGTCCGGGTCCGGGCCTCACTCGACCGGCGAGCGCCCGGTCGCCCGCGGGTCGGCCCCGGCTTACGTTCCGAAACGTGGAACTCACCATCGCACCCGGGGACGGTCTCGTCGACGAGGTCCCGGACCTCGTCGTCCAGGGGCTCGGCGCGCATGAGCACGTGACCGTACGGATCGATGTGACCGACGCCGCCGGGAGGGCCTGGCGGTCCGTCAACCGCTACCGCGCGGACGCCGGGGGTGTCGCCGGCCCGGCGACGTGCGCACCGGTCGCGGGTTCCTACACGGGTGTGGACCCGACGGGTCCGTGGTGGTCGATGACGCATGTGCAGCGCGATGTGCCGCCCGTCGCCTTCTCCGCACCGGACGACCAGCTGGTCTGGACCGTCCGCTGCGCGGCCGATGCGGCGCGCCAGGTCCGGCGGACGGTCGTGCGCCGCTGGCGTGCGCGGCGGATCACGCGGACGGAGGCGGTGGACGAAGGCCTGCGGGTCGTCGAGTTCGCCCCGCGCGCGCTCGATTCCGGGCCCCGGCCGGTGGTCGTGCTGATCCCCGGCTCCACCGGCGTGGAGGCGGTCACGCCGACGGCCGCGCTGCTGGCGTCCCGCTGCGGCTTCACCACGGTGGTGCTCGGATACGCCGGCGGGGAAGGGCAGCCCGCGACGCTGCGGGAGGTGCCGCTCGAACGCCTTGCGCGGGCGGTCGGGGCTCTGGCGGACGGCCGCCGTGTCGGCGTCGTCGCCTGCTCGGTGGGGACGGGCGGGGCACTGGCCGCTCTCGCCCTGGGCCGGGTGCCCGTGCGGGCGGTCGTGGCCGTCGCGCCGACGCATGTCGTCTGGCAGGCCCTCGGTCCCGGCGGCCCGCCGCCGAGGACCTCCGCCTGGACGTACAAGGACGCGGCCCTGCCGTACGTGCCTGTGCGGAGCGAGCTGCTGCTGCCGCAGCTCGCGGCTCGTGCCGTCCTGCGGCGGCTGCCCGGCGGCCGGTCCCGCTCCCCCGCGCTGCGGACGCGGCTCGCCTTCGCGGCCGGGCTCAGGGACACGGCGGCGGTGGAGAACGCGCTGATCCCGGTGGAGGACATCGCGGCCCCGCTGATGGCGGTCGCCGGGGGCAAGGACGCGGTGTGGCCCGCCGACGAGATGGCCCGCGCCCTGATCGAGCGCCGCCGTACCGTGCCCGCCGAGGACGTGCTGCTGATCCACCCGGGAGCGGGGCATGTTCTGCGCCCGCCGCTGATCCCGACGACCGTCGACCGGACGGCGGACCTCGTCTCCGGCGGTACTCCGCAGGCCAACGCGCTGGCGCAGAGCGAGACATGGGCGGCGATGACCAGCTTCCTGGAACGCCATCTCCAGGCAGCCCGCCTCACCGAGGCCGCTGACGACAACACCGGGTGAGGGCCGCGGCGAGCCCGCGGATCGCCGGTGGCGGCCGTACCCGACCGGAGCGGGCACAGGATGTCGGGTGCGGCAGGGTGGGCCTTCCCTAGCGTGAGTGACCGGAAGGGAAGGAGGCCCGGGGTTGCTGGAACGGCTGCACCAGGCGATGGAGTACATCGAGCGCCATCTCGACGAGCAGATCGACGTGGCCGGGCTCGCGCGGATCGCCGTCACGTCGGAGTACCACTTCCGGCGGATGTTCTCCGCACTCGCGGGGATGCCGCTCTCGGAGTACATCCGCCGCAGACGGCTCACCCTCGCGGGCGCCGAGGTCCTCGCCGGGGAGCGGACGCTGCTCGACATCGCGGTGCGCCGCGGCTACGGGTCGGGCGAGGCGTTCGCGCGCGCGTTCCGCGCGATGCACGGCGTCGGCCCCGCCGAGGCCAGGCGTACCGGCGCGGTGCTGGACTCCCAGCCCCGGATGTCCTTCCGCATGATCGTCGAAGGGAGCACCAGCATGCGGTACCGGATCGTGGAGAAGGACGGGTTCCGTGTCGTCGGCAGGAAGGCCCGGGTCCCCCTCGTCCACGAGGGGATGAACCCGGAGCTCGTCTCGTTCGTCCGGAGCATCGGCAGCGAGACCCTGGAGCGTATGGAGGCACTGTCCGACCAGGAGCCGCGGGGGATCGTCGCGGTGAGCGACAACCTCGCCGAGAGCCGTGCGGAGGGCACCGAACTCGACTACTACCACGGCGTCGTGACCGGCGCCGAGGCGCCCGACGACATGGCGGCGCTGACCGTACCGGCCGGCGCCTGGGCGGTCTTCGAGCACTCGGGGCGCTTTCCGGAGACGCTCCAGTACCTGTGGCGGGACGTCTTCACGCAGTGGTTCCCGTCCAACCCCTTCCGGAGCAGGCCTGGCCCGGAGATCCTGCGCACGCGGCTCTCCCCGGACGGCACGGAGGCGGACGCGGAGCTGTGGATCCCGGTGGAGCGGACCACGGCGGGCTGAGCGGGCCGGACAGCCGGAGGGCCGCACCCCCGTGCCGGGGGTGCGGCCCTTTGCCGTACGGCTGACCGTCCGGTTGCCCGTGCGATTGACCGTGTGCCGACCGCTTACTTGCGGATCAGGCTCCGCAGCACGTACTGCATGATGCCGCCGTTGCGGTAGTAGTCCGCCTCGCCGGGGGTGTCGATGCGGACGACCGCGTCGAACTCCACACCGGTGTCGGTGGTGACCTTGACCGTGCGCGGCGTGGTGCCCTCGTTGAGCTCGGTGACGCCGGTGAAGGAGAAGGTCTCCTCGCCGGTCAGGCCGAGGGACTCGGCCGTGACACCCTCGGGGAACTGCAGCGGCAGCACACCCATGCCGATGAGGTTCGAGCGGTGGATGCGCTCGTACGACTCGGCGATGACGGCCTTGACGCCCAGCAGCGCGGTGCCCTTCGCCGCCCAGTCGCGGGACGAGCCGGAGCCGTACTCCTTGCCGGCCAGGACGACCAGCGGGATGCCCTGCTCGATGTAGTTGCGCGAGGCGTCGTAGATGAAGGAGACCGGAGCCGCGTCAGCAGTTGCGGCCCGGGTGAAGTCGCGGGTGTAGCCGCCCTCGGTGCCCGGCGCGATCTGGTTGCGCAGACGGATGTTGGCGAACGTGCCGCGGATCATGACCTCGTGGTTGCCTCGGCGCGAGCCGTAGGAGTTGAAGTCACGACGCTCCACACCGTGCTCGGTGAGGTACTTGCCGGCCGGGGTGTCGGCCTTGATCGCACCGGCCGGGGAGATGTGGTCGGTGGTGACCGAGTCGCCCAGCTTGGCCAGCACGCGGGCGCCCGCGATGTCGGTGACCGGGGTGGTCTCCATCGTCATGCCCTCGAAGTACGGGGGCTTGCGGACGTAGGTCGACTCGGCGTCCCACTCGAAGGTGTTGCCGGTCGGGATCGGCAGCGCCTGCCACTGGGCGTCGCCCGCGAAGACGTCCTGGTAGGACTTGTTGAACATGTCCTCGCCGATGGCGTTGGCGACGACGTCGTTGACCTCGGCCTCGGAGGGCCAGATGTCCTTCAGGAAGACCGGGTTGCCCTCGGTGTCGGTGCCGAGCGCCTCGCGGGTGATGTCCACCTTCATGGAGCCCGCGAGGGCGTACGCGACGACCAGCGGCGGGGACGCCAGGTAGTTCATCTTGACGTCGGGGTTGATCCGGCCCTCGAAGTTGCGGTTGCCGGAGAGCACCGAGGTCACGGCCAGGTCGTGCTCGTTGACGGCCTTGGAGACCTCCTCCGGCAGCGGGCCGGAGTTGCCGATGCAGGTGGTGCAGCCGTAGCCGACGAGGTTGAAGCCGACCTTGTCGAGGTAGGGGGTCAGGCCCGCCTTGTCGAAGTAGTCGGTGACAACCTTGGAACCCGGGGCGAGGGTGGTCTTGACCCACGGCTTGCGGGTCAGGCCCTTCTCGACCGCCTTCTTGGCCACCAGCGCGGCGGCGACCATGACGTACGGGTTCGAGGTATTGGTGCAGGAGGTGATCGCGGCGACGGTGACGGCGCCGTGGTCGATCTCGTACGTCGTGCCGTCGGGGGCCGTGACGGTGGTCGGGCGGGTCGGCACACCGTTGGACGTGGCCGGGGCGTCGGAGGCCGGGAAGGACTCCTTGCCCGCCTCGTCGTCGTCCTCGACGTAGTTGCGCACGTCCTGCGTGAACTGCCGAGCGGCGTTCGCGAGGACGATACGGTCCTGCGGGCGCTTCGGGCCGGCGATGGAGGGGACGACCGTGGAGAGGTCGAGCTCCAGCTTCTCGGAGAAGTCGGGCTCGGCGGCCGGGTCCAGCCAGAGGCCCTGCTCCTTGGCGTACGCCTCCACGAGCGCGACCTGCTGCTCGCTGCGGCCGGTGAGCTTGAGGTAGTTCAGCGTCTCCTCGTCGATCGGGAAGATCGCGGCGGTGGAGCCGAACTCCGGCGACATGTTGCCGATGGTGGCGCGGTTGGCGAGGGAGGTGGCGGTGACGCCCTCACCGTAGAACTCCACGAACTTGCCGACGACGCCGTGCTTGCGCAGCATCTCGGTGATCGTGAGCACGAGGTCGGTGGCGGTGGTGCCGGGCTCAAGCTCACCGGTGAGCTTGAATCCGACGACGCGCGGGATGAGCATCGAGACCGGCTGGCCGAGCATGGCGGCCTCGGCCTCGATACCGCCGACGCCCCAGCCGAGCACACCGAGGCCGTTGACCATGGTGGTGTGCGAGTCGGTGCCGACGAGGGTGTCGGGGTAGGCCTGGCCGTTACGGACCATGACGGTGCGGGCCAGGTGCTCGATGTTGACCTGGTGGACGATGCCGGTGCCGGGCGGGACGACCTTGAACTCGTCGAAGGCGGTCTGGCCCCAGCGCAGGAACTGGTAGCGCTCCTTGTTGCGGCCGTACTCCAGCTCCACGTTCTGCGCGAAGGAGTCCGGGGTGCCGAACTTGTCCGCGATGACGGAGTGGTCGATGACCAGCTCGGCCGGGGCCAGCGGGTTGATCTTCGCCGGGTCGCCGCCGAGCTCCTTCACGGCCTCACGCATCGTGGCGAGGTCCACGACACAGGGCACGCCGGTGAAGTCCTGCATGATCACGCGGGCCGGCGTGAACTGGATCTCCTGGCTCGGCTGCGCCTGCGAGTCCCAGCCGCCGAGCGCCCGGATGTGGTCGGCGGTGATGTTCGCGCCGTCCTCGGTGCGGAGCAGGTTCTCCAGCAGGACCTTGAGGCTGTAAGGGAGGCGCGCGGAGCCCTCGACCTTGTCCAGCCGGAAGATCTCGTACGACTCGTCGCCCACGCGCAGCGTGCTGCGGGCGTCGAAGCTGTTCGCCGACACGACAGTCTCCTTCATCAATGTGCGCGTACTGACCGCATCCTGCCGCCTGTGTTTTCTCAGCAATCCGCTAAGGTAAGGCTTAGTTAGGTCACCCTTACTGAAATGACCGCGGCGGAAGGTTGTGCGGCTCGCCTTCTGTAGATATCTCGATGTCGAGATAACTCTAGTACATGACCGCGGAACGGTCATGCCCGGACACGGGTGACGGGGCGAGCCCCCGATGTCACGTTGCACCGCGACACGCGACACCTCGCCGACACACGCGTCCGATTTGCCCGAGTTGGACCAATGATGCACCATCAAAACAGCGCATCACTCGAATGGTCCATCACACGGGGCACCTCATCTCATATCTGAGATAGCCTGCCGCCATGGCAGACGACTACCTCGTACGCATCGGCAAGCTCATCCGTGACGCCCGTCAGCATCGGGGCTGGACACAGGCACAGCTGGCCGAAGCACTCGGCACCAGCCAGAGCGCCGTCAACCGTATCGAGCGCGGCAATCAGAACATCAGCCTTGAGATGATTGCCCGCATCGGTGAGGCGCTCGACAGCGAGATCGTGTCGCTCGGCTATGCCGGGCCCATGCACCTGCGGGTCGTCGGCGGACGCCGGCTCTCCGGGACCATCGACGTCAAGACGAGCAAGAACGCCTGTGTCGCTCTGCTCTGCGCCTCACTGCTCAACAAGGGCCGTACGGTCCTGCGCCGTGTGGCCCGTATCGAGGAGGTCTACCGGCTGCTGGAGGTCCTCAACTCGATCGGCGTCCGTACCCGTTGGATCAACGACGGCACGGACCTCGAGATCGTCCCGCCCGCCACGCTCGACATGGACGCCATCGACGCCGACGCGGCGCGGCGGACCCGGTCGATCATCATGTTCCTCGGCCCGCTGCTGCACCGGATGGACCGCTTCCGGTTGCCCTACGCCGGCGGCTGCGACCTCGGGACCCGGACGATCGAGCCGCACATGATCGCCCTGCGCCGCTTCGGTCTGGACATCACCGCGACCGAGGGCCTCTACCACGCCGTCGTGGAGCGGTCGACCACGCCGCGCCGCCCGATCGTGCTGACCGAGCGCGGCGACACCGTGACCGAGAACGCGCTGCTCGCCGCCGCCCGCCACGACGGTGTCACCGTCATCCGCAACGCCTCCTCCAACTACATGGTCCAGGACCTGTGCTTCTTCCTGGAGGCGCTCGGCGTACGCGTCGAGGGCATCGGCACCACGACCCTGACCGTGCACGGCGTGGCCACCATCGACGTCGACGTCGACTACTCCCCCTCCGAGGACCCGGTCGAGGCGATGAGCCTCCTCGCCGCCGCCGTCGTCACCGAGTCCCGGCTGACGATTCGCAGGGTGCCGATCGAGTTCCTGGAGATCGAGCTCGCCGTACTCGAGGAGATGGGCCTCGACCACGACCGCACGGCCGAGTACAACGCCGACAACGGCCGCACCCGGCTCGTCGACCTGACCGTCCGCCCCTCCAAACTGGAGGCGCCGATCGACAAGATCCACCCGATGCCGTTCCCCGGCCTCAACATCGACAACGTGCCGTTCTTCGCCGCCATCGCGGCCGTCGCCCAGGGCAAGACCCTCATCCACGACTGGGTCTACGACAACCGCGCGATCTACCTGACCGACCTCAACCGCCTCGGCAGCCGCCTCCAGCTCCTCGACCCGCACCGCGTCCTCGTCGAGGGCCCCACCCGCTGGCGCGCCGCAGAGATGATGTGCCCGCCGGCGCTGCGCCCCGCCGTGGTCGTCCTGCTGGCGATGATGGCGGCCGAAGGCACGTCCGTGCTGCGCAATGTGTACGTCATCAACCGCGGCTACGAGGATCTGGCGGAGCGGCTCAACTCAGTGGGCGCGCAGATCGAAACCTTCCGCGACATCTGACGTTTACGCAGGTCAGGAGGGATTTTCGCCATCCTGGGCCGTCTGTGGGCCGTCGGCCGTGTCACCGCCCCGGCGGAAGACGTGGTCGACGGCCTTTCGCGCGCGTGCCTGGCTGTTCGGCATCAGGTGCGTGTAGGTCCGCAGAGTGAAGCCGGGATCGCCGTGGCCGAGGTACTCCGCCAGGGCCTTGATGTTCTCCCCGGCGTCCAGGAGGACCGGGGCACAGAAGTGCCGGAGCGCGTGCATTCCATGCTCGCGGGAGGACACGAACGCGGTTCCCCCACCTCCCGCTCGGGGATGACGCCGGCCCGAGCCAGGGCCGGCTTCCACACGTGCATGTTGAAGCAGTTTCGGTTTACCGGCTTGCGGGCGAGGAGCCAGCCCGATTCGCGGCCAGCGTAAGGGGCCATGATCTCTCGCCCCATGGCAGCTCCGTAAGTTGTTAGGCGGCCCGGGAGGGCCGGGTGTGGCTGATGGCAGCTTGTCTCGTGTGACTCGGCAG